>NZ_JACDIJ010000015.1:0-40082 GCF_050937815.1 Treponema sp. OMZ 840
CTCTCCTGCAATGGAACAGGCAAATGAAACGGTAGACGTAATGCTGCAGGACCCGAAAGAGCGGTGGCTGTATGAAAACCGCATGAAGTATGAACACGATAAGGCCTCTTGGGAACATTTCGGTTATACCAAAGGTTTGGAAGCGGGTATTTCCAAGGGCGAAACTATTGGTCTTGCCCAAGGCGCCCGGCAAACAAAACTTGAAACGGCAGCTGTAATGAAGTCGATGAATTACCCTTTGGGTGATATTCACAAAATCACCGGGCTTTCCGAGGCGGAAATAGAAAAACTGTAACGTCTTGCGCTTTTTTACTTCTCCCTGGCGCAAAACTCATTACGTGCAGCTTTTCCGGAAAAACTCTGTTTTTTTGTCAATCTGTACCTATGAAACAGCTTCCAAAGCTGACACTTTGTTACGCTGTTTCATTTTAAAGAACTTTACAAAAAGACAAACAGTGTATAGAATGGAAAAGTATCATAACAAGATACTCTATACATCCACACTGTCTTAAGGAGACAAAAAATGAAAAAAATAGCGGTTTTTATGTTAGCTATTGCGGTTTTTGCCGCCGTTCCCGTATTTGCAGGCGGAAGCGGTGAAAAAGAACAAACATTAACGGTGTACGCCGGTCTTTTGGAAGAACATGCTGCTGCGGTTTGCAAAGCGTTTGAAGCAAAAACCGGAATTAAAACAAACTATGTCCGTATGAGCGGCGGTGAAATTTTCGCACGAATTAAAGCCGAAAAAGAAAATCCGCAAGCAAGCGTATGGTACGGCGGCGGTTCTTTAACCTTTATCGAAGCGGACAATCAGGGTTTGCTCGAACACTATATCAGCCCCGAAGCAAAAAACATTCCCGCACAGTTTAAAGATGCAAAAGGTGCATGGACGGGAATTTATTCGGGTTATTTGGGATTTTACGGCGACAAAGACTGGTTCGATTCTCACAATATGAAACTTCCTACCTCATGGCAAGATCTTCTCGACCCCAGACTTAAGGGCGAAATTGTTATGGCTCACCCCGGTTCTTCTTCAACCGCATACAATATGCTTTCCACCATTTTGCAGGTAATGGGCGAAGAAAAAGGCTGGGATTATATCCAAAAATTCAACAACAACGTACGCCAATACACAAAAAGCGGCTCGGCGGGCGGAAGAATGGTACAGCTGCACGAAACCGCTTTAACCATCGGTTATTTGCATGACGCGGTTTCTTTTAAACGCGAAGGATACAACCACATCATTATGGCAACCCCCTCCGAAGGTACCGGATATGAAATCGGTGCGGTTGCAATTATCAAAGGCGCCAAAGAAATGGATGCGGCTAAAAAATTCATAGACTTTGCCCTGACCGCCGAATGTCAGGAAATCGGACAAACGGTTAACGCTTTACAGTTTTTAACGAACCCCAAAGCCCGCCCGCCGAAAGAAGTCGAATCGATTAAAAACGCAAAATTGATTGTACAGGACGACGCATGGTCGGGAGCCCACCGTTCTGAATTCCTTGATAAGTTTAACACACTTACCAAAACAACGCCTCCCAAAAAATAATCGATTTTAACCGGGCTGTCTTAAAAGCCGGCCGCTTTTAAGACAGCCCCTTTTTTAACGGGGATATGAATGTCGGATAAAAATTATTCTAAAGTTACCGAAAAAAAACACAACGCGCTTGCAATGCATTTTAAAGATTTGCGTTTTTCAATGCGGGATCCGGTTCAACTGGCTTCCGTCATAAGCGTAAGCGTCGTTGTCATCATGTTTATTGTAATCCCGCTTTTTACAATACTAAAAGAAAGCGTATTGGGAAAGGGCGGATTTTCGTTTCAATCGTATATAAATATTTTTAAAAATGCCTATGATTTGGGCATTATTTACAATACATTAATTTTAGGCATTGTCGTTTCTCTTTTGGGAACGCTCATCGCCTTTATTTTTGCATATGCTACCACCTATTTGGCGATACCGCACAAACGAATCTTTAAAATCTTTTCGATTCTTCCTATGGTATCTCCGCCCTTTGTCATTTCTTTAGCTTTTATTTTACTGTTCGGACGAAGCGGTCTTATTACATACAAATTATTGGGCATTCGCCCCGACATTTACGGTTTTTGGGGATTGGCATTTACGCAAGTTTTATCCTTTTTCCCGACCGGCTACCTCATGCTTACCGCCATGCTGCAAAACATCGACCCGTCCATCGAAGAAGCGGCTCAAGCTTTAGGCTCCAACCAACACCGTGTCTTTAGAAGTATTACCCTGCCCCTTATGGCCCCCGGTTTGGCAAACGTCGCGCTGCTGCTTTTTATTCAAAGCTTAGCCGATTTCGGCAACGCAATCGTTATCGGCGGCAACTTTACGACTATGGCCGTTCAAATTTACCAGCAGGGAATCGGAAGTTACGATATGACCGGAGCTACGGCGATGGCGGTAATTCTTTTGCTTATTTCGGTTTTGGCCTTTTACCTTCAAAACAGCGTTATAGGAAAAAAATCCTACGTAACCGTTACGGGAAAAGCTTCCAAACAGCGAAATCTTATTAAATCGAAAAAGGCCACCGTGCCCATATATACGGTTTGTCTGCTTTTATCGCTGTTTGTTCTTTTGCTGTACGCAATGGTGCCTATCGGAGCCTTTGTAAAAATGTGGGGCGCCGATTTTTCGCCTTCTTTAAAATGGATGAAATACGTTTTTTCTTACGGCGGAAGATATATAAAAGACACCACTATTTTGGCATTGATTGCAACGCCCGTTTCTTCCATTTTAGCAATGGTATCGGCATTCCTTATCGTAAGAAAAAATTTCCCCGGCAAACGTACGCTCGAATGGTTTATTTTAATCGCAATCGCTCTGCCCGGTACGGTTTTGGGTCTCGGCTACGTATTAACCTATAATACGCCGCCGGTTATTTTAACGGGCACAAGTTTTATCTTGGTTGTAGCCCTTGTTATACGAAGTATGCCTATCGGAACAAGGGCGGGCATCGCCGCTTTAAAACAAATAGATCCGTCTATCGAAGAAGCCGCGACAATAAGCGGTGCGGGTATGAAAAAGGTATTTTCGTCTATTACGATTCCCCTTATCCGCCCCGTATTTTTCAGCTCGCTTGTGTACGCCTTTATAAGGGGCATGACCCTTGTCAGTACGATTATCTTTTTGGTTTCCGCAAAATGGCAAATGCTGACCGTTGCAATTATGAATCAAGTAGACCAGGGCCTTTACGGCGCGGCAAATGCGTATTGTCTTGTATTAATTGCAATCGTTGCGCTTTTTATGTCGATTATGTACTTTTTTATGAAAAAAATGGGAATAAATCTCGATGAAGGATATTAAAATGAGTAAAAATAATGCAAAGGAAGTAAAGCTTGTCGACTTAACAAAAACCTTTACGACAAGCACACGCGGCAAAGTAAACGCCGTTCAGCAGGTAAACTTAACGATTAATCCCGGAGAATTCGTAACGCTTTTGGGACCTTCGGGCTGCGGAAAAACAACAATACTGCGTATGATTGCCGGTTTTGAAATGCCTACCGAAGGAAAAATCATTATAGACGGCGAAGACGTTATTGCCAAAACGCCGGATAAACGCGGTTTGGGTATGGTATTCCAAAACTATGCGCTTTTTCCCCATCTTAACGTATTCGACAATATTGCATACGGATTAAAACTGCAAAAATGCGAAAAAAGCGAAATGGTGCAGCGGGTTTCGGAAGGTCTTAAAGTTGTAAAAATGGACGATTTTGCCGAACGCGTTCCGGCGCAAATGAGCGGCGGTCAACAGCAGCGCGTCGCCCTTGTGCGCGCCTTAGTCCTTCGCCCCGGTGTTTTGTTGTTCGACGAACCGCTTTCAAACCTTGACGCAAAACTGCGCTTGCACATGAGGGACGAAATACGGCGTATCCAAAAAGAAACGGGAATTACCTCAATCTATGTAACCCACGACCAAAGCGAAGCTATGGCGATGAGCGATAAAGTTGTTATCCTCAAAGACGGCATTATACAGCAAGTGGGTACCCCCGAAGAAGTGTATCAAGTTCCCGCAAACGAATTTGTTGCAAACTTTATCGGTAAAGCAAACTTTATAAACGGGGTTATCAAATCGAAAACCGATACATCGGTAGAAGTCGATATCGAAGGCGTAACCTATTCTATTCCCAAAAAAACAAAGTGGAATGTCGGCGATACCATCGAAATGGTTGTACGCCCCGAAGCCGTTGAAGTTGGTAAGGGCGACTTTAAAGCAAAGGTTGTAAAAAGCGTATACATGGGCGTATGCCAGGATTATTGGGTTAACTTTCAGGGCAAAGAACTTGAATTTTCCGACTATAACCCCTCGGCAAAAACCGTGTATAAAGAAGGAAGCGAAATAAGTTTCGGCATAAAGGAAAAATCAATCCACATTCTCGAAACAAAATAGTGTGTTTGTACACAACGCACATGTACGCGTTGTAAAGCATGCGATTTAAATGCACGAATGCGGCTGCCGGAAAGTTTTTCGGCAGCCTTTTTTATGTACCGATTGTATCGCATACGCACATCGCGAACTATATACGGCCAAGCGCATTTATTGTGATTTATTTCACAATAAATGCGCTTTTTTGTTGCTTTTATATACAAAATCCCGTTCCGTATTGACAAACAAAGTTTAAAACCGTATAATATGCTTAATTATTGTGATTAATTTCACAGAAAACCCGCCGTAAATCGGTATGCCAAAAGGAATCGGTATGTATGTGCCCGAACCGTCAAAAAAACGCCTCGTTCAGCTTTCCCGCCTTTTACAGGAACTGAAGGCAAATAGTCTTACTTCGACACGGCTTCAGGAATTAACCGGCTGGACAAGCGCAACAATCCGCAAAGACCTGTCCTACATATTGAATGCCGAAAAAATGCCGCAGCATAAAAACCTAAGACAACCTAAAGCGGGAATACAAAGCGTGCGCGGAAAATCAAACGGTTACGGACGCACCGAATTAATCGAGGCAATTCAAAGCGCTTTATTTCCTTCAGCACAAAGCATAAGCGAAAAATGCTGCATTATCGGTTTGGGCGCCTTCGGTCAAGCCCTTATGGAAAGTCCTTTACCGGAACACTCGCGCTTTGTCATTGCAGCCGGTTTCGATTCAAGCTTAAACCGCGTTGAAACGCTCAACGCTCCCTTTCCGCTTTACCCGTTGACGCAGCTCGAACGTGTTGTCGCTGCCGAAAACATCGGATACGCAATTTTGAGCGCGGATGAAAAAAATATCCGCGATACGGCCGCGCGTCTTGTTGCGTGCGGCATAAAAGGGATTGTCAATTACAGTCCGGTAATTTTACCGGCGGCAAAACAAACAAAGGTCGAAAACCTTTCGCTGTCGATTTCTCTGCAAAATCTGGCATGCTGAATTATACATTACGGAGGATTTTATGAAAGTGTACAATTTTTCCGCAGGACCGTCGGTTCTGCCTCAAGAAGTGCTGCAAACGGCCGCATCGCAAATGAGCGATTGGCAGGGAAGCGGCCAAAGCGTTATGGAAATGAGCCACCGCTCCAAAACCTTTGAGCCGATTATACAAAACACGGAAGCTTTATTGCGCCGCCTTATGAATGTTCCCGAAAATTACGATGTATTGTTTTTGCAGGGAGGGGCAAGCACTCAGTTTGCAATGATTCCGATGAACTTAAAAAAAGGCGGAAAAGCAGCCTATGTCAATACGGGCGTATGGGCAAAAAAAGCCCTTGCGGAAGCAAAAAAATATCTACCAGCCGAAGAAATCGCTTCTTCGCAGGATAAAAACTTTACTTATATTCCCGATGTAAAAAAAATCGAAGGCGATTACGACTACGCCCATATCACCCTAAACAATACGATTATGGGAACGCATTGGAAGCATATCCCCGAAACGGGAACAGGGCCGGACGGCAAAAACATTCCCCTCGTATCCGATATTTCAAGCTGTATTTTATCGGAGCCGCTGGATGTTTCGCGCTTCGGTCTTTTGTATGCGGGGGCGCAAAAAAACCTTGCCCCTGCAGGCCTTACCTTGGTTATTATCCGAAAAGACCTTGTAACGGACAGCCCCGCAGACGGAACACCGACTATGCTCCAATATAAAACGCATACGGAAAACGCTTCTATGTACAACACCCCGCCCTGCTGGAATATTTATATGATGGGTTTGGTACTCGAATGGATAGAAAAAAACGGCGGGGCTGCGGGCATGAAGGAACGTAACGAAAAAAAAGCCGCCCTCTTTTATGAGTATTTGGACACAAGTGATTTTTACTTTTCTCCGGTCGAAAAAAACAGCCGTTCGCTTATGAACATCCCCTTTTTAACGCGTGAAAAAGATGCGGATAAAGCCGCCCTCTTAAACAAAAGCTTTGTAGCCGAAGCGGAAAAAGCGGGTTTGGTAAATCTTGCAGGCCACCGCTTGGTCGGCGGTATGCGCGCTTCTTTGTATAACGCAATGGATATACAGGGTGTGCACGCATTGATTGAGTTTATGGAAGGCTTTGCAAAAGCCCGCGCACGGTAAAACCGTAAAACAGCACAAAAGAAAAAGAGGTTTTTATGTACAAAATACAAACGCTGAATAAAATATCTTCAAAAGGTTTGGAGCAGTTTCCGCGCGACCAATACGAAATCGCTTCGGAAATCTTAAATCCCGACGCGATAATCGTCCGTTCGGCCGACATGCACAGTATGGATATCCCTGCAACCGTAAAGGCGGTTGCACGCGCGGGAGCCGGTATAAACAATATCCCCCTTTCCGCGTTAACCGCAAAAGGAGTTGCGGTTTTTAATACGCCCGGCGCAAATGCAAACGCCGTAAAAGAATTGACAATCGCCGCATTGCTTTTTTCAAGCCGTCCGATTATTGCGGCAAACCGCTGGGCGGAAAGCTTAAAAGATGCCGACGGCGACATTCCCGATATGGCGGAAAAAGGAAAATCGCAATTCGCCGGCCCCGAACTGCGCGGCAAACGGCTCGGCGTTATCGGTTTGGGCGCAATCGGTGCAATGGTTGCCAATGCGGCAATCGAATTGGGAATGCGCGTTATCGGCTATGATCCTTTTATCTCCGTAGACGCCGCATGGGCGTTAAACCGCGACGTAAAAAAAGCCGAAAACCTCGACAGTTTATTTGCGCGCTCCGATTATATCACGCTGCATATTCCGCAAACGGTTGAAACAAAGGGCTTAATCAATGCCGAACGCTTAAAAAACGTTAAAAAAGGCGTACGCATATTGAATTTTGCGCGCGGCGGTTTGGTAGTAAACGCCGATATGTGCGCCGCCGTTAAAGACGGGCGCGTTTCCTGCTTTATTACCGATTTTACCGATAAAGAACTTTTAAATACCGAAGGTATTATTTGCCTGCCTCACTTGGGAGCTTCAACCCCCGAAGCCGAAGAAAATTGCGCCCTCATGGCGGTAAATGAAGTACGCGATTTTCTTGAAAAAGGTACTATCGATAATTCGGTTAATTTTCCCAAATGTAAAATGGAAGGCGACATTCCCGAAGGCGGAACACGCTTGTGCATTGCAAACAAAAATATTCCCAACATGGTCGGACAAATTACCACCGTATTGGCCGAAGCGCAGCAAAACATTCATTCGATGATAAACCGTAACCGAGAAGAGCTGGCATACAATATCATCGATATAGAAGGCGTTCCGGATGCTGCCGTTATCGAAAAAATATCTAATATTGAAGGAATTATCAGCGTGCGTCTTATAAATCCGTATGTAGAACAATCGCAGTAAATGCGAAATATTGCATAAAATACGATTATTTTCTCCATTTTGCATTGCCATAACTCTTATTTTTTTGTATATTTACTTCATATCAAATTGGAGTTTTTTATGCAATCGACTAAAACGGGCAACAGCGACTTAGCGAAAATATGTGCCGGGCCGCTTGCCTTTATTTTACTTTTTTTATCGGCAGCCCTTTCCGTAGCCTTTTTTTTACCGCAAACAATCGAAAGCGCTAAAACACAAAAAGGAATCCGCACAGAAAAAGACTGGCTTGAAAACCAAACGCAAACGGGTGCTTTACTGCTCGGTAAACCGATCGAATATGCCGTAACGCCGTCAAACGTCCATATGGAAATTCACAACAAGGGGCTGAACTCGGATTCGGGGCTTGAAATGTACCGGCAGCTTATTTCCCGTAATGCGGTTATCTCTTTTTATGAAGAAATAACGGGTAATCGGGATGTCACTTTGGCGATTTTGGAATATGCGGATATATACAATATTCCGCTTCCGCTCGCTTTTTCGCTGGCCTTTAACGAAAGCCGGTACAAAGTGCGGGCCGTAAACGGCAACAGAAATGCTTCGGTCGACCGCGGTTTATTTCAATTAAACAGCGAATCTTTTCCCGGTTTTACCGAAGAAGATTTTTTTAATCCCTATGTAAGCGCAAAACAGGGCTTGGCTTTTTTACGCTATTGCCTCGATATAGGCGGCAACGAAATATCGGCCCTTGCCATGTACAATGCGGGAACACACCGGGTACGCAATAACGGCACCCCGCAAATGACGTTAAATCATATTTCAAATATCGTTACCTATAAGCGCGGACTGGAAGATATGTTTAACGTAAAAGTAGCCGCCGCATTCCGAAATCAGGAAAACAAAGCTTTGGCTTTTTTGGGTAAGTAAAAGACGGGGATTTTCGGATAGAACCGGTCCCCGCTTACCTAGAAGTCTACATCGAATTTCTTTATCACAGTGCTTGAAAGAACGGATTTTCCGCGATGAAGCGTTGCATTACCGGCCCAAAAATATATCGTATATTCTTTTCCGGGTTCAAGGTTACATTCTAATTCAACGCCGTCAAAATTATAATATTTAATAAAATTAGTGCGGATTGATGTTTCGCCTTTAAGGACAAATTTTGTTTCTCCTGCAGGTATCTTAAAAAGATTGTATCCCCAGCTCGATATTTCCCAATCTACCGGATGATTATTATAAAAAACGGGTCTGACCGTACTTGCAGATCCGCCCCACCAAAGAGTAACGGTTTCCGTTTCGGGTAAGTCTTCATCCCATATCATTGTTGTTGCAGTTACACAACCGGACAAAAACACACCCGCCGTAACGTAAAGTAAAAACAGTCGTTTGAGCACATAATTTTTCTTTTTCACAATAAACCGCTCCTCTTTAAAAGTATAAAATTCAGCTAACAAATTAGAACATATCTATTAACATATGTCAAGATTGCCTTTCAATAAATTCGTAGTGCGGATATTTTTTTGCAAAAGCTCCCTTAAAAAAATCGGTGTATGAGGCGCGGGGCGACTCACCGGTCTTTTCGGGAGGAATTCCCGCAGCGCAAAGGGCCGCCCAATCCGTATCGAAGTCGGGAAGTATAAAGCCCGCAATGCGCTTGCAGTCCTTGAGGCGGCGCGCAGTATGCAGCATTGCCGCGGTAAACGCTTCAAATAATTCTTCCGAATACGTTTGTGCGCAAGCCCAAAAATCTCCCGTGCCCGAATAAAAGCGCGGCTCTATGTACAGCGGGGTGTTTATACTTTCTTCGTTTTTTTTAAGTTTTTCACGTACATCGGCTAAAAAGGCTTCGTTATACACTTCACGGTCAAAACCTTCAACCTCATCCCAATAGATAGTATACACATCGTATGACATAAACCGCTCCTTTATCTTTTAGCGCTGCACATTGGCATGGAAATACAACAAAACCGCCGATTATAAAAACGGCGGCTTTAATAAACACAACGAGAATCTCTATTATAACATAAACGCAAAGCTATTCGGTTAAAATCCTGATAACTTCCGCTTTATCATCTGTTTTTAATATTTCCTGACGTTTGTCCGCACTCTTAAACAATAAGCTTACTTCAGCCAAAAACTGAAGGTTCGGACCCGTTTTGTTTACGGGAGATAAGGTCATAATAAAAATCCGGCAGGGTTCTTGATCCAAAGAATCAAAGTCAACCGGTTTGTCGGAAATACCGATACAGGCAACCAAATCGCTTACCGTGTCGGTTTTTCCGTGCGGAATTGCGATACCGTGCTTCATACCTGTAGACATTTTTTTCTCACGGTCAAGCACACATTCAAGAGCGGCTTTTTTATCCGTTACCTTGCCTGCCTTAATAAGAATCTCCAACATCTCATCGATGATCTCTTCTTTTGTCGTTCCCTTCAAATGAAGTTCAACAGTGTCCGTCGTTAAAACAGTTCGTAAATTCATACTACTATTCTAAGAGTTGTATCGTTAAAAGTCAAGAATAAAATTGATATTTTCAGCAAATTTCTTTTAAAATATGATATACTGCACATATGGACGATATACAAAAACTTTATTCGGATATCAAACGAATTATAAAACACGACCGTGCACATAACGACGGTATGTACAACGGCGAGCGCGCAAGCAAGGCTGTCGCGGATTATTTCAGTTCTCTGTACAGGGAATTGGGAAATCTGCCTGCCGAAATTGCCGGCTATTGGTTAAAAAGGTGTATTTTTAGTTCGCAAAATCCCGAAACCGAACCTTCCGAAAAAAGCATATCATGGCTTTTAAATGCGGCGGATATTTTAAATGGAACATATACGGGAGAAAACGATACGGATTTTTCGCAAAGCGATTGGAAAGAATTGCGCGAAATAATCAATTATGAAGCCGAACAGCTGCCTATCGATACCTTAACGGAATTGATGTCGATTCTTATGAGCAAAAACGTATTGTAGGGTGCATAAAAAGTATGAATGTTTTTTACAATGCCGACACCCATTCTGCCCTTCAAAAAAATGCACCGCATGCGGATGTTTTACGAGCGGATGTTCCTCATTCGGGCATTACGTATATACCCTCAAAAGCATACGTATCCTGTTCGTTGTGCCCGAGAAACTGCGGAGTAAACCGCGCAGCAGGCGCAACGGGATTTTGTAACGAAAGCGCCGAGTTGAAAATAGCTTCGGCATGTCTGCACTTCGGAGAAGAACCGCCGGTAACGGCGCGCGGAGGCTCGGGAACGATCTTTATAAGCGGCTGCAATTTAGGCTGTTCTTTTTGTCAAAATTACCAGATTTCGCGCGAAGGTATGGGACGGGCGGTAAGCACGGATGAATTCGTTTCCATATGTTCGGCACTGGAAAGCGCAGGCGCCGAAAACATTAATATTGTTACAGGGAGTCATGCTATTCCCGCAATCGCCGAAGGTATCGGCGCGGCAAAAAAAGCGGGGTTGGGCATTCCCGTATGCTGGAATTCTTCGGCATACGAAAGCCTTGAAGCTCTTGAAATGCTTGCAGGTTTGGCCGATATTTGGCTTCCCGATTTAAAAACCCTGAATTCCGCTATGTCCCTTTCCCTTTTCGGCATAAAAGATTACGGCAAAACCGCAAAGTCCGCTATAAAGCGGATGATTGAATTGTCCGCCTTGCAATTTACGGATTCGACGCCGGAAAAAATGCTTTCGGGCGTCATTATCCGCCACTTGGTATTGCCCGGTTGTCTTCAAAACACACGGCAGGTTTTGGATTGGCTTAAAGAACATGCGGACGGAAAAGCATGCATTTCCCTTATGAGTCAATACACCCCCGTCCGTACACATACGGGGCGGGACAAAAACCGAACACAACCCGTTTTCCCCGACCGCTTTATAAACGAAAAAGAATTTGACCAAATACAAAGCCTTATATTCGAATACGATTTTGAACACTTGTTTTATCAAGAACTCGAAAACGACGATTCGTGGCTTCCCGATTTTAACCGCACTCAGCCTTTTTCAAATGCTTTGGCAAAACCGCTGTGGCATTGGAAGAACGGTTTTACAAACCGCCAATTATAGGATAAAATAGAAAGATAAAGGAGCCGCATAGAATGGAATTTCATATTTTAAAAACAATACGGGACATATGTAAATTACAACCCGATTTTTTTACACTAACCGGAAAAGGCTCTTGTGCAACTATAAAAGAAGTTCGTTTATTGGCAAAAAATATCAACGATACAATACAAAAAGGATTACCCGCACAGCAATACATACATGCCGGAGAATTAAACGCCATGGGGCTTATAAACGAGATTTTACACAGCCTGTGCATAGATTTTTGCAAACAAAAAAATCCGACCGCATTTATCGACGCCCTGCATAATGCCGAAAACACAATCGGACAATCAAAGCTGAATACCCTTTTAACCGAATTTGCCGCCGCCTTTCCTCCCTCTCCGGTTTACGGTAAAACAACAAGTGTGGAAACATTCCTTGCCGGCAGTACACAAGGAGAGCCGAACAAAGCTTGTCTTTTGCAGGAAATTGTTTTACTTCACATTGCGGTTGAAAATCCCGCTTTTTCTCCTTTTTTATTTTTATTTGACGATACAAATCTTGCAAAAAATCCCGATTATGCACTTTTATGGAAAACAGTTCAGGATTTTTTCAAAACTCAGCCGACTTTCGGCCCGAATTATACCGATTTAATCACCCTGCTGCGCGAACCGGCAAAGGCAAGTCCGAACAGTTTAAAAGGGCAGCTTGACTATATTATCCGCTGCTGGGCAGATCTTATCGGAGAAACTGTCGTACGTCTTTTATCGGCGATCGGTACCATTACGGAAGAAGAAAAACCTGCGTGGATCGGTGCCGGAGCGGGCGGATTTTCCCCTCCGCCGATGCAAGCATACAGTTATGACAGTTTAATTAAAGAATACGAACGATTCAGCCCCGATACCGAATGGATGCCCCGCGTCGTATTGATGGCAAAAACCGTTCTCGTATGGCTTGATCAGCTTTCAAAAAAATACGGCCGCGATATACGGCGCTTGGATCACATTCCCGACGAAGAATTAAATATACTTGCCGAGCGCGGTTTTACGGGTTTATGGCTTATCGGTATATGGCAGCGCTCTTGGGCAAGCAAGCGCATTAAACAAATAAACGGCAACGCCGATGCTGCGGCAAGCGCTTACAGTCTATACGATTACGATATCGCCGATGAACTCGGCGGGTGGCAGGCTTTGGACAATTTACGTACACGCTTGTGGCAGCGGGGTATCCGCCTTGCAGCCGACATGGTTCCCAACCATACGGGAATGGATTCGCGCTGGGTTGTCGAAAAACCCGATTTGTTTATGCAATCAAAAGACTGCCCCTTCCCCTCTTACGGTTTTAGCGGCGAAAATCTTTCTCTTGACCCGCGCGTTCACGTTTTTTTGGAAAACGGATATTTTTCAAAAACCGACTGTGCCGTTGTGTTTAAGCGTGTAGACAGCTATACGGGAGACGTTCGCTATATATATCACGGAAACGACGGGACGGGACTTCCGTGGAACGATACCGCCCAAATAGACTTTTTGAACCCCCAAGCCCGCGAAGAAGTTATTCAAAAGATTCTTCATGTTGCGCGCAACTTTCCGATTATCCGCTTCGATGCGGCTATGGTTTTGGCAAAAAAGCATATACGCCGCCTTTGGTATCCGGAACCCGGATGCGGAGGCGATATAGCAAGCAGAGCCGAACACAGTATAACTAACGAAACCTTCGAACAGGCAATTCCGAATGAATTTTGGCGCGAAGTCGTAGACCGCGTTGCAAGTGAAGTGCCGGACACCCTGCTTTTAGCCGAAGCCTTTTGGATGATGGAAGGGTATTTTGTACGCACACTGGGTATGCACCGCGTATATAACAGCGCATTTATGAATATGCTGAAAAAAGAAGAAAATTATAAATACCGTTCAACGATAAAAAACACCCTTGAGTTTGATCCGCAAGTTTTAAAACGTTTTGTCAATTTTATGAATAATCCCGACGAAGAAACGGCTGCCGTCCAATTCGGTACGGGCGATAAATATTTCGGCGTATGTACGCTTATGATTACCATGCCCGGCCTTCCGATGTTCGGACACGGCCAAATCGAAGGATTCGGCGAAAAATACGGCATGGAATTTACCCGCGCACAATGGAATGAAACGGAGAACAGGGATTTGGTAGAACGCCACAATAAAGAAATCTTTCCTCTTATAAAAAAACGGCATTTGTTTGCCGATGTAAAGAATTTCCGATTTTATGATGTATGGAACGGCGGAAACGTAAACGAAAACGTTTTTGCCTATACAAACCGCTGCGGTACGGAAAAAACCGCCGTATTTTATAACAATGTGTACGACAGGGCGGCAGGCTGGGTAAAAACCTCTTGTCCGTACGCGGAAAAAAATTACGATTCGGCACAGCACGGAACGGATGCTTCGGCACATATAAAAACACAGGACTTTGCGGCCGCACTCGGCCTAACCGATGCAAAAAACTTTTATTGCATTTTTCAAGAACAAAAAAGCCGCCTATGGTTTATCCGCGCAAATACCGATTTGTTTGAAAAGGGTATGTTTATTCAATTAAACGGTTTTGAATGTCAAGTTTTGCTTAATATGTATGAAGTATGCGATACGGCCGATACGACCGCCGCTTCCGATTTTACACAGGGACGTTATGCTTTGCTTTGCGATGCCTTAAGCGGAAAGGGAACGGAAAGCATAGAAGAAGCCCTGCAAGACTTGCTTTTTAAAGATTTGTATGAACGTTTAGCCGCCTTTGCTTCAAAGGAATTTTTCGCGGGCATTGCAGCCCTGTGCCTTCCGAACCTCCAGCCTAAAGACAGCCCCGCAGCACCGGAACTTTCCGAGCTTTTGGAAAAATACAAAAAAGCGGCTTTTGAGTATTTTGAAGTGCTTGAAGATTTTATAAATAAAGATTCGGTTAATATAGACGGCAGCCTTGTGCCGGAACCGAAATTACCCGCAAAACCTAAGCGGGCCGATAAAAAATCCGCAGCGGAATACGCATGGGAAAATTTTACAAAGCGTATCGGGCACCTTGTATCTTTGTGTTCGCACGAACAAAAAAACAAGGACAAAAAAAATACGTTTATAAACTATTTGTATCAGGGATTGGCCGAACAAGCGTTTATGCCGCAAAGTACCGCAGCGTATTTTATACTCTGTGTCATAGCAGACCTTGCAGACGACCGCGCCGATATAAAAAAATATATCGAACAATGGAATCTAAACCGCAAAATGGACAAACTTTTAAAGTCCTACGGCTATATATCCGATTCGACCTATGCGCACCTTATCCGAATGCAAAAAGCCGACCTTCTTTGCCGATATACGCCTTTGCGGCAAAACACGGAAGCGGCCGTTTATGAATGCGTATCCGGTCTTATAAAAGATAAAAACGCTCCGCTGATTTTGGGGTTAAATCTCTTTGAAAACATTGTTTGGTTTAACCGGGAAAAAGCCTTGGAAACGGTATGGGCGTTTTTTTTACACTATGCGCTTTCGGATGCAAAACCTTCATCTTTTGCCGCCGCCGAAAAAGTCCGGCAAAAAGTCATAACAGCCGTCGAACAATCGTCTTATAAAGCCGACATATTCACCGCTTTATTGGAGCCGAAAAAAAACAAACAAAGCACAAAAAAACGGCAAAGCTGAAAACTCAAGTCCAAACCGGCACTTTATCCGGTTTTAGCTCTATCCGGTGTTATCCGGTTTTAGCTCATTCGGCCGAGGCGGATATTTCGGTAAGAATGCGCTCCAATGCATTAAAATCCGCCGGTATCTTTTTTTCCGGTACGACCGTTTTATACCGCCTTTGAAGCTCTTTTTTTACCGGAGGTTCTTCTCCGCACCATAAGCGCATTTTTTCGGAATATAAACACGGATGGGCGGCGGCGATTAACACAATGGCGGTATCGTCGGTATCGGCGATATCCCGTCTTTTTCGGGCGGCGGCATACGCACGGGCGGAATTCGGATCTGCAAAATAACGGTAAGATGTAAATAAATGCCTGAATGCATCGGCCGCGTCCGTTTCGGTTACGCCGGCGGTATATACAAGTCCTTTCATAACGGCGGGACTCGCCGTAAAGATTTCTTCCAAACGCTCTATATTTGACGGCAAGGCGGGATCCGCCGCCCCGCGTTTTTCAAGCGGCACAATTGAGTCCGGCATACAGCATTTTCCCTGTGCGTCGCAGGATAAGGCCGGAGAAGAATCCAGAAAAAAACCTTTTACAGGCAGCGAAAATTTCCAACCGTATAAGCCGGCAGCTAAGTTGCCGTAATTACCCGAATCCATTGCATAGTATATATCCGCATAAATTTTTTTGCGTAAGCGTGAAAAAGCATACATATACAAAAAAGTATGGGGAAGCAAACGGCCTATATTCACTGTGTTCGCGAGGGTTAATCGATATTTTTTAACCAAGTCGGAATCGGCATATAAGCGGCGGCTTAAATTAATGCAGTCTTGTATACCTCCGTCCACTTCCACAGGATACACATTTCCGCCGTTCCATACACAATCGCCGCTTTCGATACCGCACATTGTTGCGCGCGGATATAAAAGCACCGCTTTTAAATGCTTTTTATTTTTAAGAGCCTGCACGACCGATGCTCCGGTTTCTCCGCTTGTCGGCGCGACAATTACGGCCGATGATTCGCGCATCAATAAAATATGTTCCAAACAAGCCGCTAAATAGGAAATACCGAAATCTTTATGCGTACCGGATGGACCGTGAAACAATTCAAGTACATAAAGATTTTCGTCAAGCCGTTTTAGTTCGGGACTGAAGGGGAACGCTTGGGCGGCTATCGCTTCACTGATTATAGGACTGAATTCTTCTTTGATAAGTGCGGAGGTTAAAGAACCGGCAATGGAATTAAAAGGAGTATGTTCGTCCATATACATAATCCACGGCCGCAAATCTTCGGCATAAGCGGGAACATACACGCCGCCGTCCGGTGCCAAGCAGTCCATCAAGGCATGCGAAAAACTCACCTGCCGTTTTATACTCCGCGTACTCACAAAGTTCATCCGGCAGCCTCGGTATTCATTATAAAGTATTTTTTTACAAAACCTGAGGGACGGTATGTCATTTTCGCTTGGCGCAAACCTTCATCGCCCAAATCCTGTTCGCGGTTTATGAATTCGACCGTATCCGGCAAAGCCCGGGCGGTTGCACGATTGATAAATTGATAAACTCCGCGGTAAGAATCGACCGCTTTTTCAAAGTGCACCAAAAACATTTTTCCGCCGGCAATGTATTCGCCCAATGCCCATGCCGCAGGGGTTCCGTCAACATATACAATCCATCCTTCAAGGTTGGTTACCGCAATTACTTCCAATGCATTTGCACATTGATCGTAATCGGCAGGTTCACCGCGCGAAGCAACCCATGCATCAAGCACAAAGCCGGCATCCGCAGCATTTTGTTCCGTTAGGGGCTGTATTTCCCATGTATATGTATTTTCGAATCCGTTTGCCAAATTACGTTTTTTGTGCAGCGCTTTGCCGGCAAGACTTGCAAGGCTTTCGCGTGTGTAAAGATAATCTTCATTGTCCCTGTCTTCCTGAAGTGTATAGCCCATTTCGGTCATGCAATTAAAACAAGCATCATAATGCGTTTGACCTATGTTTTTCCATCTGCCGTATGTTTTAAGCAGCGAACACACGTGCTCTTTTTCGGGTAAACCGCCCATGATAAAAAAGAAACCGCCTTTTTTGTCGCGGCCGTTGACCACAAAGGTCGATTCGGAAAGACGGCTTATTTCATAATTATACTTTGAACGGTGTAAATATAAATTCAAAAAGGTAAATTCGGAAACACCGTCCGGCAAATTATTTAAAAAGGGATACAGTTCCTTGTACATAGAAGCCGACACGGCCGCAAATTCAGGAAATTCAGGTATAATCTTCATCACTTAATAATAGCTTATTTTACCCAAAAAGTCAAAACAGGATACGATTTTTCCGAAAACCGCACATTATTGACATAATTCGATAAATTGTTCCGCATTTTTTGAATGTCATCGGTACAGTTTTATTATCATTCGGTTTGCCGCAGAATCGGCGAGAGCAATGACAGACTAATCCGCACGGATACCTGTAAAAAGCACCCATGCCGGTTAATCGGTCATTGCATATTGCAAAATCTCAATATTTATTTTTTAATCAACATGAAGATTGTAGTATTTGTTCATTCCCGTATCGAGCGCTTTATAAAAATCGGATCCTTCTGCGGAATCGTCTTTAGTTAACAAAGATACGACAACGAATACAAGTATTGACACAAGCATACCAAAAGCGCCATACCACGTATTACCGTAACCGAAGTAGTAGGTTATTAAAACGGTGATAACGCCGAGAATGGATGAACTGATTGCAGCAGGAGTCGTTCCGCGCTTCCAGTAGATGGCAAAAATCAAAGTCGGAAACAGTGGCATAACAAGGGCAATCGAAAACATAATCAAGGTGAAGATAAGATCCGGCGGTTTGATTGCAAGCAAAACACTGCCGATACCTAAAGCCAAAATGACGACACGAGAGATAGTATTGATATTCTTTTCCGTAATTTTTACTTTTGTCTTATTATACTTAAAGCATATCAAAATGGTTTTTTCGAAAAAACGCGGCAGCTGCGAACAAAACGTTCACTCCTTTTAAAAAAAACACTGGACAGTGAACAAAATATGCTGTATACTTTTTCTCATTATGAACAAAAAATATTTTCAAGTAACGGAATTGATGCTTAAAAACCAACACGCATCCCAGCGGGAAATTGCCGCGGCTTTGGGCATATCGCCGGCATATGTAAATAAAATTGCAGCCGCTATGCAAAACGACGGCTTTTTGTCCGAAAGCGCAAACGGAAAAAAAGCGTTGACTAAAAAAGCTTTAGCGGAATTTAAGGCTTGCAAGGTTGATAACGCCGTCATTATGGCGGCAGGCTTCGGTTCGCGTTTTGTCCCGCTGTGTTATACTACGCCCAAAGGACTTTTGGAAGTGTTCGGCGAACGTATGATAGAACGTCAAATAAAGCAGCTTAAAGAAGCCGGCATACACGATATAATCGTTGTTGTCGGATATTTAAAAGTAAGCTTTGAATACCTTATCGATAAGTACGATGTAAAGCTTGTGTATAACCCCGACTTTAAAACAAAAAACAACCTTTCGACCCTGTATCATGTACGGAACGAATTAAAAAACACCTACATTTTATCCAGCGACAACTGGATAAGAGAAAACATGTACCGCTCGCATGAATATGATGCATGGTATTCGGCGGTTAAAATGAAGGGAAAAACAAGCGAATGGGTATTAAAAACGGGACTAAACGATAAAATAACCGGAGTTACAGTCGGCGGTAAGGACGACTGGGTTATGTACGGCCCGGCATATTTTTCAAAAGATTTTTCAAAAAAAATAAAACCGCTTATAGAAAAAGCATATAAAAGAGATGACAGCGACGATTGGTATTGGGAAGACGTATATATGCGTAATATAAAAACCTTAACGATGTTCGCACATAAGCAAAAAGACAACCAAGTATACGAATTCGAATCGCTTGACGAAATACGCTTGTTCGATCCGTCTTATTTGACGGCATCGCATAATAAGTGGCTTGAGCTGATTGCAAAGGTATTTAAAAAAGAAGAGCATTGCATTACGCATCTAAAACCGCTTAAATTCGGTATGACCAATAAATCCTTTTTGTTTCGAGTGGAAAACGAAAATTATATTTTCAGAATTCCGGGTGAGGGGACGGAGGATTTAATTAAGCGAAAAGAAGAATATGAAGTATATAAAACCATCGCGCCTTTAAACTTAAGCGATACGATTATCTATTTTGATCCGAAAACCGGTGTAAAAATTACCGAATTTATTGAAAATTGCCGCAATGCCGATCCGCGCAACGAACACGACCTTAAACTGTGTATGCAGGCTGCGCGAAAACTGCATAATTCGGGTTTAACCGTTCGTCATTCCTTCGATTTTAGAGAGCGCATTGTGTGGTATGAAAAACTTACCGAGAAAAAAAACGGTATTTTTTATAATGATTACCGCGAAGTGCGCACAAAGATGGACGAACTGTTGGATATGCTCGACTCCATGCCGAAAAAACGCTGCTTAACCCATATAGACTTGATTCCCGACAACCTCATTATACAGGGAGAAACGGTTAAACTTATAGATTGGGAATATGCAGGCATGTGCGATCCCCTTGCCGACATAGCGATGTTTGCCATTTATGCGTATTACGACAATGCGGAACTTGAACATCTTATGCGCTTGTATTTTGAAAGAGAACCGAGCAATGAAGAACGTATACGGATTTATTCTTATACGGCTCTTTCCGGATTTTTATGGGCATTGTGGACATGTTATAAAGAAGCTTTGGGAATAAGCTTTGACGAATACGGGCTTAAAATGTACCGATATGCAAAAGACTATTATAAAAAAATAAAACATATGATAGGGGCAAATACATTATGAACAGCGAAAAAAACACATTCGAACAAAAGGGAAAAATCGACCGATTGATTACCGTCGTGCCGCTTGCGGTCATTATTTTAATTGCAGCTTTGCTTTTGCGTTTTCCGAATGCTTCCATGAAAGTCGTCGATACCTTATGGTATGTGTTCGTCAATAAACTCGGCTTTTTTTATATGCTGCTCGGCTTGGGCTTGGTGTTTACCGCCATAGGACTTGCGTTTTCAAAATACGGTTCCATAAAATTGGGCGGCGGCAACAAACCGCGCTATTCCGATTTCGAATGGGGTTCTATGATTTTTACTTCGACGATGGCGGCCGATATTTTGTATTGGTCGCTTATCGAGTGGGCATACTATTTTAACGAAAGTCCCTTCGGTATGACGGGCTTGAGCCTGGCCGAAAAACAGGATTGGGCATCGGCTTATCCGCTTTTCCACTGGGGCATAACTCCTTGGGCATTTTATATAGTACCGGCGATCGCCTTCGGCTATATGCTCCATGTGCGCGGCAGAACAAAACAAAAACTGTCCGAAAGCTGCCGGCCTATTTTCGGTAATAAAATCGACGGATTCCCGGGTAAATTGATTGACGTATTTTCCGTTGTAGGCTTGCTTGCAGGAACGGCGACAACCTTTTCGTTGGCGACACCCCTCTTGTCTTCGGCGGTGTCGCATTTATTCGGTATTCCCGAAAGTAAATTCTTAACGCTCGGCATTTTATTGATTATCGCCGCAGTGTATACGGCTGCCGTTTTACTGGGTATTAAAGGAATCTCGCAACTTGCCAAAATATCGGTTATATCGTTTTCCGTTCTTTTAATTTCCGTTTTTGTAGCGTCTCCCAAAATGTACATTATAGAGTCAAGTATAAGCGGCTTGGGAAAAGTACTTCAAAATTTCTTTTCCATGTCTACATGGATGGACCCCCTCAGAATTTCCGGCACGGAGGGTTCGGGCTTTCCGCAAAATTGGACTATCTTTTATTGGGCGTATTGGATTGCATGGTTCGTTGCAACGCCCTTTTTTATCGGAACGATTTCGGAAGGCAGAACGATTAAAAACACCGTTATAGGCGGCCTTTTGTGCGGTATTGCCGGAACATACTGTTCTTTTATGATATTGGGTAATTACGGTTTACACTTGCAGGTTCACGAAATTTATAATGCGGCCGATGCGCTTCAAAATGCGGCCCCTGCGGACGTTATTATAAACATTCTTAAGACAATTCCTTATTCAAAATTGATTTTCGGCATTTTAATAATTACAATGATAGCCTTTTATTCAAGCACCTTCGACGCCATTACCTTGGTTATCGCCTCTTATTCGCAAACCGACCTTGCAAAAAACGCCGAACCGAAAAAGGGACTGCGGGCATTTTGGGCGATTGTGTTTATTGTGCTGCCCGCCGCTCTTATTTTAGTGGGAACCGATTTGAACCAATTGCAAAGCTTGTCCATCATAGCGGCTTTTCCCTTGGGAATTATTATAATCCTTATCGTCGTCAGTCTTTTTAAGGATTTAAAACAGGCTGCTCCGACCGAGCGGTAAAAAATCCGCACGCAAAAGGAGGCAAAAAAAGCCGCCGAATTTTGAAACAGGATAGTGGAGACATTCCGATGCCCCCGCTATCTTGCAAGCAAAGTACCTTGCTTACAAAGCGCCTTGCAAGCAAGGCGAAAATATCGTATGCTGTACTTATGAAACACTGTAACGATAAATTTGCCCAACCGCTTTTGGAGCGGTTTTTACGCTATGTACAAACATGGACGACAAGCGACGACGAAAAAGCCGATAAGGGAATTATCCCTTCAACCGAGCGCCAGAGGGACTTTGCATACAGCCTCGAAAAAGAGCTGAAAACACTCGGTATTAACGACGTTTTTGTCGATAAACACGCCTATGTATGTGCGCGCATTCCTGCTTCAAAGGGATACGAAAAAGTTCCCTCTGTCGGCTTTTTAGCCCATATGGACACTTCAGGCGAAGTGTCGGGAAAAGACGTACAGCCGCAAGTGATAAAAAACTACGACGGCTCCGTTATAAAACTTAAAGACGGCGTTATGCTCGACCCGGCAGAAGATGCCGACCTTGTAAAGTCGATCGGCGAAACCCTTATATGCACCGACGGCACCACGCTTTTGGGCGCCGACGACAAAGCGGGTATAGCCTCCATTATGACCGCCCTCGACTTTTTATTGAACATCGATAAAAAACCGCACGGACAAATCGAAGTCATATTCAGCCCGGACGAAGAAACGGGGCACGGTATGGACAAGGTTCCCCTCGATTGGATTCAGTCAAAACAATGCTATACGATAGACGGAGGCCACATAGGCGAGCTTGAATGCGAATGCTTTACCGCATGGAAAAGCGAAATCGTCTTTACGGGTAAATCCAAGCATACGGGAACCGCGCGCCCCGACATGGTAAATGCGGTTACGATGGCCGCCGCTTTTGTAAACCTTTTGCCCCAAAACGAAAGCCCCGAAGCGACCGACGGCTATTTGGGCTTTTACGCTCCCATGAGCATAGAAGGCCACATCGAAAAAGCCGAAGTTGTGCTGTTTTTGCGCGATTATACCGACGAAGCGATGGAGCGGCGCAAAAAAACGGTGAGCGTTTTGGCAAAGGCAATGGAGCATAAATTCCCCGGCTCGTCCGTAAAGGTTAAGCACACAAAGCAATATGTGAATATGAAGGCAAAAATGGATGAGCACCCCGAAGTTATGCAAACCCTGCTTAAAGCGGCCGCAAACCTCGGCATAGAGCCGATAACCAAGCCCATCCGCGGAGGTACCGACGGTTCGCGCTTAACCGAAAAGGGTATTCCCACGCCCAATATCTTTAACGGCGGGCACAACTTCCATTCAAGACGCGAATGGGCGTCCTTAAATCAAATGAGCTATGCGGTGGGCATAATCGGCGAATTGATTGATTTGTGGAGCAAAAAACGATGAGCGAATATCACATCGAAGGCGGCTTTCCCATAAAGGGAACAATTAAAGTAAGCGGCAATAAAAACGCCGCCCTGCCCTGCATTGCGGCAAGCATTTTAACAAGCGAACCGGTAACATTGCACAATATTCCCGACATTGCCGATACGGGCGTTATGCTCGAAATCCTTAAAGCTTTAGGCGTTTCGGTAAAGTCGGCCGGAAAAAACTCGTGGACAATTCATGCAAAGGACATAAAACAAAACGATATTCCGCCGGAACTGTCAAAAAAAATACGCGCGTCAATCCTCTTTGCAGGCCCCCTTGTCGCCCGCTGCGGTAAAGCGGTTATGCCGCCTCCCGGCGGAGACGTTATAGGACGCAGACGGCTGGATACGCACTTTTTGGCCCTTACCGAACTGGGTGCGCGCGTAAACATAGACGGCCGCTTTACCTTTACGGCAAATAAACTTGCAGGAACCGATTTGTTTTTGGATGAAGCTTCGGTTACCGCAACCGAAAACGCACTTATGGCGGCCGTCCTCGCAAAGGGTAAAACAATTATTACGAATGCCGCCTGCGAACCGCACGTGCAGGATTTGTGCCGGATGCTTAATGCTATGGGCGCAAAGATAAGCGGCGTCGGTTCCAATATTTTAACGATAGAGGGCGTAAAAGAGCTGAAAGGCTGCGAGTTCCGCATCGGGGCAGATTTTATGGAAATAGGTTCTTTTATCGGTTTGGCCGCCGCGACAAAGGGCAGTATAGAAATACAGGGCGTTCAAGGCTGCGATTTGCGCCCCATAAAGCTTTCGTTCGGTAAATTGGGCATCCACTGGGAAACGGACGGCGATATTTTGCGCGTACCGGCGGCTCAGGAAATGCAGATAAATACCGATTTGGGCGGTATGATTCCCAAAATAGACGATGCGCCCTGGCCGGGGTTTCCGCCCGATTTAACGAGCATTATGACGGTTGTCGCAACGCAGGTAAAGGGAACCGTGCTTATTCACGAAAAGATGTTCGAATCGCGCATGTTTTTTGTCGATAAGCTCATCGGTATGGGTGCGCGCATTACCCTGTGCGACCCGCACCGTGCGGTTGTGTCCGGGCCCTGCGTGCTGCACGGAGATGAAGAGCTTTCTTCTCCCGACGTCCGTGCGGGAATGGCTATCGTTATAGCGGCCCTGTGCGCGCGCGGAAACAGCATTATACGCAACGTGTATCAGGTTGAGCGCGGCTATGAGCATTTAACCGAACGCCTTAAAAGTTTGGGCGCGCAAATAGAGCGTATAGACCGCTGAAAGAGCTTCGCTTTTTATACGCGGCTTTTAACTTTTAGCGCCGTTTATGCTTTATTTTTTATACAAGGATAAAAAGCGCAAAGAAATAAATACAATAATTAAAAACAAAAATGCAAAGGCGACGGGCAGGCGGCTAAGAGCCGTAACCGTTGTCAATGCATAATAGATCAAATTCATTAAATAGCGCAAAAACTCAATACAAAATTGTATAACAACGGTAAATATGGGAAATCCGAATATCCATACAAAGCGGAATACTTGCGAATCTTCCAATTTATAATCCCATGCAATAACGGCTAAAAAAATAAAAAGAATAAAAAGCAGCAAGGGACGGCAAAAACGCTGCAATAAAAAAAGCGAATAAATACGCTGAGGCATTCCGTAGCGTTCGGCAAGCGGTACAAAACGGAATAAAAAAGCTAAGTTCATATATAAGGGCCCCATCGAAGAAGCGCGGCACACCAAATCAAAGTCCTGCAAACTCATCGGCAAAATTTGAACGATATCGGGACTGTGCATTCCTTCTTGCATAAACAGATAGCGGGGAGAACTGATAACTCCGCGGTTTTTTCTATCGATGGAGGTAAGTAAAAGCTGAGGTACATACGTTTCCGGTTCTTGCACTCCCGTGCGCTTTACAAAATCGATGCCTAAAGAACCGGCCTGCTGTCCTATCAATTTTGCATAGGGAACGGACATTGAAGATATAAGATGACCGTCGGGAGCATAGGATAAGCACGAATAGTTCCGCAAATATTTTACAAAATTATCCGTTTTTGCAACTGTAGTTACGCCTCCTATATTGATAACGTCGGTTTTTCCGTCAGGATGTTTTAGCCTGAACGTAACGTTTTTAAAATCTTCAAAAAAAGCAAGATTTTGTGTTTCATCAATAAAAAAATATTGCCGAAGTAAGGCTTCAATCGAAAGCTTGTAAAATCTGCGGATATCGGGATCAAAATCGTTTATTGCATACAAATCAAGAAAAATATAATACGCGCTTAAAACATCCCCCTCGATTAAGGCGGCGTATCCCTCGCGCTTTTTCAAAAAAATCCGTGCGGCTTCATCGGTTTCAAAACCCGACCATGAAGAAATAATATTCCACGACTCAACCGCCAAACGGCGCAGATTTCCGGAGTTTTCATCATTATCGCCGGCAAGCTTTAAGCCCCACCAAGCATAATAATGGGCATCAAAAAAATTTTTTGCAGCAAAGGCCGTTCGCGCTTTTTCCAGCAACATCATAACCGA
Source organism: Treponema sp. OMZ 840 (assembly GCF_050937815.1). Taxonomy (NCBI): domain Bacteria; kingdom Pseudomonadati; phylum Spirochaetota; class Spirochaetia; order Treponematales; family Treponemataceae; genus Treponema; species Treponema sp. OMZ 840. The sequence goes on from NZ_JACDIJ010000015.1 coordinate 25,785, forward strand.
ATACGGAGTATTTCCTACAGCTGCGATATCCGAAGGCAATAAGGCCGAAACATCGGCTCGTTTCGGAGCGCCTTGTGCGGAAAGCCGCTGGGTTTCGGCTTTTAATTCCTTTGCATCGGGATTGTCGGGAGCAAGGGCTAACGCATTGTCCGCATAAAACCCGGCGGCAGCGGCATTTCCTTCGTTCAAAGAAATACGCGCTTGTTCAAAATACCAATGATAGTCTTGAACTTTATTTTCCAAACGGTTCTTTTTCGCAGCCGTAAGAGGCAGCAATACTTCCGCACCGATAAAACATAATACAACCGATATCACGCTGGAAATAAGAACAATCTTATAATTTCTAACTTGAACGGGCGAAAATCGGGCTAAATTTTTATCCGCACCTTTTGCAAAAGACCATGAAAAAGCGATACAGCATACCGACGCAAGAATGGCGGGAAGCCAGTACAAAAATTCCGACAAACCCGTAATAAAACGCCACAAACCCATATCCGCCGAAAAAAGCTGCGGCAATTCTTTAATAAAAAAAGCTTTTGCAATAAAAAACGCAAATGCAAAAAGCGTATATACTAAAATTAAAATAAATGTACGCATTGAAGTTTTCATATCAATCCTCTGAAACGGTTTTCAAGCGCACAAGGGCACGAGTAAACGAAAAAATAAAAAACAAAAAAGATATTGCCGCGTTGACAATAAGGGGAACCCACTTAACGGTTGTTATTACGGCAAATTCGGGCATATGCATATAGATATTTAACATACTGAGCAGTACGGCACACAACAAAACAAGACAAGCGTTCATTAACTTCCAGCGCGAAAAAGAATAAAAGCCGTACAAAGCACTGAATGAAAGACCCGCCGAAGCCGTTATAAGATATGCAATTTTTCCTTCGTTTACGGCGGCGCGAATAACGGAATCGGCAAAAAACAACTTTGAAAAAAAGCCGATTATTAACGGAGAAGGTTCCAAATATACATCACCGTAACTGCTAAGCATTTGCCGCAAAAAGCCGTTTTGAAAAAAACTTGCCGCAGGAGATACATGCAGTCTTGTTACCAAAAGGCTCAGTTTTGATGCGGGGTTATACAAAAAGCAAAAGGGAATAATAAGCAGCCATACAACGCAGCATAAAAAAATATACACCAAAAGATCAAGTAAAGACGAATTACCCCGTTTTGCCGCCGTAAAAACAATCGAAAACAAAGACAAAACGCTTATAAACGGCAAAAAATAAAAAAACGAATATATAAAAATATCGATAACCCGCTCAACGGGATCGGCATATTTCATCGGTCCCGGCGTTCCCGGATACAAGAGCGCTGCGGCAAAAACCAAAACCGTAAAAAATAAAAGAGTACCTGCATATATTGCAATAAAACAAAAAGATTTTTTCATTTTTATCAGAATATCACGGATACTTAATAAATACAAGGTTTTTTTTATATTATCAACAAGTTTTCCACAATAAGATATTTACTTGCTGTATATAAAAATAGTTGCAATTCCGATTTAACCGCTTTGAACGGGTATTATGAGCAAAGCAACTAAAACTTTTTTTTATTTGCTTATGATATAAGAAAATAAAAAAATCTCTAATATATAAAAGTAAAAACCGCAATTCCTTCTATTTTAAAGAAATAGAAAGAAAAAAAGCTGCGGAAACGTTTTTTCCACAGCTTCTCCACAAAAGAGGGTGCAAAAAAGAACTCCGCAGGGTACTATTAACCTAAAAAAACCTGACCGTTCGCATCGACGGCTAAGATGGTTTTGCATTCGGAACAGCGAAAACGTCCCGAACGCGGAGCTTTAAGTTTTTTGGAACACACCGGACAGGTAAAAATCTTCGGAAAAATGCCCGTAGTAGTAACGACCTCTTGTTTAAAAAATGCAATGGCCTCTTCGGCAGAGCCTTTTATATTAAAAAATTGAGAAAATCCCAATAGTTGGAATACTTCGTATACCTTTGCCTGTATTTCCAAAAGAACGATATCTCCTCCGGAGGGTTTTACCATTTTTAAAAAAGCGGTAAAAGAACCGATACCGGTGGAAGAAACATAATTTAAAGCGGCACAGTTAAAAATTAAGTTTTTATATCCTGCATCCACAACTTTGGCGACGCGTTTTTGGAAAAAACTGGAATTATAGGTATCAATGTATCCGTTTAAATACAAAATAATACCGCCTTTTACCTGATCAACTTTTTTCAAAGTAATTTTAAGACTGTCGTCTTTTTCATCATTAAAACCGGGAATCAGGTTGTTATTTATATCCATACTTCTTTCCTTTGCAGTAGTCTAAAACCACTATTTTGTCCATATTGTACACTATTATTATAACCTATGTCAAATCTAAAATCAAATACTCTTTAAATATAACGCATTAATCTGTAATACGTTACAAACTATTTTCATAAAACGGCTCCCACCCTCCGTCTATATTCAATAAAGCGCCGTTTATCATCGGTTGGCGGAGTAAAAAAACCGCCGATTCGGCGACTTCCTCTACTCGGACGAGCCTTTGCTGCGGCATTTTTTGCGCAAGTTTTTTTTGCTCGACCGGGGGCACATATTCCGTTTGCGTAAACCCGGGAAAGATGCCGTTACATGTTATTCCGTACGCCGCATAAAAAACCGCCGTAGACCGTATTAAAGATGCCAAAGCGGTTTTTGCTCCGGCATAGGCGGCATTTGTACGAAACGCTTGCACTCTTTCAGTACGGGTGCCGCCCGTCAATAAAAATCTGCCCCAGCGCCTTTGCATCATTGCAGGCAAAGCGGCACTGACCAGCACACCAGGCAATACGTAGTTCAAAGAAGCGGCACGCATCCAATCTTCGGATTCGGTCTTATGTAAATCTTTTTGAACAAACGGACCGAAACATACACATATAATATCGGCACATAAAGCGCTTTCGTACAGTTTTGTTTGTTCAAAATTCGCCGGAAAGTCCGTTTTAAGGCGCTGAACGATTTTTGTAACACGGACTTTTTCAGCCGCCGTATCGATAAGCGTATTAAATTTATCGGACTCCGATGCTCCGTGAACAATCATATTGCATCCGGCATCGGCAAGTTTTAGAGCAACCGCAGCGCCTATGCCTCCGCTGCCGCCGACAATAAGAGCGGTTTTACCCGCGATACTTTCCATATGAATTTAAAATATATCAAAACATCAAAAAAGACAAGAGCCGATGCATATACGCCGTTTCGGCTTTTAATTTTACGAATCTTATCCTATACTGATACTATGGAACTTTCAAATATAGTCGTTGTTTTATGTAATCCGAATGAAAGTAAAAATATCGGTTCGGTATGCAGGGCTATGGTGAATACGGGGCTTTCCCGGCTGCGTATTGTCGGAACGCGAGCGGATTATAAAGCCGATGTCATACAAAAGCTTGCGGTTCATTCATATCACATATGGGAACAGGCGGAATTTTATGAAGATTTGTCGCAGGCGGTAAACGATTGTGTATTTGCAGCGGGAACAACCAGAAGAAGGGGACAAAAAAGAAAAAATTATTCTTTTTTACCGGAAGAATTTGCGCAAAAGGTTTTTTCCGTTCCCTCAAACAAAGTGCGCGCTGCGGTTGTTTTCGGTAATGAGCGAACCGGCTTAACCGATGCGGAATTATATATGTGCAACATTGCCGTAACCATACCGTCCAATCCGGCATCCGGCTCTCTTAATTTATCTCATGCCGTACAAATTATCGCTTATGAATTGTACCGCAGAGCGCTGCCCGCCGCATCTTCGTACAATCCCGTTGCGCTGGAACGTTTACGGCATACGGTTTCGGTTCTTGCCGATAATTTACAACGCATCGGTTTTTTTTCGCTTACCGGACGAACGGAAATGGAGCGCTTTTGGCTTTCCGTTTTTTCCAGGGCGGGCTTATCGGAAGAGGAAGCCGGTTATATTGAAAAAATCTTTGTAAAAACCGCCGCCTTAGCGCTAAAGGACAAATCCGATATCGGTATCTAAAATAATCGCACGCTCTGCAACATAAAAGGCTCTGGAAACGCAATTTTGCAATTCACGGATATTTCCGGGCCAATTGTGATTAAGCAATTTTTGTTCGGCTTCCGGAGAAAAGTATTTTACTTTATCGTTTTTAAAACAAAGCCGTTCCAAAAAAGAGTGTGCAAGCGGCAATATGTCTTCTCTGCGTTTTGTCAACGGGGGTATGAAGATTTCAATTCCCGTAATCCGGTAATATAAATCTTTTCTAAAAAGTCCGCTGTCTTTCCAAGAATTTAAAGGACTGTTTGTCGCACAAATAATGCGTACGTCGGCTTTTTTACTTTCGGCATCTCCGACTCGCCTGAATTCACCGGTTTCGAGAACTCTAAGCAGTTTTGCTTGAATATTAGTGCTGATACTGCCTATTTCGTCCAAAAAAAGTGTTCCTCCCGAAGCTTTTTCAAATAAGCCGGCACGAGTTACCGCGCCCGTATAGGCCCCCGCCCTTGTACCGAACAATTCGCCTTCTACAAGCGTTTCCTGTACCGCTGCAATATTTTCTTCAATAAACGGATATTGTTTGCGTACGGATAAATCATGGATAAGCCGGGCGGCGCGGCTTTTTCCCGTTCCCGTTTCACCGAGTAAAAGCACGGGCATATCGTTGCGTGCGGCAAGTAAAATATGTTTTTTTAAAACGGTAAAAACCTTAGACACGCCGATAAAACCGTTGAGAGCGGGATTTTCGATCGTTTCGGGCAATATAAAACTTTTATCCGTTCCTGCAGCATAGTAGCGTATGTATGCATATAAATATGCCGAACAGCACGGAAAGATAATAACATCGGAAGCGCCCACTTTAAGCATTTTTGCCGCAAAAACGGCCGTTTTTTCCGATGCTAAAACAAGAACCGGTAAATCGCCGCATTGTTTAAACACATCATGCGTTTTTTGAATGTATCCTTGTTCAAAAAGACAAAAATCGAACAAAATAACGGAAAAAGACGACAGTGCTTCATTATCGGATGCAGAAAAAGAAGATGTACAACAAACACAGAGATTTTTATCTTGGAGCGACAAACAAAAATTTTTAATTTTATTACTGCCGCTGATTAATAAAACCCGTATCATTGACACATAATAACCGACTTGACAAGCTATGTTTTAGAACTCAGCCTGTCCCATATTAATATAATTATATACCATATAAAAGGAAAAACAAGGAAAATCTTTAGCGGATTGCTTAAAATCTCGGACCAAATTTCATGTCCGGCATCAAACACTTCGTTTGGCACCCTTTTTTTTCGTTTCGAAAAAACGGACAAAGCGTCTTTATAATACACAAATATACTGGAACCGAAGCTGTTGCGCCGTACATAGGGCCACGTAACACCCGAAGGGATACCGTCCGAAAGCAATACCATAGACGGGTTCGCTTTGAAAATAGCCGAAAGAACGTCTTTTTCCGTGTCTTTTGAAAAATAGCCCGTATAGCGTCCGACAATATGTAAATCGGGAAAAGTTGCGTGCAAATTACGTTCGGATTCGATAAGTGTGCTTTTATGACCGCCTAAAAGATATAAAGATTTATAACGGGTTTCCAAAATGGTAAAAAAAGAAATAATGGCGGAAAAAGGATTATAGCGTATCGGCTTTGTTTTCTTTAAAAAAACCGCACCGTTTACAATACTTTTCGATATGGGCAGCACCAAAGAAGCGTTTTCCAAGCATAGTTTGTATTCGGCGTTACCGCGCGCTTTTAACAAATTCCAAACCGATAAAAACACAATTTGCTTTGTTCCTGATGCAGCCAAAAGCTCAAACAAAGCTTGTTCAAGATGTTCCGGACGGATAATATCGACGGGAACGCCGGCAACCCTTATTCTTTCGACTTCCATTTTGTATACTCCGTTAACGCGCTTTGTATTGCGGCAATACCGTAAAGGGCAGCCGTTTCACAGCGTAATATATTCGTTTTAAAATGTATCGGCATAAAAGCGCTTTGTTCAAGTACTTTTTTTTCGGCGGGACTTATGCCGCCCTCACAGCCGACGGCCAAAAAAACACGGCAAGAGGCTAAGGGCGGTAAAACGTGCAATGTAGACATAGGTGCCCCGTTTTTATCTTGAAAATTCCGTGCATAAAAGCTGCGGACGGTTTTTTCTATGAGGCTGAACACATCCTGCGTTCCTTCTTCCCGTTCGCACAACATAAAGGCCGCTTTTAAAACCGCATTTTGCCCGGAAACCCTATCTTTATCCGCGCTTGCGTTTTTTTCCGAACACCGGCCGTCTGCGTTACAATACAAGGCGGCGGCTTTTTCAACCCTTAGGGGTTCGGTTATGGAAGTTGCAACGGCCGAACCGCTTTGTTGGCGCGCTTCGCGGATAATGCGCTGCCAGCGGTCTATGCGCGGGCTATAAGGCGACGAATAATCTCCGATTACCGGAATAATGCGGCTTACTCCGCATTCCGTCGCTTGGCGGACAATTAAATCCATTTTTTGCACTTTCGGTAAAAATTGAATCAAGCACAGTTCAATGCCGCCTGTTTGTTCACAACCCGTTTGTTCAAAAGTTTTTTGCTCACACCCCTTTTGCCCGAAAACCTTATCTGCCGCCGCCGTAAGCGCGTTTTGTTCGGTATCGGGGCCGCACCGTACAAGAAAAGCCGACGCTTTATCGGTGCAAAAGCGCATCGGAACAAAAGAACCGTCGGCAAAACGCACGTCAATTATACTGCCGTCGGCTAAACGCAGTACGCGCGATAAATAACGGTATTCTTTTTTATCCAAAACAATGCGGCCGCCGGCATCCGGCACAACCGAACTTATAAATTGGCGCACTTCCCGTTCCGTTACTTTTTTTTACCGCCTTCGGTTGAAGCGCTTTTAATCTTTTCGGATAAAGCGGTTTTTCCGTCGTCGGCGGCCGCACTTTGCAATTCGTTTAGAGTTTTTGCCGATTTTACCAAAGCGTCAAAACCGGGCTTCGTAAGGATTTCCAATGCGGCAATAAGCTGAATGTCGTAATCCAAATCGTATAACTCTGCAGTTTTTGTACGGTTTACTTCCATGCGAATAAGGCGGCGCAAAAGCCGTAAATCCAATTTATATGAACCTTCCAATGTCCGTGCAAAAACGGCTATATCCGTTTCGTTCATATTCGGGTGCGACGCAACATATGTTTGTATCGCTTCATCGGCAATCAAAGCTGCATAGGCTTTTTCTTCGGCTTCGGTCAATGCGGGTAAAAGCACTTCTTTATCCGGCGGGATACCTATTTTATCGATATTGGAATCGCTGGGCGTATAATAGCGCGCCGTAGTCAACTTTATGCCGTCTGAATTGGGTAATGGTATTACTTTTTGCACAGAACCCTTTCCGTATGTGCGCTCGCCGACCAAATAGGCTAAATGGTAATCTTTTAAAGCACCCGCCAAAATTTCGGAGGCGCTTGCAGACCCCTTGTTTATCAGTACGACGACGGGAGTATTTTCGGGTAAAACCGCCGTTTTCGAAGATGCGCGGTATACGGAATTTTCGAACATCAGACGGCTTTTTGTACTTACAATCACGCCCTTGTTTATAAATTTATCCGCAACTTCGGCAACGCTGACAATAAGACCGCCGGGATTATTGCGTAAATCTATAATCAGCGAAGTAAACCCGGCTTTTTTAAACGAATCCAACGCATCTTGAACCCGTTCCGCCGTTTTCGGCGTAAACTCTATAATGCGCAGATAGCCGGTTTTTTGCCGCCCGTTATCAATCATACCGTACTTTACCGTCGGCACTTCGATAATCGCGCGCACCAGCCTAACGGAAAATTCCGTCGCTTTTCCCCGTTTTATAATCAAGTTTACGACCGAATCCTTAGGGCCGCGCAGAATTTTAAGCACTTCTTCCATCGTAATGTCGGCGGTAGAAGTTCCGTCTATGCTTACAATCAAATCGCCCGGCTGTATGCCCGCCTGCCAGCCGGGGGTATCTTCGATGGGAGAAACGACTTCCACATAGGCGGGTTTGTCGGCGGTATTTTCAACAGGTTTGGTAATGGACAATCCTACACCGCCGAAATCTCCCATAGTCGTATCGTTCAGATCGCGCATTTGAGAAGGTACCAAGTAGGCGGTATAGGGGTCTTCCAAGGCACCCATCATACCTTTTAAAGCGCCCTCGTATAAAAGCTGCGGATCGACTTCATCGACATAGTTCTGCAGCACGTATGTATACACGCGGTTTAAAAGCTCCATATATTGGCGCGTATGAACTTCTTTTTCCGCATTAAAAGAAGCGGATGTTTGGGCAAATGCGGCCGGAAAACTTAATATGCAAAAGGAAAAGCAAAGAACAAAAAGCGTACCGAGCACGGAACGCACAATCGGGCTGTTTTTTTGATTTGTCATATATATATTGTACGGTCTGACCGGAATTTGTCAAGGGAGCTTTGAGGCGGATACGCATAAGACGTTCTTAAAATTATCTTACAGCTTAAAGCCGGTATTTATCGGTTTTATTCCGTACATCTGTTGCCTGCCGCATAAGATTAGGGTATAATATAGGCGGAAAACTTACATGAATAAAAAAAACCTGCTTTTTACCGCAGCATTTGTATATGAACTTCTCCGCCTTTTGTTTATCCTTGCCGTTCAAGCGGAATATTCGGAAGGACGGCTTCCGCTTTCATGGTATGCGGCAGTTCCGCTTTTGTCCCTGCCTTTTTTTCTTTTGTATACGATGTATACAAAACATCGATATGCGGCTTTTGCGGCACAGCTATACGTACTTATAAAGACGGCCGGCATTGCGGGTTTTTTGTTTTTTATGCGTCAAACCCTTGTACAAAGCGGAGTTCTTTTTCGTCAAAGCGGCACAAATGTATTTCAAACGCTTATATATATGATGCCTTTTTTTACAATTGATGTTATACTGTCCGTAGCGCTTATGGTAAAAAGATATAAAGAACACGGACAAACGGAAGGTGAACCATGCAAATAATTCCTGTTGCAAGCGGTAAGGGCGGCGTCGGTAAAAGTCTTTTATCGGCAAATCTTGCCGTTACCTTGGGTAAAGCCGGTAAAGACGTTATTCTTGCCGACCTTGATTTGGGCGCTTCAAACCTGCACTTGGCAATCGGCCAACAAGCGCCGAAAAAGGGCTTGGGAACTTTTTTATCCGGGGCTTCCGAATTCGAAGACATTATTACGCCTTCGGGTTATAAAAACGTACGCTTTATTGCCGGAGATTCGGAGATTCCCGGTTTAACCGCCCTCCCTCTTTCGCAAAAAAACATTTTAATTAAAAAATTTCAGCGTATAGAAACCGATTATTTAATTTTGGATTTGGGAGCGGGAACCCATTTAACCATTTTGGATATGTTTTTGCTTTCTCCGCAGGGTATTTTGGTTACCGCACCGACGGTTACCGCAACTTTAAACGGATACCTGTTTTTAAAGAACGTTCTTTTCCGTCTTATGTACAATTCGTTTAAAAAGAATTCAAAAGCATATGAGTATCTTGAACAGTTAAAATCGGATACGGCGTCATTGCAGCGTTTGTATATTCCCAAATTAACCGAAAACATCATACGCATAGATCCTAAAAGCGCGGAAGTGTTTATAAAGCGCATTCAAAAATTCAAACCGCGCCTTGTGATGAATATGATTGAAGATCCCAAAGATGCCGACCGTGCAATGAAAATACGCCGTTCGTGTACCGAATATTTGGGATTGACCCTCGATTATTTGGGCGTTGTGTACCGCGATCCTATGCAGGATATAGCGCTTTCTTCGCGCTTACCCATTACCGTGTACAAACCGCAGTCCATATTGTCGCAATCGATTTACCGTATTGCCGATAAGGTTATGCAGTCCGAAGATTTGAATTTCGACGATGCCGGTCTGCCCTCGGACAGTTTTGACCTTGTAGAAGCGGAAGCGGAAGAAGATTACGAAGCAAAGATGTCGTATGTTGAAGATTTGATAGGAAGCGGAGCTTTAACCGCAGCCGAACTTGCCGATACGATAAAAACACAGCAATATGAAATTACCCAACTGCGCAAGGAAAATACGCTTTTAAAATCAAAAATCGTAAAAGCCCACGCACAGGGGTTTAAACTCTAGCATACACAGTACGAATAAAAATAAAGGAAGGTAAAACCGCGGCTATAAAAAGCTTCGTATAAAACATATGTTTTTAGCACTGAATTATCCTTCATGGATTCATCCCGAAATTTTCCCCGGCGTTCCCGTTTTGAGCATGATACGTTGGTACGGTCTTATGTATATTTTTGCCTTTGCAACGGCTATCCGCGTATTTTTAAAATTGCAAAAAGAGGGTATGCTCGATTCTCCCGAACGCCGCGCAACGGAAGACGATGTATTCGGCTTTTTTACATTCGGTATTATAGGCTTGCTTTTGGGCGCACGGATTTTTTCCACCCTCGTATATGACCAAAGCGGTATATATCTTAAAGCGCCGTGGCTTATTTTTTGGCCCTTCGATAGCAACGGCACTTTTACCGGCTTGGCGGGTATGTCGTATCACGGCGGTTTTATAGGCGGTCTTATAGGGATGATTATATGGTGCGCAAAAAACAAGCGTTCCTATTGGCAGTGGATAGACGCCATGGTCGTTTCCATTCCCCTCGGTTATACTTTCGGACGCTTGGGAAATTTTTTAAATGCCGAATTATACGGACGTATCACAACCGTTCCTTGGGGAATGATTTTTCCCGGCGCGCCGCGTTTTTCGCTTTCGATAGACTGGGTACAAAAAATCGTCGAACAAACCGGCATGACCGTAGAGCCGGGCGCGGTTTTAGTAAATTTGCCGCGACACCCGAGTCAATTATACGAGGCTTTTTTTGAAGGTATTGTGCTTTTTGCACTTTTACGCTTTTTAAGTAAAAAAAGGCCGTTCCGCGGTTTACTGTCCGGCGTGTATACGGCAGGCTACGGTTCGGTGCGCTTTGTTATAGAATATTTCCGCGAACCGGATGCCGATATAGGTTACCGTATAAGTGCACAGCCGGATGCTCCCATTTATTTTAACCAATCCTTGTTGAATTTATCGACGGGGCAAATTTTGTGTCTTATGATGATTATAGGAGGACTGGGAATCATAATTGCGTCTTACATCAAAGACAAACGGCAAAAAAAACTAAATTAAAGCTCCGGAGCTTTGTACAACGTATATAACCCGCCCAAACAGGCGTCTTTATACTTACTTCCCGGAACACATCTTTTACAATTATCTTTACCGCATCCGTTACGGCTTTTGCGGTGTCAGATACCCCGAAAAACACCAGCCTTCCGTGCCGTCCTGCAAGCGTACCCGTACCCAAGGCGCCGTTATGCCGTCTATATGTGCCGTTTGTCCCGTTTGCATAAGCGTAAGAGCTTGCCCCTTCGGTACCAAGCCGACTTTTTGTGCCTGTAAATTCGGCTCGGAGCGTATATTTAAGTTGTCTGAGGCATAATATACCGAACCGGCACTGTAACGGCCGGCAGAGGTTTTTTGTGCCGGTTGAGAAAAAGGTTGTACGACACTTCGGGCTAAACGAAATCCATGCGTCGGATATCGCACTCTAAGAGGCCAAAGACTAAATCTGTTCAGCATATGCGAGGCATTGGCGCGCGTATTGAATTCAGAACCTTTCGTTACTCTATGATATTTTTTTTCTTCGTTATTCGTTTCAGCCAAATCCCAACACCATTCATACATATTGCCCATCATATCATATAGGCCCAAAGCATTCGGTTTTTTTAACCCGACAGGATGGACTTTAAAATTTGCATTTTCATACAGCCACGCTTCTTCAAGCACCGCCGGACTGTTTATCGATCCGTAATCGAAATTTTTGCCCCGTGCCGAGGCCGCATATTCCCATTCAGTAACGCTCAGCAATCGGTACCCGTCCGCTTCCGGATCCCATTTTACTACCGCATCTTCAGGATAGGTTACCCAGTCTCCGTAACTATTCCCCTTTGCTTTTTCCGCACAAATCTCGTATACCGGACGGTATCCCCTTTTTTTACTCAGCCAATTACAGTACTCCACCGCATCAAACCAACTAATATACCCCATAGGAATATCAACGGTAATCGAGTGTTCATAGTCGGAGCCTAACCATTCCATATCGAGATATGTAGATGTTGCATCCGTTTCTCTAAGATATGCTTGATAATCGCCGACGGTAACCTGTACGGCAGATACATAAAAATCGGCCAGTTTAATCCGTTTATCTTTTCCGGCACCGCGCGGATTTTTATAATTCCCTCCCTTTACATACACCATTCTGTCGGCCGCATCTTCTGCCGTTATTAAAAACACCGTCAAAATTAAAAACAAACCCATTAGCGTTTTTTTCATATTAATAAACCTTTCTTTGCGTAAACGGCTCCACAGAAAAAAGCTCATTTGTTCATATATTCTTTTACCAATTTTATAACTGCTTGAATCTTTGCATCCGTTTCGGCTGTATTCTCAATCGAATTTGAGCGCTTATCAAAACAACTGATACGGCCGTTTTCAACTTTGTAATAGCGTTCCGTTATCTTCGCATTTTCCGTCGTGTACCGTTCTTGATACATGAAGTATTCTTCATATATAAACCATGTTGTTCCCTCATGTATGAATGTATAATGAACTTTTTGCATTGACCCGAAAAACATAAGTTGATAATAATTTCCCTGTTTTTGCGGATTTTTATTTTCAAAATAAAATAAAACGCCGTCCCTTCCGATTAATTTGTTTAAATTAAGTTCTTTTTCCGGCTTATCCGCATAGAGCTTTTCATACCGCTCAAATAAACCTCGAAAACCATTTTCCGCAAATACACAGGTCATCATTACAATAAAAATAACGTAACTAACAACTCTTTTATTTAACATCGACAAAGCCTCCATACGATTGCTTATTGTTAATTCTTTCTAATAATTGTTCGGTCGATAAACCGAAACCGTTTTGAAAATGAGGGAAGTTTCTGGGCCTCTCCCACGTCGCTCCCGCTTCAAAACCTTGAGCTTGTCCTTCAGCTATAACGTTTTGCCAATCGGCGGAACTCACATCCCAATTTTTTTTACCGGTACCGTCATATAAAGAAAATCATTTTATACTTTTTTTTCATTACCGATACCTTTACTTTCCAAGCGGTAAAAAACTACCATACCCTTCACATTGTCATAAAACAACTTCAAACTTTTTGATCGTCATGTTCTCTAAATCTATCTCCAGTACTACAACCGTATCATCCTCAAAATAGGCCCCGGCTTTTTTGTCATACCTTACATAGTTTGTTGAAGTAGGACTTGTCAAGTTTCGTTGACTTACGTATGCACCTTTAAGGTATTCGGGCACTGTATAAATAACGTTCCCGCTTGCATCATACACCCCTGTCCTTGTGATTTCTCCAAGATACTGCTCTTCTCCGTGTTCATTATAAAATAATTTTATTACATCCAACGCTTCATATTTTTTATTCAAAGAAATATAACTAACGCCGGAACCGCGGTATCTGAGTAAAAGAGGGATGTCTGCCGGCTTTACCCGAATTTTTGTTGTGTGCCATCCTTGTGAACCTTGACAAGAAGTGCTTAGTGTTATGCAAATCAAAAGAAATAAGTATGATGTAATCAGTTTACGCATATTATTTTTCCAGCTCCATAAAATTAATTTGCAACTGTACGACCGGAGAAGTTTTTGTAGAAAAAGGCACAAAAGTTTGATTAACATATCCCGGTGAAGCTGTATACATTTGTCCATTAGTGGGCATACCATTATTTCTTCCGACAGTCCATGTATTATCACTGGAAGTAGCATCAATAACCTGTTTCTTTTCTTCTCCAAACAACTGGCCGACTCCGGCATTTACATGATCTATTACACCATCATTATTCCAGTCATAGCAATTAAGTACTCCCGCGTCACCTTGTCTATCCTGAACAATATCGCAAAAAGGGGAAATTCCGTTTACTGAACCTTTTGCAAGAGAATCCGACGTTAGTCCGTCAGGTATTTTATATCCCATGTCCTTTAAAGGGGTAAGTACCGAATTAATACAACGACCTGCATCCTCATACGTTTTTCCTCGCATGTTTCGCAGGCGGTTTGCATATTCTCTCGATAAAATTTCTTGAGTATATTGAATTCTCTCTTCTTCTAAATTTTCTTGTCCCGCCAGTCCGTTCCGTCATTCGCCTGCACCGTCTTTTTTACCGTTTTGTACCATTCTTATTCCCGTCAATTCGCTAAACATTCTCAGCTGGGAATTCATACCGGCTGCAATCCCTTGTCCTATGCTGTCCAGCTTCCGTTTTCCCCAATCCCA
>NZ_JACDIJ010000016.1:0-37989 GCF_050937815.1 Treponema sp. OMZ 840
TGTTTTGTTATTCATGTTAAGTGTTCCTCCTTGTTTGTTATGTAATGATACACCCATATAGGAAATAATGCAAGTTTATAAAATTTATTTGCGCGGTCAATTCTATTTTATTGCATAATTTCGCGTACAATATCGTGGGTGGTTTTGTTATAATAAAGACATGCATATAAAGCCGCAGCGGTAAGTATTTTTTGTCCGTATTGGCGTGTTTCTTTATAGGGCAAAACTTCCAAAAGAAGGTCTTTGCTTAATTCGGGATATTCGGTATTCCAACGGCGAACCTTTGTAATACCCGCATTATATGAAAAAAGAGCAAGCAAAACCGAACCGTTTAAGCGGCCGATTAATTCGTTAAGATAAAAAACACCGAATTCCATATTTGTTGCCGCATCGGTTAAATCATAGTTGCGCAGTTTCAGTTTTCGTGCAATGTCGCTTGCCGTCGTTTTCATCAACTGCGTAAGACCGACGGCGCCGGCACTTGAATTGATGTTTTTATCAAAAAAACTTTCGCTTCTTATAAGTGCGTAAACGATATATTCCGGCATTTGATATTGCGTACATAAACGTTCCGTAATATCTGCGTAAAAACGCGGGTAAAGCATTTCAAGTTGACTTTTTTTTATAGGATCGTCGCTTTTACCGAACGACCATACGGCGGTTCGCAATGCTTCCGGATAAAATGTTTTTTCGGTTAAAACTTTGGCTGCGCGTATTGCCGTTTCCTCACCGACAAAGTCTTTAAAACGAAAAAAAGCGGGATACAGTTTATCTTCAAAGCCCTGTTTTATATATTCGGCAAGCAGGCGTTCCGCTTGCGGATTCGGGGGAATGCTTTGCTTTTTTTTGCGGTGTAAAAGCGAAGTTTCTATATCGCTGAAAGGTATATCCAAACGTTCCGCCGCCAAAAGCCGATAATACAAACTGCCTTCGGAGTTTTCATAAGATATTTTATATGCCTTCATATAATCCGCGTTCGGCATATCGCCGGCAAGCAATCCCGTTTCGGCAAGGCGTCCGGCTATAAAAGCATATTTTGAAAGCGTTTCGGCAGACATGTAGGCTGATAAGGTTTCATATACACTGTAATAACCCTTCCAATTACGCGAAGCAAGGAGGTTGTAAGATAACAATTCGAGTACATCGTCAAAATAAGACGCATCATGCCATTGCGGGCCGTACTTTTGCAATAGGGTTATGGTTGTTCGGCCGGATACTTTTAGAGCGCTGTCAAGATAGTACCACAGCGCTTTATCGAAAAGTATTTTGTCCGGAGCGCTTTCAATTGCGCTTTCAAATTGTTTAAAAGCTTCGGTTGTGTCGGTACGGGCATATAGGCGCGCCGCATATAAGCGTAGGTAAAACCTTTTTTCCGTATCAAACGAATCTCGGTCCAAAAGGCCGATAAGTTGCCGGGCATATACATTCCGTTCTGTGTTGTTGCGGCTGCCGTGAAGAAGGGCGGCGCATACTTCCGTCAATCCCGATATGCTTTGTCCGAACACATTTAGAAAAAATTCCGCTTCGTTTTCAGTAAGCTCCGCATCATATGAGGATATTTGTTTTTTTAAAACATCAAGGGCTTTGGCATAGTTTCTTCTATAAAGCGCGGTTTTAAAGCGGATGTGATTTTGAACGGCAGTGTCTAAAGATGAAAAAAAAGCGTCAAAATCCGTATCTTCAAAAAGACGTACATCTTCTGAAGTAAAGGGGCCGGAAAAAAGCCCGTTTAAAAGTTCCGTTTCGGTATTCGGATGCTGGGTATAAATCATGGATGCGAGCCGAAAACGCCGGATGCGATTGTTTTTTTGCAGTGCGTCTGTAAAAAAATCGGTATCGGAAGCCGAATCCGGTTGCAGTTGTGCCGATTCCTGGTTTGTAGTCGATTCCGGATGGCTTAAATCGATTATTTCATTGTAATTGCCTTGTTTATACAAAAGAGGAATCAGTTCTTCTTTTGAAAGAATTGCAGGTAAAAACGTATCTTCCGTTTGACTTTTGCGGAAATAATAAACCGCTTTGTCGTTGTCACCCTTGTGCAGTGCATTTAAACCGTCAAAATACATTTTGGCGGAAAAATCGGATTTACGGCTTGCACACGCTATAAGAGAAATCGGTATAGCAAGGAGAAAAAAAAGTTTTACATACCTCATACATTTACTACCGAGGCGGAATGATAATATATGTTCCTGCAATAATCAAATCGGGATTTTTGATTTTATTTTCACGGGCAATAATCGGATACAGCCAAGGGTTCCGGTAATAGGTATCCGAAAGGTCCCAGAGTGTATCTCCCCATTTTATAAGGTAGCGTACCGCTTGCGGTTTTGTTTCGGGAGCCGGAACCGTTTTTTCAGGAACAACTTCTTTTTTTTCAACCGTTTCTTTTTCGACTATGACAATGGTGTTTTCTTCAGGAACCGGCGGAGCTGTGTTTTCCGCTTGAGGTTTGTTCTCCGGCGGTTCAACGGTAACTATATGTGTGTCTTTTGCCGCCGTATCTTGCTGTTTTTTCCAAGGAAAACGTAAAAAGATACCTATAACTGCAAGAATACACAATATTGCGCAAATGATACATATAAGCATCGGTATGCGGCACTTTTTTTTACGGTCGGATTCATCTATTTCGTCGGGTAAATTCAAATCATACAAGGGAGGCTGATCCTTTGTCCGTGTGTGCATATCGGCGTCGGTATGTACAGTATCGTCTTTCGCATCGAAAAGCGGCGGGTCAAATGCCGTATCGGAAGCCGAAAAATCATTTTGATTTGATTCGGCCGTTTCTTGTGTATCCGATGAAAAATCTTCAGCATCAAAATCGGGCATGTCAAAGCCGCCGGGACTTGTATCCTCTTCTTTGTCGGGGTCTATATTTAAAGAAATTTCATGTTGATCCGCGGTTTCATCATACAAACTGAATTCGTCCTCAGTATTTGAGGATGAAAAAGAATCTTTTTCGTCAAAGTCGGGCATATCGAATGACGATATACTTGCATCCGATTCATTTTTTTCGGCATCCGTGTTTGCGTTTTGTGTATCGCCGAGAGAGTCAAAATCGAAATTGTCCGAATCCGCTTTTGCGGATTCATTTTCGTCCGGTACGGACATATCGAAATCGTCCGACTCATCGGTGTTAAAATCCGGAATATCTTCGATCTGTGTATCCGTTTCTTGTATTTTTTCGGTTTTTTCCGCCGTATTGACGGAAAAAGCATCCGCTTCGTCGAAATCGGGCATGTCGAAAGACATTGTATTCATATCGGCAGCGTTCAGTTGTGCCGTGTCG
Source organism: Treponema sp. OMZ 840 (assembly GCF_050937815.1). Classification (NCBI taxonomy): domain Bacteria; kingdom Pseudomonadati; phylum Spirochaetota; class Spirochaetia; order Treponematales; family Treponemataceae; genus Treponema; species Treponema sp. OMZ 840. The sequence continues at coordinate 3,287 of NZ_JACDIJ010000016.1, forward strand.
GCTGAAAAATCGTCCGCATTCTCGGCATTTTCTATTGTATCGTCCGCAAGGGCGGCTTCGCCTTCTTTTTGGATAAAAGATTCGGCATCGGTAACGGTAAAATCGGGAACGGCTGCAAGGGCGGCTTCCGGTAAGGTTATCAATGATACGCGAATGTCCGAACTGTTACCCGTTTCAGGATCTACAGCCTTTGCGGTGAGCACATTATCTTCATCAAGATTTATATCCAAATGTATAGTCGGCTCTTCTTTGGGGTGAGGAATCAGATTTTCAATAAGCAGAGTATCTACATAAACCGGTTCATCTATACTATCCATTTCTTTTTTGTACAGATTGACTTGAACGGTAGTTTGTCCGTCCCTTACGGTTGTAAGCTCGAGCATTTTATTATCCGCTTTTCCATCCTGCAAAATAGGATAAAAAGATCCGTCCGCTTGTTTTATTCCGATAATTTTATTACTCATATAGACCTCTACTAATCGTAGTATGCTTGTGCAATCTTGTCAATGGTTATTTTTCCTTTCTTGACATTATACTTAATCACGGTCATAATGTCTTATATGGATTCATTATTTCCTATATTAATTGGAATTGCGGCATCTTGTGCGGCGGTTGCACTTATTCTTGTTTTATTGTCTTCTAAGAATTCTCGGCAAAAAAAGCAAAAACCTAAAAGCCGCTCTTCAATCATTCGTACTGCCGAAAAAAGGCTTTCACAGGATCCGCGCGATCCTTCCGCCCTTCTTCCGCTGAGTGATTTATACTATAAAGAGCAGCAATGGGAAAAAGCCTTTCCTTTGCTGACTACAATTGCCGAAATCATACCGGTGTATCCTGAAATAGATGTTTTTCAAACGGCATTGCGTTTAGGCATATGCTCCGTAAAGCTCGGAAAATTGGCGGAAGCTCTTAAATCTCTTTCCGTTGCCCGCCGTAAAGAGCCGGATAATTTTGAAACCAATTTTTATTTGGGACAAGCTTTTTATCTTAATAAGGATTATGATAAAGCCGTGCCGTTTTTTAAAAAGGCGGCGTCTTCGGGCAAAGATGTTCCCGAATTATTTGAATATTTGGGGCTTTCTCTATACAAGGGCCGTTTATTCCGTGAAGCGCTTCCGTATCTAAAACGCGCTTTGGATGCAAAGCCGGAAAGCAAAGAACTTTTGTTTTCCATGGCCGATTCCATGCATGCCTGCAGTATGGGCGATAAAGCCCTAAAGGTTTTTATGCATTTGCGTGCCGATCCGGAATACGGCGCTCGCTCCTGTCTTTTAGCAGGAGGCATTCATTCTTTTTCCAATCAAAATGCCCAAGCTATTCAGGATTATGAAATAGGCTTAAAGCATACCGAAGCGCCCTTGGATGTGCTTACTCAAATACGTTATAATTTAGCGCAGATTTATTTGCAGGAAAACGATATGGTAAAAGCTTTAAATTTGCTGCAAACAATCCAAATAACGGTACCGGGATATAAGGATGTACGTGCACTTATCAGCCGGTATCAGGAATTAAGTCAAAACAATACGCTTAAAACATATTTAATGGCTACAAACAGCGACTTTGTAGCATTATGCCGAAAAATCGTTTCCGTGTTTTATTCAAAGGCGACGGTTAGAATTCTTTCGGTAGATGCCAAACCCGATGTTGCCGAAATTCAAACGGAGATAGAAACCGTAAAATGGGAGGATTCCGTTGTATTCCGCTTTTATCGGAATACGGGTTCCACAGGGGAATTGTATATCCGGGATTTTCACGGACGTATTCGCGATTTAAAAGCCGGACGGGGTATTTGCATTACCGCAGGAACCTATTCGGATGATGCTAAAAAATTCGTTGAAGGCCGCCCCATTGATTTGGTGGACAAGGCGCAGCTGTTAAAAATATTTACCAAGCTTTAGCGGAGTTGGGCGCTGTTGTTTTTTCCACAGCGGCGCAGCTGTTAAAAATATTTACCAAGCTTTAGCGGAGTTGGGCGCTGTTGTTTTTTCCACAGCGGCGCAGTTAGTTTTTTTTCGGAATAATCACCAAGTTGCGTTCGTGCTCTTCCAAAAAAGGCACATGTAAGGGAATAATTTCAAAGTTGTTTACAAACTGCCTCACAGCACCCATTTCTTCATCGATTTTTTCTCTTTTCGCCTTATAGGCTGCCAAAAAGCCGCCCTCTTTTAAAGTCCTCAGCAAAATGCGGAGCATCTTTTTATCCAGCGGGCGGAAGGCTCTGAACACGGCAATGTCGAAGCTATTTTGTGCGATTCTTTCGGCTTCGATGTTTTTTATGCGGACATTTTTTAAGCCGAGGACTGCGGCGCAGTTTTCCAAAAAAAGGCAGCGTTTACTCATGCGTTCGACAAGTACAAAATTCGTATCGCTCATAGTAATTGCGAGAGGAATACCGGGTAAGCCGCCTCCCGTTCCGATGTCCGCTATGACAAAATCGTCTTCTTTTTTTGATGTCGTATTTTTACAAGCCGCAGACTCCGATAACATATCTTCGGCTGTTGTTTTATGTGTTTGCTTTTTTTTCAAAATAGCTTCTTTAAGTTTAAGCAATTCCGTACGGGCGGCAAGGCTGTCTAAAATATGGCGCACTTCGATTTCTTCTTTATTTTTTGCCGCGGTTAAATCGTATACGGAATTGAATAATTCAAGTTCTTTTACATAAAGACCCAGTTTTTCTGCAAAAATCACAGCCTCGCTGTCGTCTATACCGAATTGAATCAATCCTTTATGTAAAAGATTCGATACCTGTGCCTGCATGCCGGAGTTCTGGTTATTCATCGGTTTTTCTCCCGTGCATCAAAATCGATGTCGAGCAGCAAATCGATACGTGTATTTTCTGTAAGCGTGCGCATGGTTACAAGATTGCCCGTACGTACTGCTTGTAAAAACGGTGCCCGCGTTAAAGCATACAACAGCGATTGAGGATTTTCGGTGTGCTGTGAAAGGCTGAAAGCTACATTAAAATTGCCCGCGCCGGCCGCTTTAAAAAGCATGTAAAAGGTTTCGCCGTATATCGTATCGGAAGCGCGGTATGTGCGGTCGCCGGTAAGCAAAAAACTTCCGTCGGTTTCGGGCTGCGATATAAAAATAGCAGTACATGAAGGCAAAATATTGTAATTGCCCGCAATAAAGCGTAAAATCCGGCCGTTTTGAACAGTACCTTTTGTGTGTGTGTTTCCGTTTTTCGGTAAAGCGGCTCCCGCATTGCCGCGGTTTGCAGCGGAGCGATCCGTCCCGGCATGCGGGGCATTTTGGAGTTCAACCGTTTTTTGCAGGGTGTCCAGTTTTTCGATTATCGCTTGAAGCAAAACCGCTGTGTCGTTTTGTCCGTAAAAACCGGCAGCATTCCGAGTTGAAGCGGAACCGAGTTCCATTTCGGGTAAAACGCCCGATGCTGCAAGTCCCTGTATGGAAAAGGGATTTTGATTGCCGAGTAAAGACGACAGGGCGCTTATGTCGGATGCAGTAGGTAAAGAAGGGGAGATTTTTCCTCCGGCTCCGATTTTATGCGGTTTTTGATTTGCCGCCGGTACCGATTGCTTTGGTTTTTGCGGTACGGACATGTTTAAAACGGGAGGACTGATTGAAGGAGGCGTTACCGAAGGAGGAACGGGGGCCTGAGGAGCGGTTACGGGCGGAATATTTTGTGTAAAACCCGCAGAAGAACTTTGTGCTCTTAGGGGAACTGCACAAACCGCGTTTAAAACAAGGGCAAAGCCGAACGGCATAAGAGCCGTGCACAAAGGGCGGTTTTTATAAATTTGCAAGGCTTTCCTCCACCATTTCGAGGCGGCTTGTCAACATGCCGATTGTTTTTTCAAGGCGCGCCTTTTCTTTTTCCAAGCGCGTTTTAACGTCAACATCGTCGGCCTTTTTTTTCATAAGGGCGCGTACCGAATCGGGACTTTGACCGCCTTCAAGCAGGTTCTGCGCTTCTTTTCTTTTTTCGGGGCTGCGCACCGAAGCAAGCATTTTCATATTTTCAAAGCCGACCGCAGGATTTACATCGGCTGCCGAAACGCTGACGATACTGCGCGCCGCTTGACGCGGAAGTTTTAAACAGCGGTCTATATAATCTTCGTAGCGGATATTCGCTTCTATGCACAGCTCATGCGCGCGGGCTAAAAGACGGCCGAATTCCCGCATCAAAATACCGTTTTTTTCAAGATAGTTTTTGCGTATGTTTTCGGTCAATTCGGCAAGCTCCGGAGCGTTTTCAAGCCCCATAACATACAAGCCCTTTTCTTCTGCAATTTCCAACAGGGAATGAAACTTCGCCCAAAACGCGTTGGTGTGAGAACGCGCATATTGCGGCGGCTTTAAGCCGGCATTTTCCCGCAAGTGTACTTCGTTCAATAAATGATGCGTGTACTCGTGAATTGCCGTATAGACAAGCTGATTGTCTGTTTTAAAGTTTTTATTGTGCAAAATAATTTCGCGCGTTTCGGGCTTATATAAGCCGTTTACCTTTTTGCTTTCTTTTCCGCTGAAAATCATTTCAAAATCCAAATCGGTGTTTTCTATGAATAAAAGAATGTTTTTTACCTGTTCGCAGTTCATAGAACCCCCAATGCTTCCAAAATAATCGATGCCGATACCGTTGCGGCCGTTTCGGTGCGCAAAACCCTGCTTCCCATCGAGCAAAGCTCAAAGCCGGCTGAGCGAAAAGCTTCACGTTCGGCATCGCTCCAGCCCCTTTCGCTTCCGATTGCCGCGCGCACAAGGATTGACGGGCAGTCCTTCCCGTTCGGCACACAGCTTCGTGCGAAGCCGTCCCGTGTACCGAGTCCATTTTTTATATATTTGCCCAAGGGCATGCCGGCTTTTACGTTATCCAAACACACGGAAATTCGGCCGGCGGCGTGTTTTTCCGCGTTAAGAGATGCAAGGCAGTCTTTTACGGATGCAAATATATCGAGCTTCGGAATATGAGTGCTTTTCGCCTGAATGCTGCCGTCTTTTAACGCCTCGTATGCGGCCCCCCTTTCGACGATTTTCGATTCCATATAGGATTTTTCGCCCGTTTCGGTTCCGCACAGCAAAATACGGGAAACGCCCAAGCCGGCCATATCGCGGAACAGGCGCTTGAGCTGAATAGGACGCGGAAAGCCGACAATCATTTCCAGCGGGAAAAGGGGTTTACCGTCGCTCAAGGGAGTAAAGTCAAAGCTCAAGCCCGCATCGTTCAAAGATACGATACGCGCCTTCCCCGCCATACCGCCTTCAATGCCCGCTTCAAAGGTATCGCCCTCTTTTTTTTTGAGAATGCGGCATATATGGCGCGTGCGCTCATCGTTCAAAGGGAAAAAATAATTATCGCGTTTGCAAAACAAAACAATATTCATCGGTGTTTAAAGATACCGATTCGCCTACGGTAACACCTAGGGTAAATCGGTACCTTTAGCAGTATACCCTGCGTGATTTTGTTTTGCAAGAGATGTAAAAAACGGTTAATCCGGCTCTACCAAGTATGTACAGGTTTTTCCGCCCAGTACGTCTATCACGTTTTGTGCGGCTGTCATTCCCATATTGTAGCTTGCTTCGGCGGTTGCGGCTCCCGCATGGGGCGTAATAATGCAATTGTCAAGCGTTCTAAGCGGACTTTCCTCAGGATTATCACGTGCAAGAACGTCCAAAGCCGCCGCTCCTATAGAACCTTCTTTAAGTGCCGTATAGAGGGCGTCTTCGTCGATAAGGCCGCCTCTTGCGGTATTTACCAAAACGGCACGGGGTTTCATAAGAGAAAGCCTTTTTTTGTTTACTATGTTTTTTGTTTCATCCGTTAAAGGAACATGCAGGGAAATAAAATCGGACTGTTTAAACAAAGTATCAATATCTACATATTTACCCTTATATAAATCGATAAAGTCCGTATCTTTATACGTGTCGCTCGCCAATATGTTCATTCTAAAGCCTGAAGCACGTTCGATAACGCCCTTTCCGATTTTTCCCGTACCGACGACGCCCAGCGTTTTTTCCCACATTTCCACTCCGGATACGGGTTTTTCTTTTTTACCCGCCCGTACGGCGGCGTCCATAGGACAAATGTTTCGTGCCGCACAAAGCATAAGGGTTATTGCCATGTCCGCTACGGAGTTGCTGTTTGCGCCCGGCGTAATGGAAACTTTGATACCCGCTTGAGCTGCCGCCTTTAAATCCACATTGTCATAGCCTACCCCGTATCGGGATATAATTTTAAGCTTCGATGCGGCAGCGATAAGTTCTTTATCGTAGTTTTCCAAACCCGCGATAACGGCATCGGCTGAGGGTAAATGTTCCAAAAGCTGTTCTCGTAAATTGCCCGCTGCCGGATTTAAACGAATAACCCTGCATCCGTTTTGTTCCAATAATTTTATCGGAGCATCGTCTTTTGCGGCAAATGAGCGCGGCGTTGCCAATACGGTATATGTATTCATAAAAAAGTTCTCCTTACGTCCAATCGGGCTGAATAATGTTTCCGTTTGAATCGAACGGCACTTCCTGCGGTTCGGACATGATTTTTAAGTTTTTAATTTTTTGTGCCGAATCAAGCAATCCTTCGGATATCATATAGCTGTCCATACTGAGTGTGTTACGAATCCACACAACCTTCTGCCCATGTATCGGATCGGCTTTGTAAGCAATGCCGAGTGCATATTTCATAGCCAGCTTATCATTCGGCATTACGACCGGAATCTTGACGCTGAACGGATCCATGCATGTAATGGAATTGGCATAGGTTGAGCGCATGTCGAAATTCCGGTATACTCGTTCGGTCGTTACATCCGCATTGCCTATGCCGTTTGCGTTGTGATGCGATTCTTCGGTTAAGTTAAAAACGGCAATACCGTCAAAATCGGGTGCGGAACGCCCCATAAATGCGGAACGTCCCGTTATATTCGGGTCCATACCCGGCCCGCTTATGTTTTTTCCTATTTCATTTACAAAAAGCGCATCGCATTTTTCAAAGGGAATTTTAGGCATAAGCGATTTTGCTTTTTCAAGAAGATGGGGTTCTTTTTCACTTATCCGGCTGCCCGAAAGTACGGTTATCGAATGTGTGTGATGGTATGCGTTTTCAATAATGCCTATTCCCGTAATTTTAGGAAATGCTGCAATTACAACATTGGCAATATCCGTGACGTTTTGCGACATTCGCGGAAACCCAAGCGAATGACAAATGCTTGCACCGTATTGTTTTCCCATTCCTATGGAAATCATTTTCATAATACCGCTTTCCACCGGTCCGCGGAAATCGGTATGGGGTTTAATCCGTGCCGCCAAAATGATAAGGTCCGCTGCGGCAGCATATTTATCGATACGGACGGCAAGACCTTCTGCCGTTTTTCCTATTTCCACCGTTTCCATTGAAGAGCGGATAGGGGCGCCGACTTCATGTTCGGTCAATTTATAGGTCAATAAAATTTCTTTTTGTCCTTCAGCGGTCGCTCCGCCGTGGGAACCCATCGCCGGAATTAAAAAAGGATTTCCGCCCATGGCTTTTACCGTATCGACCGCAGCCCGCACAATTTCTTTTAAATGTGCAATTTCTCTTGAACCGCAGGCTATACACACCGAATCTCCCTGCTTGATTTTCGGAAAATTTTCGCATTTATGAATTGCCTCTACCGTTGCCGTATACGGATTTTCCACATGCGTATCTTCCATGCGTTGATGTACTTTTACAAATCGCGGAATAGATACGGCGGAAAGCAAATCTTCGTAAAATTGCGCGGTTGTCACATTTCCCCCTTGTTTAAAAACGGACGGGTTTTCCCGCGGCGGAGCTTTCATAAATCGCTTCCAAAAGCCTCGCCGATTTTTCTCCGTCTTCCCCCTTTACCAAGGGTTCTTTGTTTTTTTGCACGGCATCGATAAAATCCTGTAATTGCAATTGGTGATAGTATTCGGTCGGATTATGTGCAAAAAAGATTTTTTCATCTTCCTGTTTCCATTTTTCTTTTAAATGTTCTTCCCCCGCAATTGTCCACATATCGTTAAAAGGAGCTTCCGTTATGGAGGTCATTCCTGCAATAAACATGGAACCGCCGTCGGTTTGAACGCCTACAGAGGCGCCGTTATCTCCGTGTACTCTGACCTTCCCGTATTGGGCGGGGTTTTGTGAATTGCTTGCCGTAACGGTCGCAAGCGCCCCTCTTTTAAATTTGATGATTGCAACCGCCGTATCTTCCACCTCTATATACGGATGATTAAAATTGCGCCACACTCCGTATACTTCATCTATTTCATCATCCATAAACCAAAGCAGTAAATCCAATTGATGACAAGCTTGCGTCGGAAGCACTCCGCCGCCTTCACCCTTCCACGTACCCCGCCATGGATCCGACGCATAGTATTTTTCATCCCGCCAGCCGAGCATCGTTACATCTCCCAATACGGGTTTACCGATTTTACCTTCCGCAATAGCTTGTTTCATCCTTTTGCAGGGTTCGTAAAAACGCCGCTGAAACAGCGAACCTATTTTTACATTGTTGCGTTTTCCCGCTTCTATCATCATACGGCAATCGCTTTTACTTACGGCAAAGGGTTTTTCAACTATAACGTTACAGCCTTGATCGGCGGCTTCTACACAAGTTTTAGCGTGAAAAGGGTGCGGGGTACAAATACTGACCGCTTGAATCCCTTCCTCTTTTATCATTGCCGTAAGGTCGCAATAAGCTTTTACCTTATATGTATCTGCAAAGGCTTTTGCTTTTTCGGGCATAACATCGTAAACCGCCGTTAAAGACGCATTTTCTATATTGTTATATGAATTGGCATGTGCGGCGGCCACTTTTCCGCATCCTATAATCGCAGTTTTAATCGGTTCCATACAAAATACCTCACATTCTTTTTAATACCTATCACGTATCGCCGAAAATTTCTACAATCAAAGTCCTTCGATACGATGATTTTTAATTATTTTTCATATTAAAAGCCCGTGTTATACAAGGCTTCATATCTTTGAAATCTTTTTTCATACAATGCCCGTTTTTTTTCATCGGGCTGAACTTTATGCCGTATGTCCGGCCGATAATTTTGCACGTCATCAAGTATGCCCAGTGCTTCCATTGCAACTACTGCACCGCCCAAAAGCGATCCGTGTTCGGAGTAGCCGATTTCCATTTCATGGTTAAAAATATCGGCACACATTTGTGTCCATTTTTCGGAATGCAATATGCCTCCCGATAATCGTATGTGTTCCGGACTTCCGTTTAAGTCCGTTAATATACGATAACATTGATATAAATTAAAGAGCACGCCTTCTTGAACCGCAAGATACATATCCTGAAGTCCGTGATCGGGGGCAAGGCCGGCAAAGCCGCCTTTTCGCTCATCATTCCATCCGGGGCAGCGTTCGCCGAAAATAAAGGGCAAAAAAGCGGGAGAATGTTCCGTAATACCGGTGTTTTGTTCCAATTCGGTATAAGAAAGGACTTTTTTATTTACTTGATTGTAAAACCAGTCTATACAAATACCGCAGCCGTTTGTTGCCGCTCCCGAAAGCCAGTTTTTTAAAGAAAGATAGCACCATGTAGAAGGTTTGTCCGGTAAGGCCGGCTGTGCGGTACTCAAACGGATTGCGCCGCTTGTTCCTACCGAAAAAGTCATAACCCCCTTACGCAAAGCTCCTTCACCCGCTTGATTTAAACCTCCGTCGGGGTTTGCAGAAATTACGGGGATTCCTTCTTTTACACCGAGTGCTGCGGCCGCTTCCTTACAAAGAGGATGTATACTGTTGTATTGCGTAAGATTTCCGAACTGTTCGGCAGACACTCCGAGTTCTGTAAGCAAATCCGTATCAAAGTTTTTCGTATGTATGTTTAATAAACCGCTGCCCGAAGCCATGCAATCGGTTAATACCCTTTTATGCGTCATACGGTACGTGTTGTAGCTGCCCTGTCCGTGTATATAATATTCGGATAGATTAATGCCTTGCTCTTTCATTAAAAGCAGCTTAAAAAAAGGATATACTGCGTTTACCATACATCCCGTTTTTTGATAGTATGTATTCGGATAGTCTTTGTCCGAGCGAAGCTTTGAACACAGTTCCTTTGCACCGCCGTATGTCCACTGATAAACGGGAGAAGCGGGCTTCATATCTTTTCGGCACAACATAACCGAATGCCATACGCCGCACAAAGTAATGATATCGACGTGCCGTCCCGACAATAATTTTTTGCCCGCAGAAATCATGCTTTCGTATACGGCTTCGGCGTTTTGAACCGCTCCGTTTCCGCAGTTTTTATCATAAGCTTGACAGGCAATCTCAAAGCTGTTATCGGCAGTATGATACAGCATTGCCTTTGCGGATGAGGTGCTTGCTTCAAGTACTAATATCTCCATAATATCCTCCGGCAACACAATCTTCAAGCTGTATGCTCATATAGTAAATCCATAGGATGACTTTTGTCAACAAATTTTATGGAATACTGCCGAAAAATCCGTAATTTGCTTAAAAATTCGAACTTTATCAAGAAAATCATTGGAAAACAACGAGAAAAAGATCGTTAAACGATGAATAAATGCATAAAAATTCAATTTTCAAGCCGATTCAGCAAATTCCCATTTATTTATGTCGTTTTATATGTAAAAATAATTGACATATTCATCCTATGACCTTATACTGATTGTGTATTAAACGATACACCTTATGTGTCAAAATACGGAGGTATCCATATGAGTGATAAATCAAAAATGTTCGGAGCGTATAAAACGGACATAAACGGCGGCGTCAATCCGCCTTATTCACCCACATATCCTAAAGAATGGGGGTGTTCTTCTGTGCGTATGGTCGAAGTAATGACCCGTGTTAACCCTAAAAAGATAGAAGCGATGTTTGCAAAAGGCAGTGTTGCAACTCCGTTTGAAGTTGTCGGAGACCGCGTAGCGTTTCAATTTGTTACTTCGCAAAAACATACGATGTCTTATCATAACGATTGTATGTTCGACATGCTGGTAACCGCTGCCGTTCGATTTGAAAATTATTTTGCACATACATATCTTCATATGTACAATTCGGACACTCTTATGATAATGGCCGGACGAGAAGTGTTGGGCTTTCCCGAAAAAGATTGCAGATACGGATTTACGGAAGAAGCCGGCGGACGTATAAGGGGTTGGGTAAATCGGCGCGGATATCCTATAGCCGATTTTTCTTTTACCCCCGATTCGGCAGCGCCTCTTATGTCGTTGGTTGACGGCGATAAGCAGCCCGAAGGAGAACTGCATGTACGCCGCGTGTCGGATTTTTCAAAGGTGGGTACGGTTTATGCGGATATCGTATACCAAAATATTCCTGTAAAGATTTCCTCCGTCACAACCGGACAAGCGGTAATGAATCTGTACGGTTCCGAATACGATTCTTTAAAAGAACTCGAACCTGAAATACTTTGTGCTTCTTTTAAAGTTTTTGAAGGTTATGACGGAACGATGAACAATACCGGCAGAAAATTGGTAAAAAAACTGGTGTAAGATTGTTATGTGGAGGATAAAATTATGAGTAAAAACAGAGATATGTTCGGAGAATATAAATTGGATGAAAATTGCGGCGTCAATCCGCCGTGGTCGCCGGCACATCCGATAGAGTGGGGCTGCGAATTGCATACGCTTGTTGTAATGACACGGGTAAATAAAGACAAACTCAAAAAATTGTTTGCTGCAGGCAGCCCCCCTATGCCTTTCGAAATCGTCAACGACCGTGTAGCTTTTCAATTTATGGCATCGCCCGGCCATACGATGTCCTATCATTGTATGCAAACCTTCGATTTGATGGTAACTATAGGTGTACGTTATGAAGGCTTGTATGCACATAATCATTTGTATATGTTTACCGCCGATCCTATGGGTATAGTAAACGGCCGAGAAGTGTGCGGATACACAAAAAAAGACTGTACGTACGGTTTTAACGAGCAGGCGGACGGTTCGATTTCCGGCTGGGTTAACAGACGGGGCTTTCCGATAGCCGAATTCGAATTCGTTCCGGATCCGACGGCTCCCGTTATTTTGTTGGGCGACGGTAAAGATCAGCCGGCAGGAGAACTTCACGTGCGGCGTCTTCCGCATCCTGAAAAAAACGAAACGGTTTATGCCGACGTCGTTTACAGAAAAGCTCCTTTGGAATATGCGCCTCCCGTTCCCGGACGCATAAAGATGAACTTACACGCATCCGAATACGATGCCGTTACCGATTTGGAACCGGAAGTGCTTTCCGCACATTATTCGGTTTCCGATGTTTACGGCGGCGGTTGGGCGGTGGAAGACCGGCGCATTGTCAAACGTTTAATTTAATTGTAATTAAATTCCATAAGAGGCTTTTATGAATTATCTTGTTACCGGCGGCTGCGGCTTTATAGGAAGCCATATTATACGACAGTTGAAACGGCAGGGGCACAATCCCGTCGCCTATGATTTGTATCCGAATAAAACGTCTATAGAACAGGTTCTTTCCCCGGAAGAAATAGCGCAAATTAAAATCATTCAAGGCGGTGTAGACGACAAAGATGTTTTAATCCGCATACTCAAAGAAAACCGCATTGACGTTATTATTCATCTTGCCGCGCTTTTAGGTGCAGCCGGTGAAGACGACCGCTCGGAGGCGGTACGTGTCAATATATTGGGCACAATAAACATTTTTGAAGCTGCCTTGGCGGCGGGTATCAAACGGGTAGTGTGGGCAAGTTCTTCCAGCGTTTATGCCCCCGAAGACGTATACCGCAGCTTATACGGTGAAAAACCGGTACCGAACGACGCTCTTTTAAAGCCCGCAACGGTTTACGGTGCAACCAAAGCGTTTTGCGAATGTATGGGAGAGTTGTATTATAATCGTTTCGGTCTTGAAGCTATAGGCTTGCGGTACGGAATGGTGTTCGGCATTGCACGGATGCGCGGGCTGGCGCAATACGTTACAAATCTTATAAACAACCCTGCAGAAGGGCTGCCCGGAGAAGTCGATGCCGGAGATACCGCCCCCTGTTGGCTTTACGTTGAAGATGCGGCACGGGCAACCGTTATTGCCTGTCAGTGCCCGAATCCGAAAAGCCGGAACTTTTTTATAGGCGGCGATATCACTCCCATTTCACACGTGCGCGACTATGTATTATCCTTGCTTCCCGACGCGCTCATTACATTAAAACCGGGCAAAGTATTCGGTTCGGCATATAATTTGGATACAAGCAGTGCCGAAAAAGAACTCGGTTTTAAATGTAAATATTCGGTGTTTGAAGGGGTACGCGAAACGATAAACCTTATCCGTAAAAAAAATAATTTGCCTCCGGTATAAAGCAGTGGTATAATCTGTAAAGCGGTGATATAATCAAAGTATCAATTCACACAGGAGAAAAAAATGACTATATATGAAAAAATAGAAAGTCATCGTTTGGTTCCCGTTGTAGCGCTTAACAATGTTTCCGATGCCCTTAACTTGGCGGATGCATTGATTGCAGGCGGGCTTCCCGTGGCGGAAATTACGTTCCGTACCTCCGCAGCGGAGGAGTCAATCCGTATAATAAGCAAAGAGCGCCCCGATATGCTTGTCGGTGCGGGAACCGTTACCAAAATCGAACAAGTTGCTGCGGCAGCAGATGCCGGCGCAAAATTTATTGTAACGCCGGGTTTTTCGAAAAAAATAACGGAGGCCGCTATAAAACAAGGGCTTCCCGTTTTTCCGGGTGTATGTACGCCTACGGAAATTATGCAAACCTTGGAATATGATTTGCCCGTGCTTAAATTTTTTCCGGCATCGCAATACGGCGGTTTAAAAACAATTAAAGCTTTAAACGGTCCTTTCCCGAACATACGCTTTATGCCTACCGGCGGCATAAATAAAGATAATTTGGCCGAGTATTTGAACTACAGCGGCGTTACGGCTTGCGGCGGAAGCTGGATGGTCGGCTCCAAACTGATTGGCGAAGGAAAATTCGGCGAAATTACGCAGCTTACGAAAGAAGCCGTAGAATTGATAGCGGGATTGTCCAAAAACTGAAATTTTCGGGCAGTTTCTTTGGTTAAACATAAAACGGTAATGTGCAAAGGACGGGTTTTACTCGTCCTTTCTTTTTTCCTGCAATTTTACGGCTAAATATTCTCTGCTTGTATTTAAATGCTCCGTCATTGCCGTGCTTGCACCTATCGTATCTCTGCGTTTGATTGCATTCAAAATTTTTCTATGCTCACGGTAGGTGTTTTCCCGAAATTTATCTCCGGTTGAACTTGTCGTCATATAAATTGACGAAACTAAAATAGGAATGAGCGTTTTTAAAATGGTATTACCGCTGCATTCGGCAATACAGGTATGAAAAGCTTCATCTCCCGTATAATAGCTTTCGCCGGCTTCAATATGCTTTTCCACTTCTTCACACAACATGCCGAGTTTATGAATGTTTTTCGGTTTGGCATTTTTTGCAGCCAAAGCCGCGACTTGCGGCTCCAGCATAAGGCGCACGTCGAATAAATCCAGCGCCACCTGTGTATCGTTTTTAGTAAACGACAAACCCAAAGGATCTCTGGGAACGCCTCTTTTTTCGGATATAAAAGTTCCTGCGCCCTGCCTGATTTCCAGCACATTTCTTGCAACCAGCCGAGTCATAGCTTCTCTGAGCGTATTGCGGCCGACCCCCAGCGTTTGTGCCAATAAATATTCGTTAGGGAGTTTGTCGCCGGGTTTCATATCGTTTTGCATAATCAGTCGAATGATTTTATCTTCTACGACATCGGTTAATTTTTGTTCTTCGTTTATTTGTTTGATTGTTTTCATAAATAAGTATATTCCGGCTCGATAATGAATTTTAACAAGGGCGTTTTAACCGCCAAAGGCGTTTTAAACCGCCGCAAAGAATAAACAGGGTGCTGAAAAAAGTATATAGTGCATATTAAGCTGTTGTCAAGGTTTTTGTCTTAAATCGGATAAGCTCTTTTTTTTATATGTGTTTATTTTGTTTTGCAAGTCTATGCAGGAAGCTTATCCTGTGCTATACTGTTTTTATGAATACAGTAGTTATCGGTGCCCAGTGGGGCGATGAGGGCAAGGGAAAAATCGTAGATTACCTTGCTTCTTCGGCAGACGTGATTGTCCGTTATTCAGGCGGCGCAAACGCCGGTCATACTATCGTTACCGGCGGTAAACAGTACGCCCTGCATTTGGTCCCCTCGGGTATCTTATATCCTGATAAAACGGTTTATTTGGGTATGGGAATGGTTATAGATCCTGCAGCCCTGTTTACCGAATTGGCTATGCTTAAAGAAAACGGCATAGACTGGGAAGGCCGGGTGTTTATTTCAGACCGCGCCCATCTGGTGTTTCCCCGCTACCGCGAAATCGATAAAAAACGCGACAGCGAGCGCAAGCACCCCATCGGAACAACCGGACGGGGTATCGGTACCGCTTATTCCATGAAATCCGAGCGCGACGGCATCCGCATAGCCGACCTGTTTTGGAAAGAAAAGACGGCCGAACTCGATGAAGCCGACCGCGCCTTTATTGCACCCTATATCGAACGTTTGGAAAAGATGAAAGTCGATATAACGGCCGAAATGTATCGGCTCAAAGGGAAGAAGATACTGCTTGAAGGCGCTCAGGGAGCTTTGCTCGACTTGGATGCGGGAACTTATCCCTATGTGTCGTCGGGAATGTCCTGCGCTTCGGGAGCCCCCGTCGGTGCGGGAATGGGGCCTCGCGATATAGACCGCGTATTGGGTGTTTTTAAAGCCTATTCGACCCGCGTCGGAAACGGTCCCATGCCTACCGAATTCAATACGGAGACCCAAAGCGAACTGTATCATTACGTGAGAGAAACCGGACGCGAATACGGCGTTACGACGGGAAGACCGCGCAGATGCGGTTATTTGGATTTGGTTGCCCTGCGCTACGCATGCCGCACAAACTCGATTTCCGACCTGGTACTTACCCATCTCGACATCTATGATGAGCTTGACGGTATAGAAGCATGCGTTGCCTACGATATAGACGGAAAGATTGTAACCGACTTTCCCGCCGACATCGGCGCTTTAAATAAGGCAAAACCCGTTCTCGAACAATTTAAAGGATGGAAAACCTCTTTGAAAAACTGCCGTTCTTATGCCGACCTTCCCGAGCAGGCGCGCTCTTATGTCGAATTTATTGAAGACTATTGCGGCACCCCCGTAAACATTATATCCGTCGGCTACGAACGCTCCGACACCTTTATGCGACTTGACCCCTTTACCCGCGGAGCTGAACATGGTAACGGTTTATGATTTAGGTTCTTATACCTTTCCCGCGCTTTTTAAACACTCGATTGAATGCTTTAAAGACCGCCCCGCCCTCTCGTTTGTAAACTCAACGCCGCTTAGCTATGCGCAAGTAGCCGAACGCAGTGCTCAGGCGGCGCGCATTTTGTTTCACCTCGGAGTCGCTTCCGGAGACAGGGTTGCCGTATACGGCACGAGCGACCCTAATTGGGGTGCCGCTTATTTCGGTATTGTAAATTCGGGAGCCGTTGCGGTTCCCCTTTTGCCCGATTTTACCGCAGCCGAAGTTGAAAACATCATTGCTCATGCAGGCGCTTCCGTGATTATCGTTTCCGAAAAGCTTAAAAGCCGCTTGGATAAAATCCCTGCTTCGGTTTTAAAATCGATTATACGCATGGAAGACTACCGCGTACTGCGGGAAAACGGCAAAGATATTCCGGCCGATGCTTCCTCTATAGACATGTACACAAACGGTCTTGCATCCCCGCCGGAAGTTACCGTAAAAGAAGAAGACACGGCCTCGATTATTTACACATCGGGAACAACCGGCCGCTCGAAAGGCGTCGAATTGTCGCATAAAAATCTCGTGTTTACGGCCATTCAATGTCAAACCGTACACCGCGTAAATAAATTCGACAAATGCCTGTCCTTTTTGCCCCTTTCTCACGTGTATGAATTTACGATCGGCTTTGTCATGCAGTTTTTAAACGGGGCCTGCGTATACTATTTGGAACGCGCTCCTGCAGTATCGACCCTTTTACCCGCTTTTAAAAAGATACGCCCCACAATCGTGTTGAGCGTTCCGATGATAATGGAAAAGATTTATAAAAATAAAATCGTTCCGACTTTTACAAAAACCGATACGCTCAAAAAACTGTACCGCAAACGTTTTTATCAAAAACTTTTTCACCGCATTGCGGGTATTTCGCTTAAAAAGCTGTTCGGCGGCCGAATCAAGTTTTTCGGTATCGGAGGGGCGAAGATAGATCCCGCCGCCGAAATCTTTATGAAAGACGCGCGCTTTCCGTATGCGGTCGGTTACGGTCTTACGGAAACTTCCCCTTTGCTTGCAGGCTCCGGCCCTTCCAATACGGTGCCCGGCACCATAGGCCCTATTATGCAGGGTATAGAACTGCGTATTTTAAATCCCGATCCGGAAACGGGAATCGGCGAAGTTATTGCGCGCGGCGACAACGTTATGAAGGGCTACTATAAAGAGCCCGAATTAACCGCCGCCGTATTTACCGCCGAAGAGGACGAATGCGGTCCCGGCTGGTTTAAAACGGGCGATTTGGGAGAACTGCACAACGGCATGTGGCTTGCTTTAAAGGGCCGCTTAAAAAATATGATTTTAGGCTCCGGCGGCGAAAACATTTACCCCGAAGATATCGAGTTTGTGTTAAATCAGCATCCGGACGTTGTAGAATCCCTTGTAGTCGAAGATGACGACGGCTTGGTTGCCCTGGTGCAGCTTGATGAAGAAAAATTAAAAAGCCGCGGTCTTTTGGGTTCAGTCGGACAAGCGGTTGAAGACATCAAAGAAAATATTTTGTACAAGCAGGAAGAAATACTTTCGGAAATAAAGTTTTTTGTAAACAATAAGGTAAACCGCTTTTCCAAAGTAGGCTCGGTAAAAACGGTCGAATCTTTTGAAAAAACGGCAAGCCAAAAAATCAAGCGTTACTTGTATAATCTGAGAAGCGGCGGAAAAAAATAATTATGCCTAAACCTGCGGCCGCGGTTGTTTAGGCATAATTTTATATTTAACTAACTTTTAAGGAAAATAAAGTTGCACGAAAGAGAACCTTGTGGTATACTTTTACTATAAGAATAATTTTATATCGAAAAGGGAGATGTTATGAAAAAAAATCGTTTTTTTCAAAAAACGGTATGTGCACTTTTTACCGTTGCATTTTTGTTCGGTGTCGTTTCGTGCGGCGGAAAATCCGCTAAAAACGGAACGTATACGGCCGCAATCGGCGGTATGAACGGCGACATTGAAGTAAGCGTTACAATCGAGGGTAAAAAGATTGCACGTGTTGAAGTTACCAAAGAGGCGGAAACACCCGGTATCGGAAGCCCCTTAAAAAACATGGACGGAAAAGTCCTCACCGTCGGCGGATTGACACCGGTAGATGTAATTCCGCAACGGATTGTCGAAAACCAGAGCGTCAATGTCGATATCGTAACCGGCGCGACGATTACTTCCCGCGCAATCACGATGGCGGTATCCGAATGTTTGAAGCAGGCACATGCGAATATTGAAAATTGGAATAAACCGCAAAAGCCCGCCGCAGCTCCGTCAAACACAAGTGCGGATGTTGTAGTCGTCGGCGGAGGCGGAGCCGGTCTTGCAGCCGCAATTGCAGCCGGACAAAAAGGCAAATCGGTTATCGTTGTAGAAAAAACCGGTACGGTCGGCGGCGACACCCTCGTGTGCGGCGCCATCTACAATGCCGCGGATGAAAAACTGCAAAAAAAAGTTACCATGAAAGATTCCGTAAAACGGACGCTTGAAGCCGCCCTTGCCGAAAAACCGGTAAGCGACGAACACGCAGCCCTTCAGGCGCTTGTGCGCAGTCAGTGGAATGCATATAAAGCAAGCGGCCGCACGGATTTATTCGACTCGAAAGAATGGTACGCGCTTCAAACGTGGAACGGCGGCGATAAGACGGCAAATCTTGCACTCGTTAAAACGCTGACATACAATGCATACGACGGCTTGGAATGGATTGAAAGCCTCGGCATGAAATTCTCCGATAAAATCGCACAGGGTGCAGGTTCGCTTTGGCAGCGCACCCATACCAGCGTTATGAAACTCGGTACGGGATTCCTTTCAACCTATGTAGAAAATATCGCCAATATGGACAATGTTTCCATTATGGTTGAAACAACCGGAAAATCGCTTGTCAAAGAAAACGACAGAGTTACCGGCGTTGTGTGTGCCGATAGGAACGGAAAAGAATTTACAATTTCCGCAAAAGACGGCGTTATCATTGCAACCGGCGGTTTCGGCGCAAACAGCAAGATGGTACAACAGTACAACACATCGGGCAAATGGAGCGACTTGAGCACGGTGGGAACGACAAACCGCTTTTCGGCTTCTCAGGGCGACGGTATAACCATGGCATCCGGTGCGGGTGCAGCCCTTGCCGATATGGAACAAATTCAGCTTTTATATTTGGGTAACCTTAAAGACGGTCAAATATCGAAATATACCCTGCGTGCGGCAAACGGTACCGACCAAATCATCTTCGTCAATAAAGAAGGTAAGCGCTTTACAAACGAAGGCGGCCGCCGCGACGACATCTGTCTTGCAGTCTTTAAACAGCCGGAACAGTTCTATTATGTACTCGAATGCGCCGACGGTGACAAATATAAAGACATCAACGATCCGAACTGGAGAAGTGCGGACGGCTTTACATTCGACTACTGCGAAAAAAACGGCTTTATGTACAAAGCCGATACCCTTGACGATATGGCGGCAAAACTCAAAATGGATGCGGCAACGCTTAAAGCAACCGTCGATTCGTTCAATGCAAGTGTCGCTTCCGGCCGCGACGATTTCGGCAGAACGATTTATTCGGTAAAGCTTGAGCACGGTCCGTGGATCGCAACGCCCCGCAAAGCATGTGTGCACCACACGATGGGCGGTATTGCTATCGACGATAAAACGCGTGTACTCGATACAAACGGCAAAGCTATTCCCGGTTTGTATGCCGCAGGTGAAGTTACCGGCGACATACACGGTGCAAACCGCCTCGGCGGCAATGCCGTTGTAGACACGGTCGTATTCGGTAAACTTGCAGGCGACACCATTGTTGCCGATGCAAAATAAAGCCGAGCACTGCGTTTCAAAAACGTAAATCAACATACCCCGACGCAGAGCATCGGGGTATGTTGTTCTCATAAGGTGGTTGCAGTCGGCTTTAATACCCTTTGTTACGACGCAAAGCGTCGGGGTATTAAACCTTCCGCACGAATAAAACGGGGTTGTCTAAAAAACGGAAGTTTTCAGACAGCTCCGTTATTTTTTTATCAGCGCGGTAAGCGGATCTTATACAAAGCTTGTTTTTAACGAGCGGCGCTTTTTAAAACGTTCAATGCCCTGTTCCAAAAGCAGTTCTATAAGGTCTTCATAGGCAAGGCCGGCCGCTTCGCACATTTTCGGAAACATACTGATTGACGTAAAGCCGGGCAGGGTGTTTATTTCGTTTAAGTAGAGGGTGCCGTCTTTTTTATCGATAAAAAAGTCAACGCGGGCAAGGCCGCTGCAATCGAGGGCGCGATAGGCTTTTTCGGCAATCGTTTTTACCCTTCGAGCTTCTTCTTCCGTAAGGGGGGCGGGTATTAAAAGGCGCGCGCCGTCGGGGTCGGTATATTTGGCGTCATAATCGTAAAAACCGTGCGCGGGTGCAATTTCTCCGGGTGTGTAGGATTTTACCGCCGTTTTTCCCGAAGCTGAAATCGCCGCATTTCCCGTAACCGAACATTCGATTTCGCGCGCGTCGATACACTGTTCTATCAACACCTTTTCATCCCATAAAAAAGCGTTTTCAACGGCGGCTTTTAATTCTTCGCGCGAATGAGCCTTTGCAGCTCCTACCGAACTTCCCGCACATACGGGTTTTACAAATAAAGGATAGCCGAACTGTTTTTCGGCGGAAGCTGCAATTTTTTCAAAACCGCCCGGCTGTGCAGCGCTGCCATCCAGATGCGGTGCAGAACTGTCCTGCCGCGGTGCGGAACCTTCATATTGCATATCCGCGCTTGTTATGCAGACAAAGGGGACAACCTGTAAGCCTTCCTGCATCCACACTCTTTTTGTCTGCTCCTTATCCATCGCAAGGGCGCTGCTTAGAGCCGTACAGCCGCAATAGGGAAGTTCGGCCATTTCCAAAAGCCCCTGCACAAGACCGTCTTCTCCGTAAGAACCGTGCAAAACGGGAAGGACAATATCGGTTTCAACTGCATGACTTTCGTCCGGTTTGCGCGCCCTTCCTTCAAGGTTTACGGCGCTTTGCAGGGCAGCCTTTGCGCCGCCTCCGGGGACAATGCGCATCAGACATGCCGGATTTTCATCAATGCGTAAAAATGCGGAATCGTCTGCAAGAACACGTGTCAATTCATTTTGACTTTGCAGATACCAGCGCCCGTCTTTGGCAATGCCGATGAGGATGATTGTATGCTTTGTCCGGTTAATGTGACGGACAACCGAAGAGGCGGAACGCAAAGACACCTCGTGTTCACCGCTTTTTCCTCCGTATAAAACCGCGATATTCATAGTGTTTTATTCTCCCGAAACGTCTGCATTAGTGAAACCGGCTTCTTCAAGAGCGGTTTCGGCTTCTTTTATTTCGTCGTAGGGCATAACCCTGTCTTTATAGATAATCGAGTTTTCGTGCGATTTTCCCAAAAGCAAAACCGCATCTCCGGGCCGGGCAAGCGAAAAAGCTTTGCGTATTGCGGCTTTTCTGTCGGGGATTAAAAAAAGGGTTTCTCCCCGCTTTAATGAAGTGCAGCCTGCGGCAATCATTTCGAGCAATTCCATGGGCTCTTCACCGCGGGGATCTTCGTCGGTTAAAATAACGATGTCGCTGTATTCGGATGCGATTTTTCCCTGAACGGGCCGCTTTTTTGTGTCGCGCTCTCCGCCGGAACCGAAGAGGCTGATAATGCGCCCCTGTGTTTTTTGTCTGAGCGGCGGAAACACCGTGTAAAAAGACGAGGGCGTATGAGCGTAGTCGACAAGCACTTCAAAGGGCTGTCCTTTCCGTATATGGCTCATTCTGCCGCGCACCGGTTCGATGCGGCGTGCGAGAGCTGCAATTTCCTCAACGCTTTTTTCGGTCATTTGAGCAACGAGGAGAATCGCCGCCGTAACATTGCACGCATTAAAGGCTCCGGCAAGCGGCGCTTTTACGTGAATATCGGCGCTTCCTTTTAGGCATAAATCAAAGGTTATGTCCGCTTCGCTTTCTTTTAAATGTTCGATTGTATACAATCCCGCCTTATACAGGTCTTCATTTACAGCGTTGAGCGCGCCGCCGCAGGTAGCAGGTTCAGCACCCGCTACGGAAAAATCCGCACGGCTTTGCAGTTCTTGGGGCGGCACAAAACCGGCAACGGAAACCGAACCGGCAGCTTTTACAAAATCTTCCGCCGCAGAATCGGCGGCATTAACCGCCCCCAGAGGCTGAAAGGTTTTCGGCGTCCCCGCAATCGTTTTTACGTGATTGTGAGCGGCCGTTTTTCTGAACAGGTTCGCCTTATCGTCTTTGTAACACTCGTAAGTGCCGTGGAATTCCAAGTGTTCGTGATTGACGTTCATCATCGCCGCCGTATCGAAGGGAACGTTCCCTAAGCGGTTTGTCTTTACCGAAAGACCGTGCGATGAAGATTCGACTACCGCAAATTCGCAGCCGTTTTCGGCCATGCGGTATAACTGCTCCTGTACAATCGGCGCTTCGGGCGTGGTTTGGTGCTCCGGGTTATTGACGGCTTCACCGCCTAAGGAATACTGCACGGTCGAAATAAAGCCGGCCTTTTTTCCCGCCAAACGCAAAAGCTGCCAAATAAAAAAAACGGTTGAGCTTTTTCCTTCGGTTCCCGTTACGCCGGCTATACAAAGCTTGTTTCCCGGATAATCGTAAAAGGCGGCCGAAAAGGGCGACATGGCAAAACGGCTGTTATCGACGCGGATTAAAACAGTTCCCCTTTGTTCGGCATCTTGTACCGCATTTTCCGGCAGTTTTCCTTCAAATATTACGGCAGAGGAGCCGGCATCGATTGCCTGCTTTGCAAAATCGTTTCCGTGTACGTGCAGCCCGGGCAAGGCAAAAAAAAGAGAACCCGGCGAAACCTTTTTTGAATCGAATACGATATTTTTTATAAGCGGATCCTTATCGCCGTTCAATTCGATTGTATAACGAAAAGAGCCGCGACAGGAATGCAAACATTCCGATAATTTTTTTACCATGTGTTCCATTTTAGCGTTTCGCCGCAGTCTGTGCAAGCAGGGGTGAATATGTGTGTACTTTTACGGGAACTACATTTTAAATTCTTCGCCTAAATACAGTTTACGTGCAATCGGTGATTTAAGTATTTCTTCCGGGATACCCTGAGCGACGATTTGACCGCTGCTTATAATAATCGAACGGTCGGTAATTTCAAGCGTGTCACGCACATTGTGATCGGTAATTAAAACCCCGATACCGCGTTGTGCTAAAAGACGTATCATGTCTTTTATATCGGCTACGGCAATGGGATCAATACCGGCAAAGGGTTCGTCCAAAAGTAAAATTTTAGGTTCATTGGCTAATGCCCGTGCTATTTCGGTTCTGCGCCGCTCGCCGCCCGATAAAGTATATGCGTATTGTTTTCTGATGCGGGCGATCGAAAATTCTTCGATAAGATCTTCAAGCAGTTTATGTTTTTGCGTACCCGATAAATCATGTCTTGTTTCAATAATTGCCCATATGTTTTCTTCGACAGTCAGTTTTCTGAATACCGATGTTTCTTGCGGTAAATACGAAATGCCGAGACGTGCCCGTTTGTACATCGGAAGCCGGGTAATACAATTATCATTTAAAAAAACATCCCCGTCGGTAGGCCGGTAAAACCCTACAATCATATAAAAGGTTGTGGTTTTACCCGCACCGTTAGGGCCGAGCAAGCCGAGTACTTCTCCGCTTTGCATTGAAAAGTCAATGCCGCGGACCACTTCTTTTTTTCCGAAACTCTTATATAAACCCGATACTTGCAGTTTACTCATTTTTATTTTTCTCCGGGGCGGTTGAACCTTCGGTTTCTTTTTTATCCGTTACAGTTCCGCTTACTTTTCCGTCAAGCGTAATTTCCTTTGTGTCCAAGTTAAAAATAATTTCCTGCGCTTTAAATGTATTGTCGTTTTCCGTTACTTTCGGAGAACCGTTCAATTCCAATACTTGTGTTTTTTTACGGTATACGGCAAAGGCGGCGGTACAAACCGAATTTTCTTGTGTAATTTCAACGTTAATTTGAATAAGAGCGGTTTCCGTATTTTGATTATATTCTATATATTCGGCTTTTACTTGCACTTCGTTGTCGTCATCGTACATAATAACCGAACCTTCCAAAACGGTAATCTTTGTTTTTCTGTCATAACGTAGGGAATTACAGCTAAAAGTAAAACCTCCCTCCGTATCTTTTCCTTCCACATTACCTTCGGCGTTTATGTTTCGATAGTCGGTTCCGTTTAAAAGAATCGAATCCGCCTTTATTTCAAGGGTTTTGGTTTGTATTTTTGCATTTCCTTTTAAATGCGTATGTTCATTATCCTCTTTTGTAGTACCGCTCATAAAATTTGCAAAAAAAACGATTTTTTCTTCTTCGCCGAAAATAGGAGTAACCAAAAGCATACAAAAAAGGACAAAAAAAGAGAAAAACAGGCATTTTTTAATCATCTTCCGCACCTTCCGTATTCGTTTTATCCTTTACTTCTGTGAGCGTGCCGCTTATATTTTCGGAAAAACGGAACGAGCGGTCTTTTTTATATGCCGAAAACCCTTTTCCCTCGATTTGGATTCGTGCTCCGTTCGGTTTTTCTACGGAAATACCGACAAAATCGTTTTTCCCGCTGTCCAATATTTCCGTATCTTCATTCCAGCGTAAATTTTGTGCCGAAATTTCCGCCCTGTATTCGTAACTCTTTATATAGACATTTGAAAAAAAATGATATACTTTATTATCTTTATCGGCCGAAAGAAGCATACAGTTTCCCGTTAAAGAAGATTGCCCCCGTTCATCGTAAAGGGCGAAATGTACGTTTTGCCCGTACATCACATCCATACCCGTATATTGTTCAAGTTTATCCGCTTGCAGTTTTAGTTTGATTTTTTTGTTTTGCACGCGCGTAAAGCGTGCATCGTAAAACACAAATTCGGGGCTGAGTATTTGGGCTTGACTTGCTTGTCCGTAATCCAAAGAACAGCCGCAAATGCATAAGAGGGCAGCTATAAAAATCGGCACTATACGACTTCGTCCGTATGTAGGATTTTTCATAAACCTTTGGCGGCGGCTCCTATAAAGGCGGAAAACAAAGGATGAGGATGTGCCGGTCTTGAAATAAATTCCGGATGGAATTGAACGCCTATACCCCAAGGATGGTTTTTCCATTCAAACGCTTCCACTTGATTATCGGTTTTAGAATATGCGCTGATTATAAGGTTCTGCGATTGCATATTCTCACTGTATTTTCGATCGAAGGTATACTTGCTGCGATGCCGCTCTATGACAAGGGGTTTACCGTAAATCTTTGCCAATTGAGAATCGCTTTGAATGTTTATCGCTCCGTCGCCTAAGCGCATAACACCGGCTGCGGTTAAGCCCGCTTGCTCTTCCGGTAAACTGATAACCGGATAGGACGAGTTTTGTACAAATTCCGTCGAATCGGAGTCTTCCCATCCTAAAAGATGCCGTGCCGTTTCTATCGCCATGAGCTGCATTCCCAGCCCTATGCCTAAAAACGGAATTTTTTGTTCGCGGGCATAACGGATTGCCTGCAGCAATCCTAAAAAACCTCTTTGTCCGTAATTATCCGGCACGATAATACCGGTTATATCTTTAAAATATGGCCGGATATCGGTGCAGCTTTCGAGAGTTTCGGCATCTATTTTTCGTATTTCAAGCTCAAGGCCGTGGCTGCTGATTGCGGCATGAAGCAAAGCTTCTCTTACCGATTTATAACAATCGTCAAGGAAGGTTTTTTTCCCAAGCATGGCAACGCATACCCTGCCTTTGGGATTTTTAAGTTTTTTTATAAAACGATTCCATGCACTGATGTCGGTTTTACGCCCCGTCCAGCCGAGTTTCGATAAAATGTTCGCATCCAATCCCTGCCGATGGAATTCCACCGGCAGCTCGTATATCGATTTTTCGACATCGATAGAGGTAAAAACCGATTCTTTTTCAACATTACAAAATGAAGCGATTTTTTTTCGTATATCTTCTTCAAGCGGAATTTCGGTGCGGCACAGTAAAATATCCGGCTGTATGCCCAGTTGCTGCATATTTTTTACCGAGTGCTGCGTGGGCTTTGTCTTTAATTCCCCGCCGGTTATAATGGGAACTAAGGTTAAATGAATACATAATGCATTTTCTTTGCCTTTTTCTCGTATAAGCTGCCGCGCCGCTTCAAGAAATGGGATGGATTCTATATCGCCTACGGTTCCGCCTATTTCCACAATAACGACATCGGCTTCGGTTTTTGCACCGACAATCATAATGCGGCGTTTTATCTCGTCCGTTATGTGCGGAATAACCTGTACGGCGCGCCCGTTATAGCGGCCGCTGCGTTCGTTTTTTATAACTTCATCATATATTTTACCCGTTGTAATCGAATTTAAACTGCTCAATTCAACGTTTGCAAAACGGGCATAGTTTCCCAAATTCAAATCGGTTTCGGCGCCGTCCGCAGTTACGTATACTTCGCCGTGTTGGTAGGGATTCATATTTCCCGCATCAACATTTATATACGGGTCGCATTTCATCATGGCAATTTTTAAGCCGCTGCATTCCAACAAACTCCCGATAGCTGCCGAAGCGACTCCTTTTCCCAAGCTTGAACAC
Source organism: Treponema sp. OMZ 840 (assembly GCF_050937815.1). Lineage (NCBI taxonomy): Bacteria > Pseudomonadati > Spirochaetota > Spirochaetia > Treponematales > Treponemataceae > Treponema > Treponema sp. OMZ 840. The sequence continues at coordinate 30,101 of NZ_JACDIJ010000016.1, forward strand.
ACTCCGCCCGTTATTAAAATATATTTACTCATTCTGTAATTTTCACATCTATGGTGTTTTTTGTCAACTATGTTCGAAAGTCCCATTTACTTTTTTTTATTTATCAATTATAATATCCCTTATGATTGACTTGCTGACCGACGCCCAGTTCGATATGTTTCGCAAAACCATATATGATGAAAGCGGCATAACGTTTTCTGCGGCAAACAGGTCCATCTTAGACAGCCGTTTAAAAGAACGCTTACGTGAAAAAGAATTAACCGATGTCGAAGATTACTATAAACTTATTCTCTCCGACAAAGAAGAAATGAAAACCCTTTTGGATTCCGTAACGACCAATTTAACCCGTTTTTTTAGGAATCAGCCGCATTTCGACGCTTTTACTCATTATATTATTCCTCGCGTTATCGAATTGAAAAAAAGTGCCGGCCAGCATCTTATTAAAATATGGAGCGCCGGTTGTTCGACCGGAGAAGAACCTTATACCATTGCCATGATTTTAAAAACGATTTTGCCTGCCGGCATGGATTTTGAAATTACGGCATCCGATATTTCTCTTAAATCGTTGATGGTCGGTAAGCAGGGATTTTATCCCGACAGCCGTATTACCGGCATTCCCCCCGATTATTTACAGCGGTTTTTTACAAAGGCTGACGGCGGATATCAGGTAAAAGAAGAATTAAAAACAAAAATAGAATTTGACTATCATAATCTTAAGCATGATTCCGGATTGCGTAATCTCGACATTGTGTTTTGCAGAAACGTACTTATTTATTTTGATGAAGCGGCGCAGCTTGTTGCGATAAATCGCTTTTGGGATTCGATGGCCCCAAAATCCTATCTTTTTATCGGACATTCCGAATCTTTATTCGGCATGGATACCAAATTTGAATTTTTAAAAACCGATTGGGCTTGTTTATATCAAAAAAATACCTAAGTGTAGTGTGGAATTGAGTTATGGATAATATTGACGTTTTAATTGTAGACGACTCCGCTTTAATGCGAAATCTTGTTTCAAGAATGGTTGAATCCGTTCCCGGTATTACCGTTGTCGCTAAAGCGATGAACGGGCAAATGGCTTTGGAAAAAATCCCGTCCCATAATCCCGATGTAATTATTTTGGATCTTGAAATGCCCGTTATGACCGGGCTTGAATTTATGCGCGAGCGGAAAAAGGCAAACATACATATTCCCGTAATTATTCTTTCCAGCATTGCTCACCGCGGTGCTGCCGTTACAATGGAATGTCTTGAACTCGGTGCAAGCGATTTTTTACTTAAACCGTCCAATGTCGGCTCGGAAGATATCGGTAAAGTTGCCGATCGCCTTGTTGAAATGGTACACAGTTACGGCGGTTCTTATGCGCGCAAAAAAGGAAAAAAGATTCCCCTGTTCGGATTTTCCGCCGAAAAGCGGACTTCCGGTTTGGCACAGGCGGCAAGCGATTCTCTTGAAAAAAAATTACCCGTCCTGTCTTTTGCAAAGGCGCCGACAGCTCAAGCCGTTCCGATAGAAGCCGTTCGTGAAAGCGGTCCTATAGAAATTATCGTATTCGGCATTTCAACCGGCGGTCCCAACGCTTTGCGCGAAGTTTTTGCCGATCTTTCTCCTAAAATTCGTCAACCGATAGTTGTTGTTCAGCATATGCCGGCCGGTTTTACCGCCGAGTTTGCGGCAAGTTTAAATAATATTTGTCCCTTAGAAGTAAAAGAAGCTGCCGAAGGCGATGTGCTTAAAGAAGGCCGCATTCTTATTGCGCCGGGCGGTTATCATGTCGTTGTTGAAAAGCGCCGCCTTGCTTCTGTCGTCCATTTGAACCAAGATCCGCCGCGTAACGGACACCGTCCTTCCGCCGACGTTCTTTTCCAATCCGTTGTAAAAGAATACCAAGCCAATGCTTTGGGCATCATTATGACCGGTATGGGTAAGGACGGAGCTGCCGAACTTGCCGAATTGCGCCGTGCCGGTTCACGCACACTCGGTCAGGATGCGGAATCCTGCATTGTATACGGTATGCCGCGCGCCGCCTTTGAGTTAGGCGCCGTTCAAAAGCAGGTTCCGCTGAATAAAATGGCCGAAACCATTAACGAATTGGCTTTAAAATACTAAAATACTGATTTTCGGTTTTTTCAGTCTAAAATCTCGGTTATTTCGCTATAGGCGGGCGTTTTATGCCTGCGTATACATAAAATCACAATCGACGGAATAAAAAGTCCGAGCAGTACGCCTGCGGCCTGCAAAGATTCTCCGCTTAATTGTTTTGACAGCGCATAGGTATTTGCGGCAAACCACCCGCCGGCAGCGCATATAAGGGGAATAAAAAGCGAAATGAATGCTTGTACCGCTTGGCTGCTTTTTTTTGCCGATATGCGTACCGTCATACCCGGCTTTAAGGACAAAGAATGCGGGTTTTGAGCCGTAAACGGCTTGCCCGCTTTTGCACAGCTTGTATTTGTGCAGCTTATACAGGCATTTTTTATCAGGGGTAAAACCTTAACGCTGCCGTTTGAGGCAATCGATAGTATTTTTGCACTGTCACGCATCTATGTTTCCTTTAATTACCCGTTGCGCATTTGCGCCATCAGTCTTGCGCATTCTTGTGCACCTACTTTATTACCGAGTTCCGTATACGTATCGCGCAGGTTATAAACAGCATCGTAATAGTGCGGATACAAACTTACCGCCTGCTCAAAGGCGGAACACGCTTTTTGGTATTCGGCGCGCGTAAAATACAATACGCCCAGATTGTTCCATACATGAGGATTGTCCGAATTCAATTCGATTCCTTCCGAGCAATATTCGAACGCTTCGTCCGTTTCATCGAGGGCAAAACAAACGAGGGTAAGGCTTTCCAAAAGTTCTTCATCCGTGTTATCCAAATTGTACGCGGTAAGCAAAGCTTGCTTTGCGGCGTGCAAATTACCCGAATCGCGGTACGTCAGTCCCAAATTATACCATAAAAGAGCATTGGATTTTTCTATACTTATTGCCCGTTTAAAGCAGGCAATGGCTTCTGCATATTCGCCTTGGGAAGCAAGTTCAATTGCATGGGTATTTAATTTTTCGGGATTTTCCTTCATATTGCCTCCGTTTTTAATTGTACGGTATAAAAGCAAAAGGGGCAAGTACCGTGTTTTTGTTTTGACGGTATCTTAACATTTTTGCAAGCCCGAAAAAAGTTCGGTAATAAGGCGGACTGCGGTAGTGCCCGGATAGAGTTTTTGTATGCGCGTACAAGACGCTTCAATTAAGTCGGTACTTTGTTTGAGCGCTCTTTGTACCGCATTGCCGCCGAGTAAAAGGTTGACGGCTTTTTCAACTGCCGGAGAATCGATTCCTTCCCGTGCGGCACATTCAAAATAACTCATCAGTTTTTTTAAATCTTCCGGATGTTCTTGTAAATGATATAAAACCGGCAGGCTTTTTTTTCCTTCCACTATATCATCGCCGCGTTTTTTACCGACATTGCCCCGTGTAAGGTTTATGATATCGTCTTGTATTTGAAAGGCGACGCCTATATCCGCTGCATATAGGGCGGCTTGCCCGGCTTTTTCAGGAGAACCTCCTCCGGCTAAAATGCCGCAGCGTGCCGAAAGTGAGGCAAGTGTTCCGGTTTTTAAGGAAGTCATTGCAAGATATTCGCGAACCGTCGGCAGTGCGGCATTGTTTTTGTGCCAGCTTATATCCATTGCCTGTCCCAAATGCAACCGCCGCAATTCGGCGGTAAGGGCGTCATACAGTTTTATCTTTAAAGCCGGGGCTATACCTGTAAGACAAGCGCTTGCTTGAAAATAAAGCCAAGAAGCCGCATTTAAAGCAGTATCGATTCCCCAGCTTATATGGGCGGCCGGTTTTCCGCGGCGCATATCGGCATTGTCTTCTATATCGTCATGGATGAGGCTTGCCGTATGCACAAATTCGACTAAGGGGCAGAGGGAGTAAGCTTGTTTTATTAATTCCGTTTTGTTTTTTTTCCGTTCCGAGGCGGCTTCCGCGCATAAAATCATAAAAAGCGGCCGCCAGCGTTTACCGCCGGATTCGATGAGGATTCTGCACGGTTCGGTAAGCGCTTCGATGTGCTGTGAACAAACGGCTTTGTCGATTTTTCCGAATGCATTGTGCTTCCATAATGCGGTATAGGGACTGCCGGGTAAATTCTTTTGCAAAACCGCTTCTATTTTTTTAAGTCTTGATTTAAAATCGGAATTCATGGTATTGATTATAGTGAATTTTTCCGATAAAGAAAATAGTTCGGAGCTTAAATGTCTGTAAACTCGTATGAAAAACCGGATTTTTGGTCGAAAAAAGCTTTTAGCGAGGGTTATCCTGCACGCTCGGTGTATAAGCTGAAGGAGATAAACGAAAAGTATTCGCTGTTTACAAAGGGTTCTTGCGTACTTGATTTGGGAGCCGCTCCCGGAAGCTGGACGGTTTTTATACTGCGAACTTTGGCAGGATCGGGGAAGGTTGTTTCGGTTGATTTAAAACCGCTGGCAAAAAACGTTACGGGAACGAATCTGGTGTTTTTACAGGGGGATTTGTACGATGAAGATGTGCAAGCTCGTTTAAAGTCGGAAGGCCCGTATGATGTTCTTGTGTGCGACGCCGCTCCGCCTACAACGGGAAACCGCTTGATAGATACTTCCCGTTCGGTCGATTTGGCTGAAACCGCTGTTTATTATGCACAAGCGATGCTCAAAAAGGGCGGCCATTGTGCGGTAAAAATATTTCAAGGAGGAGATCAGCAGGCTGTACTTGCAAAGATGAAAACCCTGTTTTCTTCCGCCCGCAGTTTTAAGCCGGCAGCCTGCCGTTCGGAATCTTTTGAAACCTATTTAATAGGATTGGGAAAAAAGGCGGATTAAATGTTTAAAAAAAGTACTTTTTTTTGTTTTTCTTTACGGAGCTGTGCTTTTGTTTTTGCCGGATTTTGCGTTGTTTTTTTATATGCCGCCTTTTCTTTTTCGGTATATAACAGTTCCGTTTCGGCGAAAAAAAAGGCAAAAAACACGGTTTCTTTTACTGCGGAAAACGAAGCGCTTTTGGGTACGGAATTCATTGTATCGGAACAGGCGGGGGTACAATCCGTACCGTCGGCTTTGCCTTCCGGCGATTTTTTTATATCCGAACTTTTTGCGGGGCAGGGCGGTTATGATATGAGTTCGGCTTTTTATGCCAATACAAAACCGTTCCGCTCTTTTTTACCCGAACCCGCAGTGTGGGCAAAGGCGGTGCAAAATGCCGGTTTGTATCCCGAACTTACCTATTCGGCGTACCGCATACGCAAAGGCGATATGATAAGCGTTATTGCCGAAAATTTCGGCGTTACCCAAGATACCTTAATCAGTATAAATAATATTCGGCAAACCCGGCGTATTCAAATCGGCGAATATTTACGGATTCCGTCGATGCCGGGTATTTTATATACAACTAAAAAACCCGGCGAAACGCCCGGCAGTATTGCCGAAAAATATCAAGTGTCGGCTAAAAAAACGGCGGCAGTAAATCATCTGAACGAACAAAGCGCTTTGGAAGCCGGAGTAACCGTTTTTGTTCCCGACGCTTTTTTGGATTGGGTTACGCGCCAAGAAATAAACGGCGATTTGTTCAGACGGCCTTTGCGCGGACGTTATTATTTAAGTTCCGTTTTCGGCTGGCGAAACAGTCCTTTTACCGGAAAAAGATCGTTTCATAACGGTGTGGATATGGCGGCGGCTACATGGACGCCCGTATATGCGGCATTGGTCGGCAAGGTAACGACGGTCGGCTATAATTCCGTATACGGTAACTATGTTATAGTCGCTCACCATTCGGGTTATCGTACACTGTACGGACACTTGGCCGGCGTAAAAGCCCGAAAAGGGCAGCATGTGGATACAAAAAGCGTTATAGGCTGGGTGGGAAATACCGGTTTAAGTACGGGGCCGCACTTACACTTTTCGGTTTTTAAATACGGTTCGGCGGTAAATCCGATGGGTTTGTGGAATTAACGGTGATGTAACCGCAGTGTGCGCAGGGCACGCAAAGAAGTTAAAAAAGATAATTCAATTTCCCGTAATCCCCCTTGCGTTTTCCGTCCGCCGCCTTTGTCCCTAAACGGCGGCTTACACAGTTTTCCGCAGTTAATTGAAAAAATCGTCAAAAAGTTGTTTTTTTCGGAAAAAGTCTGTTTTTTTGTCAACTGACACCTATATATTAGGTGGAGGTGAAGTATGACAAAGGCTAATCCCAAACGAACCTATAAGGACTCCGTGTTTGCCGACTTTTTCGGGGCGGATAAGTCGGCAAAATCAAACTTTATCAGTTTGTACAACGCATTGCACGGAACACAGCTGCCGCTTGACTGTGAGCTGCGTCATATCAGACTGGAACAAATCCTGTACATGAACTTTTACAACGATGTGTCCTTCCTTGTAGATAATAAAATCATTGTACTCGCAGAACACCAGTCAACCGTCAACTTGAACATGCTGTGTCAAGGAATGCACATCCGTGTACATTCCTTGACCTCGAGTTTGGTGCAAGCCCCAAACATCGCGACTATACGGAAACGGCGGCATCCGTGCCGGCATTAAAATGTTTTAAAGTATACATTACGGTTAATCGTATATATGAAGACAGCGGATACGTGGACGACGCACAAAAAATTCTGCACAAGCGAAGCGCGGTATCGGTCAGCGAAGCTTCCAGACAGCCTTTTTGAGCGGCGTCCCAACGTATCTGCTTTTTGATATTACGAAGCTGTACAGGAATGTATAAATAATGATATACTTAAAGAGTACTTGGAACGCAAATCGCGGGAGGTAATGAATATGTTATTGGCAGAATATGATTACGCAACCGATATAGCGGTTCAAAGAGAAGAAGAACGTGAAATAGCCTTAGAGGAAGGCGAGGCTATCGGGCTTGAAAAAGGCTTTACTCAGGGTGCCCGTCAAAAAGCTTTGGAAACGGCAGCTGTAATGAAGTCGATGAATTACCCTTTGGGTGATATTCACAAAATCACCGGGCTTTCCGAGGCGGAAATAGCCGAATTGTAAGTTAATTACCCATTGAAAAAATCGCCCAAAAGTTGTTATTTTCGGAAAATTAGGATATAATGTTTAAAGAGCGGACATCCTGTCCGCTCTTTAATCCGAGTTTCGCACAGGGTGCGAAACTCATTACCTATAGCTTTCGCATACATCCGTGTACGGGTGCAAGCGTGCGGCTCACATAGCGCCGCACGCTTGCACGTCGAGTTTTGCTTCGCAAAACTCGCATAAAAACAGCTTTAGGTTCGCAATTCTGAAGAATTGCTCACACTTAAAGATAGCATTGGATGTACAGTTGCATAAAACCGAACTTCCTGCTCGGTTTTATGCTTCAAGTTTACCTGCGGCAAGCCATTTGCCGCAGGTAAACTTGGCTATCTAAAGCTTTTCTGCACGTCCGTGTGCAGGATTTAAAACATTGCGGATAATCCGCTTACCTACATCTGTGCTGTGCTTCATCTTGACTTTTTACGAGGACTTATGAACGGCAAGACAGATACTACATCTTTTATCTTTTCCGCACAAAAAGCGCACCGGGTACTTGACAAAGCTGTCGAGCCGTGCATAATCGTTCGTTCGTTCGTTCGTTCGTTCGTTCGTTCGTTCGTTCGTTCGTTCGTTCGTTCGTCCGCGTAGTCTGCCCTGTACGGAAATTGCACCGCGGTGTGCAATTCCGCGCCGCATAGAGCCGTACCGGCAATCCTGCCGGAACTTACAAAGCTTTCAATCTTTACAAACTTTTCTCACAACGTTTAAAAACCGCACGTCCTGTGCGGTTTTTAACTTGAGTTTCGGGCAAAGCCCGAAACTCATTACTAACGGCTTTTCCGGCATCCGTGCCGGGACTGTGAAGTT
>NZ_JACDIJ010000017.1:0-35068 GCF_050937815.1 Treponema sp. OMZ 840
TGACGGGAATAAGAACGGTACAAAACGGTAAAAAAGACGGTGCAGGCGAATGGCGGAACGGACTGGCGGGACAAGAAAATATCAAATCTGTCAGTAGTGACGGGACATGGGTCAATAACGGAGATGCAACGTTCACCGCTCAAAAGAAAGCTACATTATCAGGTTTACAGCGGTTGACAGGCAAAGATTGGCACGAATCGAATTGGGATAAAACAAGAGATCCAAGAACTTTGCAGGTCGGTGAAACTGTTGACATGGGGAAAAGAACAGTAATGCCGACAGGAGCACCTCTTATAAATAATAATGAAGAAGCAGAATATTTATATAACAATGGAAATGGTACAAAGGCTTGGTTAGGTGATGACGTTTACAAAGCGCTAAGAGAAAAAAATGCTCAAAAAGAAAATAAAATTCAATCTGGAAACACTCCCCTTGCTGAAGGTAATTACAGAATAACACTATCTGGGAAAAATTTGCTTTTTGGAAAAAACAGTATATATGATAAAAATGGCATGTTCTTTATGGGAAATACACAAATTAAATATAAAATATCAACAGGTACCGAGTTTTGTGTTGTTGACTTTACTGCTAGCGATGGAGATGGCTTCTGGGATATTTATGATTTTAGGAATAATTCTCCAAAAGCTGATGGTATTGGTCCTAATTTAGAAAGAAACGGAAGTTTCCCATATGCCTTTTATCCCAGAACATGGTCAATAAGTTTTTCTGTTCCAAATAACAAAAAATGGTAAAAAAATGAAAAAAAGCGTAGTAATATTTTTAACTTCATTTTTAATCATTTTTATTGTTTTAAATGGGATTATTTGGGGTAGATTCGTATATATTAATCACAAAGTTGACTCATATGATATTAATAAAGACGGTTTTTATGACCTTGCCGAACAAAATGGTGAATTTGATTATTGGTTTAAGAAATCTACTCAAGGAGCATCATCTCATATGTTGCTTTTATCTAAAGAAACAGTATTTGTGTCCTTGATGTTTTCGTTTATAATAGTATTTATGTATAATGTAATTATTATAATTTATAAAAAACACAAAAAAAAGACGTAAAATTCAAAGAGAGATTACGGTGAAAAGATTGTTAACAGTATTTCTGTGTAAGTTTTCCAAATCCTGAAAAAATAAACTGGAGATAATGCGTATGAAAATAAAATTCGTTAAGATTTTGTTAACAATTGTATTTTTTCTTGTAGAATTGGGCTTGCCTGTTTTTATATATGGGACTTATTTTTTTGCAGACAGCGCTTATTGCGAATACCGGCTCAATAAATTTGATATAAACAAAGACGGTATTTGGACAAAAGATGAACAGGTTGGAGATTATCAACGATGGGCCGATGCTGTCTATAGCGGTGACGGTGCGCGGTTCGTTTTTTTTGTATATATCTGCTTGACAGGTCCTATATTCGGAATTATATATAAAGTGGTGTTTTTTTTGGGGGATAAGTTGAAAAATCATATTTATAAGAAACTGCCGTCTGAAAAATCGCTTCCTTTTGACAAAGGCGAGGGGGATAAACGGAGAAGACCGCACATTACGATTTAAACTGTAACGGAGGCAGCGTATGAAAAAGAGAGTGCTGTATTCACTGTGTTTTTTATTATCGCTTGTATATTCTCAAGAGGTTTTTATCACCGAAAGTGAAACAGCCTCTCTTATACCTGACAACTTTGTAAAGAATTTTGATATACCCATCGCTATTCAATTTGATAAAGAGTCGGCCGAGCGATGGGAACGTATGAGCGAAAAAGAAAGAGCAACCCGCTATACCTATGAAATATATGATATTTATATAAAAGATATACCGGAAAAAATTAAAAGAGGATATTTCGCCCACACTTTACTTTCAAAACCGATATATGAATACGGTTATTATGGAGCCGTTGGTTATGAGTTACCGAAAGAGTTCTCAAAACAACAAGAACTTTGTGCAAAAGATATAAAAGAACTTTTACAAAGAACACAAAAAAACGAATATGTCCTCTTTGATGATGAGGGAAGAACCTTTTCCCGCCCCAATTTTCTTATACATAAAAAAATGCAATATAACGGGTATATTATAGGGGAAATGAACATCGGTTTTCAACTCTATGAAAATGTTCCCTGTCCTCAAATGTATTGGATAGAATGTGCTTTTTTAAACGGAGAAGACCGTATCTCTTTTATAAAACTGTATTGTTATGATTGGAATTTGGATCTTGTACCTTTTTTTCTGGAATATTTCAGAAAAGATACCTATGCAGATACATGGGCTTTTATTTCGGGAAAAGAACAAGAACAATTCAGAGAACACCTTGAAAACCGCTCAAAGCGGCTTCCGCCATGGATGCTTGTGTTTTTGGATTATTACGACAAGCTCTATATATCGGTGCAAAATCTGTTCGATATGAAACTTCCGCTTAACACAACCGCTTTTTACACGCAAGCTAATTTAAATATCCTCGATAAGGCGGGGAGTGACGGAACAAAACTGAGCACGGCGAACAAGGGAACACAACTGCAGATTCTTAAACTTGGGGCAAAAGAAAAAATAGACGGCATAACGGCTTCTTGGGTGAAAGTGCGTTTACAGGACGGTACGGAAGGCTGGTGCTTTTCTAGGTATCTGACACCGCAAAAACCGTAACGGATGCGGTACTTTAACCGGCACGAGGTAATCGATTGTATAAAGAGGCTTTGTCGATGTTAAATAAAAGAATTGTTAGTTACGTTATTTTTATTGTAATGATGACCTGTGTGTTTGCGGAAAATGATTTTCGAAAGTTATTTGAGCGGTATGAAAGCCTCTATGCCGGCACACCGAAAAAGGAAGTCAATTTAAACGAAGAAATCGGAAGGGACGGCGTTTTATTTTATTTTGAAAATAAAAATCCGCAAAAACAGGGAAATTATTATCAACTTATGTTTTTCGGGTCAATGCAAAAAGTTCATTATACATTCATATATGAGGGAACAACATGGTTTATATATGAAGAATACTTTATGTACCAAGAACGGTATACGACGGAAAATGCCGAAATAACGGAACGCTATTACAAAGTTGAAAACGGCCGTATCGGTTGTTTTGATAAGCGCTCAAATTCGATTGAGAATACAGCCGAAACTGATAAAGATATTCAAGCAATTATAAAATTGGTAAAAGAATATATGCATAAAGGATAAAGACGTCGGAAACTGCGTTTGGGGTTTTTCCCTGTTATAAAAGGCGAAGCCGGAAAGTAAGACAGGATACGGAATCCATTTTGCACCCGGAACAACATGGGGCTGTATAGGATTAAATAGTATAGCCGATGCCGCATGGCTGGCTAAAATAACAGACGGAGCGTTACTTTCTTCGAACGGATTCGCCTTATTAAGAGTGCAGGAGTGATTATGAAAAACTATCGATTACTATTATTCATCGGTATGAATGTTTTACGGTTGATTTTCTTTGGAATGCAGGGTGCGGTCTATGCCGAACAAGGACAAAAAGAAGCAATTAATGTGCCGAAAGATATTTTTTCAACATATATTTTTGCGGAGATCCCCGAAAATCCCGAATTGATTACGGAAGCTCACAAAGTAGAAAAATTGAATGAAAATGAAGCAAGACAAGAGCATTGGCGCTTTGCAGGAGAATGGGATACCGTGATTATATGTTCGTCGGAAAGTTTTAAAATTATTTATACAAAATACAAGGATACGTATAAGATTCAATATGTCAAATTGACGGGGGAAACTTCAATTGCATCCGAATGGAGTTCTTATATAGGAAAAAGTACCGATTATCTTTTACGGATTTTCGGCGAACCTAAAAGACTTAATTCTTCTTCCATATTTTATACGGCACATGAATATTATATACAATTTGACTGTGACAAAAAAACGATAAGCGGTATTCTTTTGGCGCGTGACCAATAAAACCATATTAAAGCGGGGTAAAGCATGAAATATATATGGACTATAATCATATTGATTATGTGTGTGTCCTGTTCGAAGGGTATAAACAAAACCGATGAAACGGATATAACAAAAACAACGGAGAAAACGGAAGTACAAGATATTTTTGAAACCGATATTTTTGCGGACATCCCCGCTTCTGCGCTCTCCATAACCGAAGACTGTAAAATTACCGAATTTTCTTCCGCCGATATGTCGGGTGCCGATATGTCGGGATCGGCCGAAAAAAATGATATACAAGCCGTTTTTTCAGGTATTTATGATTCCGCCGTTATCGCAGAATCGGACAGCTTTGTATTGCGGTATACCGTTCACGAAGGTGTGTATAAAATACGCTATGCCGCCTTTTATAATAAAACTTCTGTAAGTGAAAAGTGGAGTAAGTATATCGGTAAAACACCCTACGATGTATTGGTTGAGTTCGGTACGCCCTTTGAAATAAAAGACAGCACGCCTGCGGTTATGCTGTATAAAAAAGATATATGGACGCAAGGGGAAGGTCTTGAAACGGCTTGGATACAATATGAGTATACAAATAAAACGATACACAAAGTTTCCGTGTGGAAACAGCGTTAAAACAAGAACTTTTATTAAACGGTGGGGAATAATATCGTGCTAAAAACATTTTACTTGTTTGTTCCCGACATACCGTAAGGAGGAGTTAAAACAAACGACTGAAATATCACCGCTTGTTTTAATTTGGAGTTTTGTATGAAAAAAAATGTAATGTTGTTATTTTTAGTTATAATGGCTGTATGGGCATTTGCTGAGGATGTAAAAATAATCAGGGTAATGACAGACGGTACGGAAATTGCCGAATACTATCCGGCTGATATCGAAAGGCTGGTTATTTTTGATTCGGACAGTAACAGGTATAGAACACAAGATATCAGAGGTTTGGAAAAGTTAAAGAACTTAAAAGTTTTGGAATTTCAAACTTTAGCGTTTCTTACAAATTATAATTTTCTAAAAAAACTATCAAGTGTAGAAGAGGTATATTTCGGTTCCGTACATTTTGCCGATTTTTCCGTTTTATCCGGTATGACAAAATTAAAAAAAGTAGAGTACAATGGTTATATACCGAGGGAACGCATAGAAAAGATACGGTCCGAAGGCTTGGATTTTTCTTTTTGCCCGGATTTGGAATTACTTGTTTTAGACCCCTTAAAAGAGCGTTTTGATTTTATTCCGGATATAAAAGTATCGTCTAAAAAAGTTTGGTTGCGAATGTACAATCAACCGATAACACGCGACAAACTGAGTAAGCGGGAGCAAAAAATATTAAAAAGATTTTTGAAGGTAACTCTTTTCCTTGAAAAGGCCGCATAGAGGGAGAATAAAAGATGAAAAAGAATGTTATACCTTTATTGTTTTTTATGTTTGTTTTTGTTTGCTATGCGGCCGAACCTGCCGTAATTCCTGTTGAAAACGTATTTGTAAAGGGCGGAGTATATAATTGGAAAAAACTGCTTGGTATAGGCTCTGAAGAAATTACGGTGCCGGATTTATACGTGCAAAAATACGAAACGAGCCGAAAAGAGTGGGAAGCTTTTATAAATGAAACGGGCAAAAAGGAATTCTATAACATTACGGCGGTACAGCTGAATTATTACAATCTTATGTCGTATCCCGAATCGGCTGCCATAGGTATAACATTCTTTGAAGCGCTTGAATATTGTAATTGGCGGAGCAAAAAAGAAGGCTATACACCGGTTTATACGTTAAAAGGCAGCATACCGACACAAAGCTCATATACCTATCCCAAACCGGTAAAAATGCCTAAAATTGTTGTCAATAAAAATGCCGACGGCTACCGGTTACCGGAAGAAACGGAATGGATTTATTTTGCTTTGGGCGGTTTGGAAGGAATAAAATCAAAGTGGTGGGAAACGAAACCCGTAGAAACATATGCATGGGTTGCAACGAATTCCTCATCGACCGAGCCGGTTGGGAAACTTGAGCCGAACCCCGTCGGTTTATACGATGTATTCGGGAATGCATGGGAATGGTGCTGGGATATAAAACCGAATTCCGCAGGGGAAGAAGGTATAAATAAATCACGCCTTTCATGCGGAACCTGTAGTTGTTATTCCGATAAAAAAGATGTAGGGGTAAATATGCTTGCCTATATGGCTGTTTTATCGGCTAGGGGCGGCAGTGATCCTTTGGAAAGATATTATATAGGTATTCGTATGGTTCGGAATGCATCCGGTACCTCTCAACCGGCACAAAAGGCAACTGACGGCCGTTACAGTGTCGGTTCGGTATATTATGCCTCAGATAATTTAAATATACGCTCCGAGCCGAATTTACAGGCACAAAAAGTAGGCTTGATACCGAAGGGGCAAGCTCTTACGCTTATGCAAACGGGACAAACAACCCATATAGACGGCATAACGGCTTCTTTGGTAAAAGTGCGTCTACAGGACGGCACGGAAGGCTGGTGCTTTTCGGGGTATTTGACACCGCAAAAGCCGTAACGGATGCGGTACTTTAACCGCCGTTTATGCCGCCCTTTTTCCTTGACAAGGGGTAAAAACGGGGTATAGAATGGAGTTGATATGTGCGTATGAAAATAAAATTCGTTAAGATTTTGTTAACAATTGTATTTTTTCTTGTAGAATTGGGCTTGCCTGTTTTTATATATGGGACTTATTTTTTTGCAAAAAGAGCTCATAACGAATACCGGCTCAATAAATTTGATATAAACAAAGACGGTATTTGGACAGACGATGAACAGGTCGGAGATTATCAACGATGGGCCGATGCTGTCTATAGCGGTGACGGTGCGCGGTTCGTTTTTTTTGTATATGTCTGCTTGGCAAGTCTTATATTCGGAATTATATATAAAGTGGTGTTTTTTTTGGGGGATAAGTTGAAAAATCATATTTATAAGAAACTGCCGCCCGAAAAATCGCTTTCTTTTGACAAAGGTAAAAGACACGGTGTAAGATAAAATCGGTTGTGTCATTAAAATGAAAATTCCGAATTTTTTGTTTTTTAAGATATACGTGCCGTGCGTACTTTTTATCAATGAGTTTTTTGCGTTATTTTTTCAAGGGAATGCAGGTGCAATATGTACCGTTGTTTTTTGGCTGTGTGTGACAATTGCGCTCGCTTTATTTTGTGGAAAGAAAGAATACGGACGGCAGGCAGTATTTTTGAGCGTATTTTTTATTTTTACCGGTATTTTTTTTATCGCGCGGTATTTTAACCTTGCTATAGCAGGTTCCCGGCATACAGCCGAACCGACACTTACTGCGCAGGATACTGTCTTTTTGTACGTTGCTGCCGCCGCAAAAGGGTTTCTGTTTGCACTGTCTTCCTTAATTGTAAATGCAATTATACATTTAAAAAATAAAAATCATAAACCGATGGCGGCCGCCTTTGTTTTGGTCGGTTTTGGGACACCCTTTTTAGTTGCAAGCGAATTTTTATTCGGAGTATTTAAAACACTCGAAAATCTGCATTCACAAAATATCGCGGTAAGTGTATTTTTTATATATGTGAATGCGCTTTTTAAATTCTGTATCGGTACCACTTTGATAGGCTTTATTCCCTACATATTGTTTACGGCGATACACCTTTTTCGCGATAAACGAAAACTTCTTTTTTTAAGCGTATTTTTTATTATAAGCGGCTGTATCGCCATACCTGCAATAATCGACCAAAAGCATATGGAAGACAAGCTCTATTCATTCGACTTGAACGCAGACGGCATATTTGCAGGAAAAGAGGTAACTCCCGAACAACAAGAGTGGATGCGTAAATACACGCATGATATACCCGTGATGCTGTTATATGCTGCCGCCGCACCGGCCGGTTTTATCTGCGCGATTGCCGCATTGATTGTGAACGAAACCGAAAAACGCCGGAAAAAGAAAAACGGCATACCGCTGAAAAATTGATTTTTCCTTGACAAGGGGTAAAAACGGGGTATAAAATTGTGTACATTGAAGTTATGTTATGGAATGCGTATGAGAAATTATGTTTTATCCGTTTTATTTTTTCTTTTTGTCGCATGTAATAAAAACGAAAACCCGGCTGCAAATATGAAGGGGCTGCCTCGTCTACCTATAACCGTAAAAACGGATGTGAGCTGTTTTCTTCAAGGAGAATACACGGAAGACGGCTTTATAAAAACAGCCGTTATTTTCAAAGAGGGGGAAAAACCGGTTATCTTTTTTGAAATAAAAGATACGGTTATAACCGATACGAAAACTCGTTCCGTTATTGACGGAAAACGATTCGGCGACGATTTTTATGCATGGAAAATCGAAATAGTCGAAAACGGATTTTATCTGCACCCGTTTTGGAATAAGGGCAAGAGTACAACCGACCCCATTATATTTTATTTTAACGAAAAAAGCGGGATGTTTGAAAAATTTACCGTACCTAAATCGGAATATTAACCGGTAAATAATTGGATTAGGCCTATGAAAGTACGTTTTATTTTTCTTTTTTTTCTGTGTGTGTGCACGGTGAAAGTGTTTACATACCCCTTTGAAAATCAGGAATATGTGTATACGGGATATTATGACGACATGACGGGGCCCGGGTTTAAGATGGTATTTAAAAACGGCAAACTTGAACTGGATATTCCCGAATTCGATTTAGTCAAAAATGAAGAAGGGGTTTTTATTGCCCGCACCCTATCCGAACCGTATTCTTTAGAGCTGTACAAAGATTTTTTATTTCTTCAAACAAAAACAAGGCGTTTTATGGTTTTGTATTTTCAAAATCTTATTTGTGTGCTTATCGATTGTAAAACCGGAGATACGTTGTGGGGATTGCGCAGGGATTCTTCTTATGTGCGTTTGCCGAAAGCTCCGCGTTGGAAAGATTTATGGATAGGCATTGATGACGTTTCTTTATCTTTTACGGGATTCAGCTCCGTTTTAAAAGAAACGCTGAATAATACCCCTGTTGTTTATAACGGAAAGTCAAAATTTTATTTGCAAATCGGAAATCCTTGGGTACCTACCGGCGGTAAAAACGGTATCGGAGAATGGGTGGAGAAAAAAATCGGCAGAGAAACTCAAGAATTGGTAATTGTCAACGGTTTTGTTAAAGCCGATTCTCCCGATTGGTACTATAATAATGCGCGTTTAAAAACAATTATAGTTAAAACAAAACAGGGAGCATGGCCGTTTCTGCTTAATGACAGTCCTCATCCGCAAGTGATTACGCTGCCGAAAAGTGTAACGGGCACTATAAGGGTAATTGTAAAAGATGTGTATCCGGGAAGTAAGTATAAAGATGTCTGTTTAGGCGGGGTGTATATGTTGTATGAAGCTCCGGAGCTTTCTATGGTGGCGCCTGCTAACGGTATTTTAGCTAGAGGATATATGTATATAAGGAGCCGGTAATGGAAATAAACCATAATTTTGCGGCGGTTTGTATTGTATTGGGAGTTGTCTTTCTCGGTATATCCATGCAATTTGACCATATAATCGGCGGGAATGCGGACAGCGGCTATCATAGAGAAGAAATATATATGGTCTATAATAAAAAAGCGGATAGGCATGTTCAAGTATCAAAGCCGGTATGGTATGCGAATTATGTATATATGCAACAGGTAACTTGTAAGTTTGAAGATAAAATATTTTTATCTTCGGTTTGTATGAATATGAACATTCTATGCAACGAGGGTATAGAAGTATGAATAAAACATCAAAAACACCGCTTGCAATCGGATCGTTTTTTGCTTTTGTTGTTTGGCTTGTGTGGTTTATTGTGTCGGCTGTTACGGGAAACAAAGGGCGGTTGGGAGATATTTCCGTGCTGCTTCTTTTTGGGGGCGGAATAGGATTTCTTGCATCTATTTCTATATGTGATATTTTAGTAACTGAAAAGGGTTTTACGGAAATATCGGTTTTTTCAAAAAAAGATTTTTTATTTGATGATATTGAAATCGTATCCATCGACAATTTCGGCCAACGGAGTTTTCAAGTTTATACAACTATAAAAAATTTTTATTTTGCATACACCAAAGCGAACTATGCCGCTTTAAAGGAAGTTATCCCCTCGGTAAAATATTCAAAAATAAGTGTGGAAGAATTGGAGGCAATGGTAAAAAGGTCATTTTTTGCCCCGGTATAAACGGATGCGGCGCTGCCGAAAGATAAAGCTTTACGGCAGCCCCGTTCATACGTTTTACCGCTCCATTTTGCGGTATATCGTTTTGTGCGGGCGCTCGGCGTCGATTCCCAGCTCTTTGCGCCGCCATTGGGCGTATTCGCTCCATGTGCCTTCAAACCAGCGCACTTCGCTGTTGTTTTCGAATGCGAGGGTGTGGGTACAAACCCTGTCCAAAAACCAGCGGTCGTGGCTGACGATAAGGGCACAGCCTGCAAAGTCCTGAATCGCGTCTTCGAGCGCTCTCATGGTTGCAACGTCCAAATCGTTTGTCGGTTCGTCCAAAAGAAGGACGTTTGCCGCTTCTTTTATCATCATCGCCAAATTGAGCCTGTTGCGCTCGCCGCCCGATAAAACGCCCACTTTTTTTTGCTGGTCGGCTCCGCTGAAGTTAAACCACGAACAATAGGCCCTGCTGTTCACTTCGCGGATTGCACCGTTTACGGCTCTTCCGTCCTTGTCGACTGCGCCGAGCTTGATAATATCGAGGCCGCCTGAAAGCTGCTCCCATACGGTTTTATGTGCATCCAAACCGCTTCGCATTTGATCGGCGTAGGCAAGCTTAACCGTTTCTCCGATACGGATAGAACCGCTATCCGGCTTTTCCCCGTTTTCAGCAGTCCGCCCCTTTAATTGAGCGGCCGCGTCTATAATCAATTTAAAGAGGGTTGTTTTTCCCGCACCGTTTGGCCCCACAATGCCGACGACGGCTCCCGGCGGCACGGTAAAGTTCAGGTTTTCGAATAAAAGTTTGTCGCCGAAAGCTTTGGTAAGATTTTGCGCTTCTATAACCACATTGCCCAATCTCGGGCCTGCGGGAATCGTAATAACGCTGTCTTTTACCTGAGCCTTGTTTTCGGCGGCTAAAAGCTGTTCGTATTTTGCGATATGCTCTTTATGCTTTGCCTGGCGTCCCTTGGGACTCATATGAATCCATTCCAATTCACGCGCCAAAGCCTTTTTGCGCTCGCTTTCGCCCTTTTCTTCAAGTTCAAGGCGGGCCTTTTTTTGCTCAAGCCAGCCGGAATAATTACCCTTGTACGGGTAACCTTCGCCGCGGTCGAGTTCCAATATCCAGCCGGCCACATTGTCCAAAAAATAGCGGTCGTGGGTAACGGCGATAACCGTTCCTTCGTACTGCTGTAAATGCCGCTCAAGCCATGCCACCGTTTCGGCGTCCAAGTGGTTTGTCGGTTCGTCCAGCAGGAGAATGTCCGGTTTTTGCAGTAAGAGGCGGCACAGGGCGACTCTCCTTTTTTCACCGCCCGAAAGCACGTCTATGTTCATATCCTGCGGCGGGCAGCGGAGGGCGTCCATCGCAAGTTCCAATTTCGAATCGAGATTCCACGCATCCGCGGCATCAAGCTTTTCCTGAATGGCCGCCTGCTTTGCGCACAGCTTATCTATATCCGCATCCGGCTCTCCGAACGCTTCGTTTACCTTATCGAATTCTTCAAGCAAGTCGGTAATTTCTTTTACGCCCTCGCTTACGATTTCTTTTACGGTTTTACCCTCTTCAAGATGAGGTTCCTGCGGAAGGTAGCCTATCGTATAGCCGGGCGAAATTGAAGTTTCTCCGGTAAATTCGGTATCGACTCCCGCAAGGATTTTAAACAAACTCGATTTACCCGAGCCGTTCGCTCCGATAACTCCGATTTTCGCACCGTAATAATAGGAAATGCTTATATCCTTTAAAACGGTTTTGGTTCCGTATGAACGCGACACGCGGTCCATAGAATAAATGATTTTTTTATCGTCGACTGTCTTTGCCATAGCCGGATTATAGCCTAAAAGCGAAAATAAGAAAAGCGTATTCGGAACTGTTTTACGCTCTAGTATAAAATGTTACCGAAATCGCAGGATATAAAGGGCGAGATTTTTCCGTCCGAGTTTCCGGCCCCTGCGCAAACTCTGATGCCGAACATATCTTTTATGCGTAATCCGGTACCGCCGGAAACGCGCCATGCAAAATCGCCGTTGCGCGGAAAGCTTGCATAGTCGGCCCATACGTCGCCGATTGCACCGTTTACGGAAAAAAACATATGTCCGCCCAAAATGGTAAGTTGTTCCCATGGCCTTATTTGGAAACCGAAGGCTGCCGCCGCTTTGTGTACGCCGAATTTCCGTTTAGCCGTCACATGGGGAAAAAACATACGGTCTTTTAAGTGAAAGCCGTATACGGGAATCAGCGAGGGCGTTTTTTTAAGCTGCTCCGACAAATTACTCCCCGCAAAGAGGCTGCACAAAACGGTTATATGGGACGAAATCGGAATTGCGGCGGTAAAATCGGATGTAATACGTTCAAATACCGGTGTTTTATAACTTCCCAGCGGAAAAACCGCCGAAACGGCAGTCGATGAAAAAAAGCCCCGTGTCGGAAAAGTACGGTAATTTAAATTGCTGAAAGTATACTGCGAAAAAAGTTCGGCCGCAAAATCAAAGTTTTCCTTATTATAAGCGTCGAATGGCCAAGGACTGTGTTCCGGCACTGCTTGCCGCGTATCAAACCAATGGAGCGAAGTTTTGTTTAAAAGAGTATGGTGCGGGTTGAATAAAACGCCGACACCTATTTCCATTCCGGCGCGGCGTAATAAACTTCCGTTTATGCGGTGAAAGTCGAAGTTGCTTACAAAAAATTCGGGCTCGTGCGAAACCGAAGCTTCGGCTTGAAAAAACGCTTTGGGGCCAAGCGGCTGAAAAAACAAAAATTTCAGTGACGTATTATTTACATAGGATGTTTTTAAAGACAGTGCGGAACCGGTGCCGCTTAAGCCTCTAAACTGCACGGCGGTCGAAAGGGTGAGAACTGCGGAAGATGCGGAACTTGCCGTTCCGGCAAAATTCAAACTTTGCAAAAGCAAGCCGTTTTCGTCCGGTTTTTGATGCAAATACAGTTCAAGTACATTTTTACCGCTTCTTACATCGATTCGGGGAATTGCCGCAGTGTAATTACCCGTATCCATAGCGGCTTCGGTGAGGCGCAATAGGGATTGTTTTGTAAAAGGCTTTCCCGCCATGCGTGCAAAAACACGTTCCATATAATATCTGTCCGATTCTTTACAGCCTTTTAAAATCAATGCTTCCGGACAGGTATAAGGCAGTTCTTTGTAATGTCCCGTTTTTTTTCCGGCCGGTTTTTCGGAGATAAATTTAAAATTACCCGTTTCGGAAATACTTTCGGTTTTGTCGGCCGGTTCCTTTTTCGTTTCCGCATCGGATTGGGCAAAAATCTTTTTTTTCAATTCGATTAAATGCCCGCGGTACCGTTCGGCTTCCGCTTTGCCGCGTTTGTAAATATCCTCGGCGCGAAGATAATCCATCATGGAAAAATCGCGGATATCGGGAAACATAACCAAATCGGCCAGTTCATAGTTTTCTTTGCCTTGTATGGCTTGCTGCATGGATGTCATTTGTTCAATAACACGTAAGGGGCTGGTATCGAATGCATCGGTATCTGTTTTGAGCGGGTTTGAGATTTCAACTGCAATAATGATATCATAACCGAGTTTTTTTGCGGTGCGGATGGGAAAATTATCGCGCGCACTTCCGTCTATATAGTATTTGCCGTCAATTATAAAGGGTTCGAAAAAGCCGGGAATGCTCATACTTGCCCGCATGGCTTCGGCTAAGTCGCCTTGCTCTAAAATAACCAAATCTCCGCTTAATAAATCGGTTGAAGCGGCCCGGAACGAAACGGGTAAACTGTCGAAATCGATGTATGAGGGGATTTTTACCGTCAGGGCTTTTAATTGTTCATATGCTTTTTGGCCTGTAATTAAACCTTTGCCGAGGTTTAGCGAAAAATCGGAACCGAGTTTTAAAGCGACGGGGTTTGCCGGAATGCTGTGTTCGTTTAATGCACGTTCGAACGGAGAAAAATTATCGTTGCGGAATATGTCAACCCAATCCAAGTATAATACCGCATTCCGTATTTCCTGCGGCGTATAGCCGGCACAATAAAGACCTCCTATAATGGCGCCTGCGCTTGTTCCTATAATTATATCTACGGGAATATCCAATTCGTCGATGAGTTCCAAAACGGGAATATGCACAAAGCCGCGTGCACCGCCGCCTGCAAGTACAAGGGCCACACTGGGACGTTTTTTCCCCGTTTCCAATGCCGGAAGAAGGGCGATGCAAAGTAAAAAAACGCATACGAGCGCAGCAATTTTTTGTATCAATTTCATACCGGGATTATATGGAGAAATGACGGGGCTGTAAAGGGGCGGAATCTGTTTTACAGGCTTGCAAAAACTTCCATATAGCTGTAGTATATACCTGCAAAACAATAGTTTATTCACACATTATTTATAAGGACGGTTTTATGGCAGACAAAAACATGGTAATGATTGACGGCAATACCGCCGCCGGTCATGTCGCTCACGCGCTGAGCGAAGTAATTTCTATTTATCCCATTACGCCTTCAAGCCCTATGGGTGAAGTTTCGGATGAATACTCTGCAAAGGGCAGGAAAAATATCTGGGGTACGGTTCCCGATGTTGTGGAAATGCAGTCCGAAGCCGGTGCCGCAGGTGCCGTGCACGGAGCTTTAACCACCGGTGCTTTAAGTACCACCTTTACCGCATCTCAGGGTCTTTTATTGATGATTCCGAATATGTACAAAATTGCGGGTGAATTGACGAGTACCGTGTTTCACGTTGCCGCCCGTGCAATTGCAACCAGCGCATTGTCCATCTTCGGCGACCATCAGGACGTTATGGCATGCCGCCAAACCGGCTGGGCTATGATGGCTTCAAACAGCGTGCAGGAAGTTATGGACTTGTCGGTTATATCCCATTCGGCAACGCTGAAATCCCGCGTTCCGTTTATTCACTTTTTTGACGGATTCCGCACTTCACACGAAATTCAAAAAATAGAAGAAGTATCTTTCGATACAATGCATAAAATGATTGACGACGAGCTGGTGCGCGCACACCGCAAGCGCGGCTTGTCGCCCGAAAATCCGGCAGTACGCGGAACGGCCCAAAACCCGGACACCTATTTCCAAAGCCGTGAAGCCGTAAACAAGTACTACGAAGCGGTTCCCGCCATCGTACAGGAAACGATGGACCTTTTTGCAAAAATAACCGGCAGACAGTATCACTTGTTCGACTATTTCGGTGCAAGCGATGCCGATAAGGTTATTATCCTGATGGGTTCGGGCGCCGAAACGGTTGAAGAAACCGTTGAAGCTTTGAATGCTCAGGGTGCAAAAACCGGATTGTTAAAAGTACGGCTTTACCGCCCCTTCGATGCATCCGCCTTTGTAAAAGCATTGCCCGCTTCCGTAAAAGCCGTTGCAGTGCTTGACCGCACCAAAGAACCCGGCGCCTTAGGCGAGCCCCTGTATCAGGACGTACAAACGGCTTTGGCCGAAACCGGACGCAAAATCGATACCGTTATCGGAGGCCGCTACGGTTTGGGTTCAAAAGAATTTACCCCCGCTATGGTAAAAGCGATTTTCGAAAACCTCGACGGCAAAAAGCAAAATCACTTTACCGTCGGTATTGAAGACGATGTGTCGGGCGCAAGTCTTGCCTACGACGCTTCATGGACGCTTGAAGAAGAGGGCACAAACGAAGCGATGTTCTACGGTTTGGGTTCCGACGGTACCGTAGGTGCAAACAAAAACTCGATTAAAATCATCGGAGACGCCCGCCCCGAAATGAACGCCCAAGCGTATTTTTCATACGACTCGAAAAAGTCCGGCGGTTTTACCGTTTCTCACCTGCGCTTCGGCAAAAAGCCGATCCGCCGCCCCTATTTGATTACAAGTGCTGACTTTGTAGCCTGTCATAAGTTTACCTATATGGAAACCTATCACATGCTCGAAACCGCAAAAAAAGGCGCGTCCTTTTTGTTGAACAGCCCCTATGACGCAAAAACCGTATGGGCGCACATTCCGGTTGAACAGCAGCAGGTTATTCTCGACAAAAAGATGAACTTTTACGTTATCGACGCCTTTAAGATTGCCGAAAAAGCCGGTATGGGCAACCGCATAAACGTTGTTATGCAAGCCGCCTATTTTAAAATTTCAGGCGTATTGCCCGAAGCCGAAGCCGTAGAATACATGAAAAAGTTCATCGAAAAATCCTACGGTAAAAAGGGTGCCGACGTTGTACAAAAAAATATCGCAACCATCGATATGGCTTTGGCGGCAGTCGAAAAAGTCGATTATCCGTCGTCTACGGAAGGTTCGGTACACATGAAGCCCGCTATGGCCGCTTCTCCGGATTCTTTTGTAAAAGACGTATTGGGCAAAATGGCCGTTCAGCAGGGCGATAAGCTTCCCGTAAGCAAGCTGCCCGCCGACGGAACCTTCCCGACCGCAACCACTCAGTTTGAAAAACGTGCAATCGCAGAGCGCGTTCCCCAGTGGGACCCGTCGATTTGTATTCAGTGCGGTCAGTGTACGGTTGTATGTCCTCACGCGGTTATGCGTATGAAAACGCTTACCGATGAGCAGGCTGCAGCCGCTCCCGCCGCATTCAAAACGGCCGAAGTTAAGCCGAAGCCGGAAGCGGGTAAAAAGGTTGTTTTACAGGTTTCGACCGAAGACTGTACCGGATGCGGCGTTTGTGTTTCCGTATGTCCGGTTAAAAACAAAGAAGACGAAACCAAGCGCGCTATCAATATGACTCACTATACGCCCGAAATCCGCGAAGTTGAAGCGAAAAACTGGGACTACTTTATGAGTTTGCCCGATGCGGATCCGGCAACCCTCAACCTGTCCATGCCCAAGGGCTTGGCCTTTAAGCGGCCCCTGTTCGAGTTCAGCGGTGCCTGCGCCGGATGCGGTGAAACGGCTTATGTTCGCTTGTTGAGCCAAATGTTCGGCGACCGTGCGGTTATTGCGAACGCTACCGGCTGTTCTTCAATTTACGGCGGAAACTTACCTTCAACGCCCTATGCAAAGGACGCAAACGGAAGAGGACCTGCATGGTCGAACTCGTTGTTTGAAGACGCGGCCGAATTCGGTATGGGTATGTGCCTTACCGGCGATAAATTGTCCGAATATGCGCGCGAAGTTGCCGCAGCGGCAAAAGAAAAGGGTATCGCCGCTTCAACCTTGGATAAGATTCTTGCGAATCCGCAAAACGACGATGCCGCAATCATTCAACAGCGCGCCTATATTGACGAACTTAAAAAAGAGCTTGCTTCTTCGAGCGACCCCATTGCAAAAGAGCTGGATTCGTTAACCGACCACTTTATCAAGCGCTCGCACTGGATTATCGGAGGCGACGGCTGGGCATACGACATCGGTTTCGGCGGTTTGGATCACACCATCGCTTCCGGACGCAATGTCAACATCCTCGTATTGGACACCGAAGTATATTCCAATACCGGCGGTCAAATGTCCAAGGCGACTCCTATCGGTGCGGTTGCGAAATTCGCGGCTTCCGGTAAGGTTAACAGCAAAAAAGACTTGGGTATGATTGCGATGAGCTACGGCTATGTCTACGTCGCCCACATTGCCTTGGGTGCGAACATGAATCAGGCTATCAAAGCGTTCCGCGAAGCCGAATCCTATAACGGACCTTCAATCGTTATCGCATACAGCCCCTGTATCAACCACGGTATCAATATGGGCGGTACTTTGACGAATCAAAAAGAAGTGGTTTCCTGCGGACTGTGGCCCTTGTACCGCTACGACCCGCGCCTTGCCGATCAGGGAAAAAACCCCTTCCAGCTTGACAGCAAAGAGCCGGATTACAACCTTGCCGACTTTATGTACAAGGAAGTCCGCTTTAAGAGCTTAAAGCTTGCCAACCCCGACCGTGCAGCTATGCTGTTGGACAAGGCGGTTGAACGCGCCAAGCGCCAGTGGAAGGAATACAAGTATCTTGCGGACAGGGATTTCTAAAACCGATTTCGGGGCAGTTCAAAAACGTATGTTTTCGGTTCGGCTGCCCTGATTTTAGATAAATCCGTTGGATGTTCAGACGGGTATTCGATCTTAGGTTCGGATACCCGTTTTTTTATATTACGGCGTTTATGCCCTTGTCTTTTCAATATATATAGGTTACTATTAATGTATGAAACAGCGCGTTTGCCTGACGGCTTTTATATGCATTGTTCTTTTAAGCACATATGCGTGCAAGTCGGCTCCCGG
Source organism: Treponema sp. OMZ 840 (assembly GCF_050937815.1). Taxonomy (NCBI): domain Bacteria; kingdom Pseudomonadati; phylum Spirochaetota; class Spirochaetia; order Treponematales; family Treponemataceae; genus Treponema; species Treponema sp. OMZ 840. The sequence continues at coordinate 18,216 of NZ_JACDIJ010000017.1, forward strand.
AACCGTAAAAACCGCCGACTTTATGGACGAGAAAACTGCGGAAATCTCTTATGAAGTGCTTATGTCCGGCAGCAACGGCAGAGGATTGCAAACGGAGGTTGTCGAAACTCAGGAGGCGCTGGACAAGCTGTATGGCCGCTTATACGGTTCGGACGGAATAAGGGCGCCGGAAACAGATTTTAAGAAAAAAAAAGTTATTGCCGTTTCGGCGGGAACCTTTAATACGGGCGGCTATGCGGTAGAGCCCGTTTCGATTACGGGTACAAAGGACGCCGTAGAAGCGGTGTTTCGTGTAACTTCTCCCGCCCCCGATCAAATAGTAACACAGGCTTTTACCTATCCCTATATAATAATCTGCATCACGGCTGTTCAATCTACTCGCATTTTGGTCAAAGTGGAAGGGGCGGATAAAAGTTTTTTTAATCGAAAATTTGAATATTAGGAGTTTTTATGAAAGGCTTTTGTAAAATCGCAGCGCTACCGCTCTTTTTTATCGCTCTTGTTTTACTGGCAGGCTGCCCGCAGTCGATAGGGGGCGGAGGAAGTTCGGGAGGCTTTATTGACGAGCCCTATGCGGACTTTTCGACCGTACATGTACAGGTAACCGATTCCATAGGCGGTACATTTGTTTCGGGAACAACGCTTAAGATGTATAAAAGCGGAACAACGGAACAAATCGGAACGTATACGGTAACGGACGGCAAGGTTAAACTTGAAAATCTTGCAACGGAAGCAAGATACGACTTTGAACTTATCGGTATACAGGGTGAATGGGCGGGTTCACGGCTTGAAAATTACAAATTGCCTCCCAGAGCCGAACAAACGCTTTCTTTAATTCAGCCTGTACACGGAATGATTACCCGCGGCATTACACCTCCTAAAATCGATTCAATAAAGAAAGCTAAAACTCTTTTAGACACTTTTACCGACTTATCGGAAAATTCTTTTGTCAATGCGCCCGTTTATATTAAGGTTGTTTTCTCTTCCGATGTCGGTGCCGTCAAAGAAACGGACGGCGGCGGTTTCGGCGCAAAACTCGGTATAGGCAAATCGCCGAACGTATTTACCGGTATCGATGGCAGCATCAAGGTAGAAAAAGAGAATGATTCATTTATTTCCACCGGTATTTTTCGGATAGAAACCCTTTTTAAAGGAAATGACGATTTGGTAATCACCGGCTATGATGTTGCCAATAACCGCATAGAAAGGCATATGCCGCTGAAATTTGAAAATAATAATTCCACACTGGATTTATCCTCCTGTTCTTTTAGAAATCTTTCGGCTTTTGCCGAACGCCTTCCCTATTCCGAAGGTATATTGTCTTTGCAGCCTGTCGGCGGCCGGCGTTCTTCATATAAAATGACGGTGATTTTTGAATTTGTAAATTCGTATGGTACGGATAAGGAAATATTGGGCTTCGATTTATATCGGAGAAAAAAAGGTTCGGCGCGGAAATTTCGTTTTGTAAGCCGCACCTTGTATAATGACTTAGAAACCGAAACGAGCGGATTGGGCTTTCATGCAGGCTTCGATACGGATTCGCAGTTGGAAGAAAATACGGAATACGAATATAAAATCAGGGCCTTTAATGAAAAATATGAAAAATTTTCGCCCGTTATAACGGTCAAGCTTTTGGAATCCTTTACGTATGAATTGACGGAACCTGTCAACAACGCTTATGTGCTGCTTGCGGATACGGCAAATCTTGCATATAAATGCAAAATAAGCAATGCGAATATGTTCAGTCCGGCACAAAGCGATTATATAAGCTTGGGTTTATTGATTAACAAGTTTGACGGTAATCCCGTATTCGGCGCAAGATTTTTTTATCTTCTTAACGGAAGCGGTTCTCCCGATATGTTAATTTTCTTATGTGATGCAGTATCGGGTAATTTGCAAGATCCCGAATGGGTTTCGGACTTGATTGCCGCCGGAAAATTAAGCGCTTACGGTATAACATCCGTCAACGACCTTGTTAAAGTCGATAAGACAACAGGTATCGTCGAGTTTACCAAAAAATTCGTTCAGGTTCCGTTTTTTAATGTTATCCCGATAGGGAGCGACAAGGGGTTAAATCGAGCTATGAACTATGAAACGGGTGTCGCCTACCAATGGGATATTCAGGATTGGGGTTTGAATCCCTATGATTTATACGATGATGAAGCCTTGAGCTTTGTTAAAAATTATCCGTATACGTCTGCCGGCAGTACGACGTATTGTAAATCCATATCACGCGGAAACAATTCGATGAACGGTGCAAATGCAATAAACGGGCGCTTTACCTTTACGGTAACGCCTTAAACGGAGAAAATTATGAAAAAAATAATAACGATTTTAACTGCGGCACTCGGTGCTCTGTTTTTTGCCTGCTCGCCCATTGTAAGCGGAACTTCTTCCGCTTCGGCTTCTTTTAACGAAGGTACGGCATATAAGCCGAATGCAAACGATATTGTCGAAGGTTTTGTTATTGCAAAAACCGCCGACGGTTTTGACAAAGAGCTTTTTACGAATGAAGGTATCGATGTATGCGGAGAGCTTTCTTTAACCGGTACGGGATTTACCTATTGGTATGTGCATAAAAATACCGGCAATGAGGCATTGCTGAAATCCGTATATTCGATAAAAGGCGTGCTTAGTGCAGACAACGACTATAAAGTCGTTCCTCCCGATGTTATGAAACTTAAAGATGTTGTTTTATCCGCATCTTCAACCGAACCCGTTGTGAGTACTCGGGGACTGGGTGACGGCAATGTTTTGCAGGATCCGGTTTCGGATGCAGAAGGCTATGCCCTTGCAATAACAAAGGCGCTGCAAGCTTATAAAGACATAAGCTACGGTACCAATGAGGTTGTTGCAGGCATTATCGATACCGGTATCAATATGAAACACGAGGATTTTAAAAACGGAACGGAATCGATAGTATTGTATGCAAAATCGGCAAAAACGTCCGGCGGTTCATATATCGGAAACGGAAACCCTTTTACCGAAGTGCCGCTCGACTCGAATTGGGATACAGACGGGCACGGTACCCACTGTTCCGGCATTATGTGTGCACTCGGCGATAACAATAAGGGTATCGCAGGCGTTGCATGGAAAAAAACAAAACTTATTTCGTATCAGTCACTAGGTTTTAACGGCGGAGGGACGGAGTGGGCTGTGTACGGCGCTTTAGCCGATTTGACGAATACCGTCGAAATTTTGCGTAAAGCGCCTAGTGCAAGAACGCCGGCTGATAAGGCAAAGCTTCCTTCTTATATTCAAAATACGATTTTTCAAATTACGCAAAAAACGGTTCCGATAAACATGTCGCTCGGCGGTTCCGTCGCTTCCGAATTTGCCTTCGACGTGTTAACGACTGCCGTTAAAAACGATATTTTACCCGTTATCGCTATGGGAAACGAGGGGCGCTATACAGCCGCTTATCCTGCAGCTTTTCCCGGCGTTCTTGCCGTGGGAGCGACAAACGGGCGGGATAAAAAAGCCGTTTTCAGCAACAAGGGAGCATGGATAAGCGTAGCCGCCCCCGGAGAAGGTATCGTTTCCTGTTTCAGCACTCCTTACGGGAATAGTACAGATAGTTATGTATCGATGAGCGGAACTTCCATGGCAGCCCCCTTTGTAACCGGCCTTATAAGCTATTTGCTTTCTTTTGACAATGCGCGCAATTTAACGCCGTATCAAATAAAAACGCTCATTGAAAATACTGCGGATGACAAAGGTGATGCCGGTTTTGATGAAAGCTTCGGGTGCGGGCGTGTAAACGTGTTGGAGGCGGTAAAAAAAGTGCGTGATAATACTGTTCCTGCCGCAAACGATTTTTACGGTGAAGGAGCGGTTACCGTTACGGTAAAACAGGGCGGTAGTCTTGTTCAGGTTACCGAGCCGCTTACCCTCTGCGATGAAAGTACAAAGGTTCCGCTTGCTTATATAAAGCCCAATAATCGGCCGAAGATTGAATTTAAAGGTTTGGTAAAGGGGCGACAGTACTCGATCTTTGCCTCTTATAGCAATACGACAAAAAAGCAGACTTTTACAGTCAGCGGCAATGATCAAGATGTTTTTATTGAATTTTAAGCGGGAGGGTGTGTCGAAGGCCCGATAATGCAAAACATATACACCGATACGCGGGCTCTTGACCGCGCCGCCGTAAGCCGGTTCGGTTTAACCGAAGACATTTTAATGGAAAATGCTGCACGTGCGCTCGAAAATGAGGTTGTGCGTGCGTGCACGGATCGTACGGCGGACATCCGGGTGAATTGTTCACCCGTTTCCGAATGCCGTGTGCTTATTGCCGCAGGCGGGGGCGATAACGGCGGTGACGGCTGGGCACTTGCGCGCAGACTGAACGGAGGCACGATTGAGGACTTTTCCTGTTCGGTTGCCGTGCTTGAAGTTTTTCCGCCCAAATCGCAAGCGTGCATGAGGCAAGCAGAACGCGCGCGCTCGGCAGGCGTTCCGGTTATCCGCAATTTTTCGCGCACGGATTTTATAAAAAATTATCACGTTATCGTCGATTGTATTTTCGGAAGCGGCTTTCACGGTAGTTTGAGCGCTCAAATCGAAAAACTTATTGCCGCTCTTAACAAGGCCGATTGTTTTAAAATCGCCTGCGATATTCCGAGCGGCATAGATTCAAAAGGAGTGGGCACAAGCGCGTTCCGTGCGGATGTAACCGTGTGCATGGGCGCGCTTAAAACGGCGCTGTTCAGCGACTTTGCAAAAAATCATACGGGAAAAATCATAACCGCGCCGCTCGGCGTATCTTCAGCTCTTTTTCAAAACGGAGCCGAGCCCGCCGCCCTGCTGCTTGAGGGCGGTGACTTGCATTTGCCCGAGCGTACTCAAATGTCCGTTCACAAGGGTGATTTCGGACACGCGGCCGTATATGCGGGCGATAAAGCGGGGGCGGGCGTGATTGCTTCCTGTGCCGCCTTCCGCTGCGGTGCAGGCTTGGTAAGTCTTATACATCCTGAAGGCCGCCCCTTGCAGGGGCTTTGCTGTGAAAACAATCAGAAACAGGAGAAAAATCGGGAACAGGAAGGATGTCGGGAGCAGGACGGCTTTCCGTTTTATATAATGCAAACGGAAAATCTTCCCGAAAAGGCAAACCTTATTGTTGCAGGTCCCGGTTTCGGACGCAATGATGTAAAGCGGGCGGAAAAAGTTTTTTCCGTACTTGAAGCGAATCCGGAGCTGAACGGCGTTTTGGATGCCGATATTTTTTATTATGAGGGAATAAAAAAGCTGTTGGAACGGCGGCCTGCGGGCCGGCCTACAGGCTTGGTTTTAACGCCGCACCCTAAGGAGTTTCAAAGTTTGCTTGCCCTCTGCGGCTTCGGAACCCTGTCGGTTCAGGAGATTGCGGAAAAACGTTTGGAACTTGTAAGCGCCTTTTGCTCAAAATATCCCGAAGTTGTTTTGCTTCTCAAGGGGGCGAACGCGGTTATCGGCTTACACAGGGCTGAAGATGTAAAACCGCATTTATATATAAATACCTTAGGTATGCCCTGTTTGGCAAAGGGCGGAAGCGGCGATGTGCTTGCAGGTTTTATTGCCGGTCTTTTGGCCCAAAGATACAGCCCCCTCGATGCGGCAATTCAGGGCTCGCTGCTTTTAGCTGCGGTTTCGCGTTTGCAAAAATCTTCTTATTCGTCCACGCCCTTTACCCTGATACAAAGTTTGGAAGAGCCTGAAAAACTGAAAAGGGTTTTGGAAGAATGGGGGAAAAATATCGGCATTCCACTTGAAAATACCGGGCAACATAAATTCCGATAAAGGCGGATTTTCAGAGAGCCGTTCAATTTTCTTGACAAATATTGAATAAAGATTTATTATTAAATTAGAATTCAGTTTTAAGATAGGGTAAAAAATGGCTCAAGTATTAAAAGAAGAAGTAAAAAATAAAATACTCGCTGCGGCTGTAAAGGTCTTTTATGAAAAAGATTATAGGTCTGCAAAACTCACGGACATTGCGGAAAAAGCCGATGTTCCCGTCGCTCTTATTTACACATATTTTAAAGATAAAGCTTCTTTGTTTGATGAGGTAGTCGGCGGTATTCTTAATCGAATCATTAAAATGATGGAAGAAGAAGAAAAAATGGAAGCCGGCAGCCCTTACGAAAGATTTACCCAAGGCGGAGGCATTCAGCTTCCGGAGCTTTTACGGGAAAGAATCAAGCTCATTATTTTAATTGATAAAAGTTCGGGAACCAAACATGAAAGTGCAAAAGATATGTGGGTTAAGCGGTTGGAGCAGCATATAAAAGACGGCTTAAAACGGTATTCAAAAACAAAACACGATCCCATGCTTGCCCATATCTTAGCAAATAATTATGTGGAAAATCTGATGGAAATTGCACGGCATTATAAAAATGAAAAATGGGCCGAAGATATGCTCTTTGTTCTTAATAAATGCTATTTTAACGGCGTTGAATCACTGTAATTTAAATGTCCGCATTTTGTGAGGATGAAAAACGGTAAAAACTGACTTTGAAGTTAGCGACAGAAAACTTTTAGCTTAATATTGAATTAAAATTCAATATTATTCAATTTTAGGAGTTTGTATGAATGAAAAAGAATTGAAAAAACAGGTAACGGGTAAAAACTTTTTACCCAATCTGCTGCTTGCTCTTAAAATAGTATTTGACCTGATACCCCAGGTTTTATTGGTGCTGATGATAAGCAAATTGTTTTCAAAAGAAATTACGCAACCGCATTTTAAAATGTTCATTACGGGTATGCTGATTTCTTTTGTTTTAAAAGCTGTGTTTAACTATCTTGCAACAAAGACAGCTCATGACAGAGCTTTCGGCAAATTGACGGAGTTACGGCTTGCAATAATCGATCACTTAAAAAAACTCACTTTAGGCTTTTTTAAAAAGCATAACACGGGCGAGCTTACCAGTATTATCGAACACGATGTAGAGCAGGTCGAAATATATCTTGCTCACGGGCTTCCTGAAATTATGTCGGCAACCCTTCTTCCCGCCTTGGTTTTTATTGCAATGCTTTTTATAGATTACAGACTTGCTTTGATAATGATTGCAGGGGTTCCGCTCATGTTTCTTGTAAAAGAATTATCCGCAAAGACAATGCAAAAAAGATTTCAAATGTATTTTTCGAGAGAAATGAAGATGAGGGAAGACATGATGGAATATGTAAAAAACATTGCCGTTATAAAGGCTTTTGCAAAAGAAGAAAGCTTTAGCGGACAAACTTTGGCTTCTGCACGCTCTTATGTTCAGGATGTAAAAAAGAGTATGGGTGCCGTTACGGGCCCGATGGTTCTCATAGATATTTTTATGGAAGCCGGAACTGTTGCGGTTATGATTTTAGGGAGCATTTTGCTCTTACATCAAAATATTTCTACGGCGCAATTTATACTGTCCGTTATTTTATCTTCGGTCTTTGTGTCGGCGATAAGTAAAACGGCAACCCTTCATCATTTTTCCATCGTGTTTACCGAAAAAATCAAAAGCATAGCCAAGATTTTATGTGCTCCTCTTTCAAAAGAAAAAATCAGCGAACAATTAAAACCCGGCGACATAGAATTTACAAATGTAAATTTTAAGTACGAAAAAGACGGCTTTGCCTTACAAGATATCAATTTAAAATTTACGGAAACCGGTTTAAATGCTCTTGTCGGTCCCAGCGGCTGCGGCAAAAGCACCCTTGCAAATCTCATTATGGGATTTTGGGATGTCGATTCAGGTTTGCTCACCATTTCGGGCAAAGATATTTCGCGCTATGACACGGACAGTATTTCCGCCCTTATAGGAAGTGTCCAGCAGGAAGTTATCCTTTTTAATATGAGCATCTTCGAAAATATTGCAATCGGTAAGGCGGGAGCTTCTGAAGCGGAAGTTATAGAAGCCGCTAAAAAAGCACGGTGCCACGATTTTATTTCCGCCCTGCCTAGGGGCTACAACACAAAAGTCGGCGAGATGGGCGTAAAACTTTCAGGCGGAGAAAAACAGCGCATTTCCATCGCACGAATGATTCTTAAAAATGCTCCGATTTTAATTTTGGACGAAGCGATGGCCGCCGTCGACAGCGAAAACGAAAAACTCATAAACGAAGCCGTCGAAGAATTAAGAAAAAATAAAACGGTCATCACGATAGCCCATCATCTGAACACAATCCGCAACGCCGATCAAATTGTAGTTATGGACAAGGGCCGCATTTTGGATTCGGGAGCACATACCGAATTGATAAACCGCTGTCCCTTTTATAAAGAAATGGTAGACGCTCAAAATAAAGTGGACAGCTGGAACGTTGCAGGGTAATTAGAGAGTACTTTAACGGAGGTTTTATGAATAAAGATAAACTTATATTTATTGAAAACGGCGATTTGCGGAAAGTTCTTTTGGCGATGGGACTGCCGATGACTGCCGGTATGATTGTTACCGCTCTTTACAATGCGGCGGATGCATATTTTGTGTCGGGGCTGGGAAACAGTGCGTTTGCAGCAGTGAGCATTGTGTTTCCGCTTATGCAGATTATCCTCGGTATCGCTCTGACGTTCAGTAACGGAGCGGCATCGTATATCGCGCGGCTTTTGGGCGCGGGCAGCATTCCCCGTGCGCAAAACACCGCGGCAACGGCGGTCAGCTTTGCACTGGGAAGCTCGGCGGCGGTGATTGCATTTTTTTTGCTCTTTCTTGAGCCTGTTTTGCGCTTTGCGGGAGCGTCAGAGTCCACCCTTTACACCGCCGAAGTGTATGCACGCATTATCATCATTTCAGGCTTTTTTACCGTCTTCAATGTTACGGCGGGAGGGATTTTAACGGCGCAGGGCAAGCCGCACAAAACCATGCTGATGATGAGCACAGGAGCCGCTTTGAATATCATTTTGGATCCGATTTTTATTTATCCGCTCGGCATGGGCGTTGCAGGGGCCGCTTACGCAACGGCGGTATCGCAGGGACTTTCAACACTTTTATACACAATCGAAATAAACAAAAAAGATAACGCCGTACATTTCAGCTTCCGTTACACCGTATGCGATAAAGAAATACTTGCACAGATTTTTAAAATAGGCTTTCCGATATTCCTGTATCAATTTTTTGCATCGGCGGCAATCGGATTAACGAACAAGGCAGCTGCTCCCTACGGCGATGAAGTGATTTCGGCAATGGGAATCATGCTGCGCGTAACGGCGATCGGCTTATACATTGTGTTCGGCTTCACCAAGGGGCTGCTGCCTGTCATCGGCATAAATTACGGAGCGGGCAACATGCAGCGGGTAAAAGAGGCAGTGCGCATTACCAACAAATGGGGCGCGGTTTTTTGCACCGCATTTGCGCTCATACTAATCGGAACCTATCCGTTTATCATCAAACTCTTTTCGCACAACGCCTCCGCATTTTTAAAAGACACCGCCGCAAAAGCCCTCATTTACAACGGCATTGTCTTCATCTTCTTTGCGTATCAAAGCGTGTACTGTGCAGCCTTTTCCGCAATGGGTAAGGCAAAGGAAGGAGGACTGCTCAACCTTTCGCGGCAAGGACTGTTTTTTATCCCGCTGATTTTCATCCTCCCGAAACTCTTCGGCTTAACGGGACTCCTCTTCGTCCAACCCGCCGCAGACCTCTGCACCGTCCTTTTAACAAAATACTTCTTAGTCAAAAACAGAGCACTGTTTAAGGGAACGGAGAATAATTAAGGAGTATTTATGTATAAAGAATTATTTGCATGTTTGAGTAAGAAGGGAAAAATCGATGTATGTATTTCGTCATTGTTTTTTACATTGTACGGATTAAGCTCGGTGGGAATGCTTCTTACGGTGTTTTCGATTTTGTTTAAGATTAATGAGGGAACTCAAGTTGAGGGGCTCTATGTTGATTTTGCGGTTTTGATAGGCTTGGTTATTTTTAAGGGTCTTTGCAATATGATTGCAGACTTAAAAAAACACGGGGCAGGCTTTGATGTGGTGCAGCAAATAAGGGAGCGTATGATTGTAAAATTAAAACTCTTTAGTTTGGGCTTTTATACGAATGAGCGGTTGGGAGAATTAAACACGATTCTTCATAAGGATGTGGACAATATGTCAATGGTGGTAGGGCACATGTGGCCAAGGATGTTTGGCGATTTTCTTATCGCCCTTGCGGTTTTTACAGGTCTAGCCTTCATCAATATGAAGTTTGCCCTTATTATGGCAGCCTCGCTTCCGCTTGCACTTTTCTATCTTTTTTACACAATTAAAAAGGCGCAAAAAATTGAAAGCCGAAACAATTCAGCCCTTGCCGATATGGTAAGTTTATTTGTCGAGTATGTGCGCGGTATTCCTGTGTTAAAAAGTTTTTCGCATAATAAGAGCCTTGACAATGAACTTTTTGAAAAGACAAAAATATTCGGCGAAACAAGCAAGTCATCTTCCCGATTTAAAGCAAGACAGCTTTCGGTTTTTTCGTTTTTAATCGATGCAGGATATTTTGTTCTTTTAGTTTATTCGGGTCTTGCCGCACTTAAAGGGAGTATTAATGTACTTGACTTTATGATTATCGCTGTAGTTTCAAAAGAATTTTATAAACCCTTTGCGGCTATGGAAACTCACTACATGTATTATGTGTCGGCGGTAGATAGCTATCACCGCTTAGGTAAAATTCTTCATGCCGAGGTAATAGCCGATAAAACGGACGGCATCATTCCTTTACAAAACGATATTGTTTTTGAAGATGTGGAATTTTCTTATGAAGAAGATAAGTTTAAAATGGAAAAGGTAAGTTTTACTGTTCCGGAGAAAACAATGACGGCCCTCGCAGGAGAATCGGGAAGCGGTAAGACGACAATAACGAATTTGCTTTTGCGGTTTTACGATGTACAAGCAGGGAGCATTAAGATCGGCGGTGCCGATATCCGCGATATTCCCTATGACGAGCTTTTGGACAGAATCGGCATTGTTATGCAAAACGTACAGCTTTTTGATAACACAATCGAAGAAAATATCCGCGTCGGGAAAAAAGTTGCTTCCAAAGAAGAAATTATTGAGGCTTGCAAAAAAGCGAGGATACACGATTTTATTATGAGCCTTCCCGATAATTACGCAACCGATATAGGCGAAAACGGAGGTCTCTTATCCGGCGGACAGCGTCAGCGTATTTCGATTGCACGAGCTTTTTTAAAAGACGCTCCGATTTTAATTCTCGATGAGATGACAAGCAATGTCGACCCCGTAAACGAATCCCTTATTCAAGAAGCAATCACAGAGCTTTCAAAAAACAGAACGGTACTGGTCATCGCTCATCATTTAAAGACTATCCAAAAAGCTGATCAAATCCTCATATTCCAAAAGGGGAGCCTTGTCGAAAAAGGAAAACACGATGAGCTTTTAAAAAACGGAACTTACTACAAGCGGCTTTGGAAAGCGCAGTGCGGGAGCGGTATAGAAAGGTAATGTTGTATGTACATTTTTTATCTTCGCACTACTTGCCGAAAAAAAAGCTTTTTTGTAAAATGTGCAAATTATGAAAGAAGCCCAAGCTTTTGCCGGCACAAAGATGTTCGATGTTTTGAATGCCGTCGATGCCGTATACAATGATATAGATAAAAGTCAAGCCTTATGGAAACAAAAAACGCCGGCGCCCTGTCCGGACGGCTGCGGCCGCTGCTGCGAGCATTTTGAACCGGATGTGTACGAATACGAAGCCCTTTATCTTGCAGCTTGGCTTCTTGTGCACGAAGAAAAACTTGCGGAAGAAATACGGCTGCACGGGGCGGATTTTTCGCTGAACCATACGGACGGCTGCCTTTTATTCGATCCCTACAATCCTTATCATTGCAGGGCTTACGGCGGGCGCTGCCTTATTTGCCGCCTTTTTGCCCATTCGGGAACGCGCGGTAAAGATATGAAAATGCGTTGGAAGCCGTGTAAGTTTATCGAAGGTGCCGGACAAAACCGGGAACACCGCGAGTACGGCGAAAATGAATTGCTTGAACGCTTCGGCTCTCTTCCGCCGGATATGGCGCAGGCTGCCGCCCGCCTTATGGCTTTAAATCCCGAAAATACGGAAACCCGGCCGCTCCGCGAAGAGCTTCCTTGTGCAATAGAAAAGCTGAAGCTTATTTTGCGCTTTTTAACGCCGCCGGAACCGAATTCTCCGGAACCCGATTTACCCTCGCCGTGCCCTTTGAGTGCATAGTGGATGGGCATCTTGGTTCAGTTACGGCTGTTTTACCATGCCGGCCGTTTGTTTACCCTGTCGCTTTTATTCTTTTTACTCAAAGGCCGGATAGCCTGTTTTGCGGAACAAATAGCTTCCCTGCCTTTCTTCTATGACGCGGCCGTTTTTTACGCAAACTTTACCGCCTAAAAGAACGTATTTTGCCTGACCTTTGATTTCTATGCCTTCGTAGGGAGTGTAGCCGCCGCGATGTAAATTATTATCGTCACCGATTACGGTCGAAACATCGGGATTCCATACAGTTATATCGGCTGCCGCTCCTCTGTTCAAACTGCCGCGCGACGGATAAAGGCCGAATATCTTCGCAGGGTTTTCGCTCATGAGTGCCGAAAATTGGGCGGGTGTTAAGCGGAAGCCCGGCGCAAGCTCTTTTTTTTCGGTTTTGTCTTGTTGAGCGGTGCAGGCGGCGGTAAAAATCAGTGCGGCCCGGTATTGGGCGCCCGAAATTCCCGGCGCTACCTTGGAAAAATTCTTTTTTGCCGCTTTTTCCTGTTCGGCAAAATCGAATACCGCGTGATTCGAACAAATCACATCAAGGCAGGAATTGTCTTTTGCACCGGGTGCTTTATCCGCCTTTGTTTTCATCAATTCTTTTTGCAAAGCTTTTAAATCCGGCTTTTTTCGAAGCGGCGGGTTGCAGATAAAGCGCGCTCCGGCAAAACCTCCTTTTCGGTACAAGCTGTCGGTTAAAAGAAGATAGTGCGGACAGGTTCCGGCGAAAAAGTTTTGGCCGCGCTTTTTTGCAAGTTTTATCTGCTCCAAACTTTGTTTTGCCGATACGTTCAAAATATAAACGGGAATATCGGCCATTTGAGCAAGGGCTAAAAAGCGGCTTATAGCTTCGGCTTCAACGGCAGGAGGGCGGCTTACAGGATGAGAGGACGGTCTTTTTTTTCGATTTTCAAGCTGTTCTTCAACAAGGTGTTTTACCATGTCGGCGTTTTCACAGTGGCAGCAAATTAAAGCTTTGTGTTCTTTTGCCGCGTTCAGTATTTCAAATATTTCAGGATCGCTTAATTGGATATTTTCTCCGGTCATATAGACTGCATAACTTGAAACGCCGCGCATAACGGTTTTTTCCATTTGTCCTTTTAATGCTTCGGCAGGACTCATTTGTTCTTTTTTTTGCTCCGCTTTTTGAGCGCCCTCTTGCCTCTCGGTATCTTCGTCATTTTTTTCGGCGGCTTCTTCGTCCGTCCGGACGGCGGTTCCCACAGAGGTAACGGCTATGTGAAAGCCGTAATTACAGCTGCTTTTATGCAATGCGCTCGTATGCTGTTCATCCAAGGCGTCCTGCAAGCTTTGTCCTTTTTTTTGTACGGCGCAGTTGATAATCGATGTGGTGCCTCCGGCAAGGGCCGCCTTGGTTCCGCTTTCAAAATCGTCGGGACTGCAAACGGGATCTTTTTCTCCCGGAATAAAGGCTTTTGTTTCCAGGCGCGTAAAAGCGTCGATAAAACCGGGAAAAACATAACAGCCTTCGGCGTCCAAAAGTTCGCTTTCGGCACGGCGCAGTAAACTGCCGAGTAAAAGATTCGGTTTTGTTTTTACGATTCGGCCGTTTTCAACAAGGATATCCGCTTTTTTTTCAATGCCGCCGGAAACGACGACTCCGTTTGTAATGATAACACGCTGTGTGCAGTCTTTGGTGTCCGCCATACTTTGAGTATATCACAAGTATATTTTTTTTACTATAATTTAAATTGTCTATAGGCCCCGCCGGCACGGCTGAAGCATACTCGTTGACACGGCGGCGGCATACGGGTAGTATTTACAAATGGATTTAATAGAAATGGCAGTGTTTTTGGGAAATTACGGCACACAATACAAAAAAAACCGCCACAATGCGGCGTGGCTTTTTGCCGATTCCGTATCCGCGCTGTCCTGCGCAAACTGGAGTGCAAAGTTTAAGGGCGAGGCGGCAAGCATAACGGCCGGAGGACGGAAAATTCAGCTTTTAAAGCCGCACACCTTTATGAACCTTTCCGGCGAAAGCATTGTACCGGCCGCTTCTTTTTATAAGATAAAACCGGAGCGTATTTTAATCGTTCATGACGAATTGGAACTGCCTGCGGGTACCTTCGGCTTAAAATATGCGGGCGGCTTGGGCGGGCACAACGGACTGCGCTCTGCAAAATCTTGTTTGGGAACGGCCGACTTTTGGCGGCTTCGTTTCGGCATAGGACGTCCCCCTCACGATGACGTGTCGTCCTGGGTACTCGGCGATTTTTCTTCCGGCGAAAAAGCGGCGATGAATGCCGCCTTTGAAGCGGCAACCCCCTTGTTTGAAGCCCTCTTAACGCAGGAGCCGGACAGCCTCCTTGACAAGTGGAAAAAAGTCAAAGCAAACCTTGACGAATAAAAGGGCTATGCATAAAAGGACTATATATGAAAATTGAAAACAATAATCGAAAAATTGAAGAACAAAAAGAAGCGCTTGAAGCCGCTTCGGGCTTTAAAACCCTGTACGGGATTATCAAAACGCTTCGCGCTCCGGGCGGCTGTCCTTGGGACAGGGAACAAACGCCCCTTTCTTTGCGGCCGACCCTTTTGGAAGAAACCTACGAAGCCTTGGACGCGCTTAGCGAATACGAAAAAAGCGGCGCTTCATCCCATGTAAAAGAGGAACTCGGCGATGTGATGCTGAACGCCGCGATGATAGGCTATATGTTCGAACAGGACGGAGATTTTACCGTCGCCGACATCTTTGATGAAGTATGCGAAAAGCTTGTGCGCCGCCACCCTCACGTGTTTCCCGAATCCGAAGGCAGGGTAAACGCCCTTGCCCATGCCGAAACACCCGAACAGGTTTTAAATCAATGGGATGCGATTAAGGCGGGCATCGAAGGACGCAAAGCCGGCGACAGTATTCTTGACGGGGCAGGGAAGGGCTTGGACCCCTTAACCCGCGCCTTTAAAATGCAAAAAAAAGCGGCGAAAAAGGGCTTTGACTGGAGTGAAGCCGCGGCGGTTCGTGAAAAGGTTCTTGAAGAAATCGCCGAAATCGATGAAGCCGTCCGTCGAAGGGCCGATGCACCGCTGCAAACGGCAGGGCAAAATCAAAGCACCGTCGAAGATGAAATAGGGGATTTACTGTTTGCCGTCGTAAATTGGGCGCGTCATCTCGGAGTTGCTCCGGCCGTCGCCTTGGAAAAAGCGAATGCAAAATTCCGCCGCCGTTTTAAATACGTTGAAAAACGCTGCAAAGAAGGCAATATAGAAATGCAAAAAGAAAATCTGGCTGTTATGGATTCTTTTTGGGATAAGGCAAAGACCGAAGAACGGTAAAAACAGGGGTGCTGGTACTTTTGCAAAAAATGTGCTATAATGAAAGTTCATTATGTGTTTTAAGCGCACAAAATACGTAAATATAAAAGAGGTTTGTATGAATATAAATGATCTTATCCGCTCCGAACAGGACGAAAAAGAAAAAAAGAATGACGCGGAGGGCGCTGAAGGTCTTGCTTTGCAGTTTTTAAAAACGCGGCAAATATTATTGACCGGCGAAATAGACAAGGCTTTGTCGGAAAAAATCATCCGGCAGCTTTTGATTTTGGAAGCGGCAGGCGATAAGCCCATCTATCTTTTTATCGATTCTCCCGGAGGAGATGCGGATGCGGGCTACGGTATCTTCGATATGATACGCTTTATCAATGCACCCGTTTATACGATAGGCATGGGGCTTGTCGCTTCGGCTGCGGCTCTGGTATTGCTTGCTTCCCCGAAAGAACGGCGTGCGGCTCTTCCGAACAGCCATTTTTTAATTCACCAGCCTTTAAGCGGCATAAAGGGTGTTGCGACCGAAATCGAGATTCACGCCAAAGAGCTTGAAAAAATGCGCGCGCGCATTAATAAACTTATCGCCGAAGAAACGGGAAAGCCGCTTGCACAGGTTGCAAAAGATACCGACCGCGACTGCTGGCTTAACGCCGAAGAAGCGTTTTCTTACGGCTTGGTAAGTAAAATCATAGCGTCGCGCAAGGATTTGAAAAAATAGCCGAAGGAACAGGGCCTTCCGTTGAAGAAATTGAAGCCCTTTAAGTACGCCGCCTTTATCGCGCATGTCTACGATAAAACCGCATACCCGTATTTGAAGCGTCCGCATACAGGCATTCGAGCCGTTCGTATGCCTGTATGGAACATTTTTTCGGAACTCTGAAAGTCGAAAGCGGATACAATGAACTGATCAAAATCAGAACTCCGACAGAAAAAGAAGTGAGGGCACTGATTGACAATTTTATAACATATTACAATAATGAGCGTATTCAAAAAAATCTTGGCTGGCAGCCGCCGGTCGAAAAATCTGCTTAAACTGTCCTAAAATGTGGGGGCAGTTCACCCTGTCCGCAGCTCCCCCTTATTCACAGTTCCGCACAAGGACGTTCGGGAAAGCTATAAGTAATGAGTTTTGGGCGGCAAAATGCCACAGATAAAACATCCTGTTTTAAATCCCGTGCACGGACGCACGGGAAAACTGCAAGTAATGAGTTTCGGGCACCGCCCGAAACTCAAGTTAAAAACCGCACAGGACGTGCGGTTTTTAAACCTACTCCATCGTTACAACAATGCCGAGTGCTTCTGAGTTGTCGTCGGTAAGGACGGTTACTTGGGCATCGGAGTCAGAGGAAATGCCTGATGTGAACTTCCAATAAGCGGCTTTTTGAAAGGGGC
>NZ_JACDIJ010000018.1:0-33825 GCF_050937815.1 Treponema sp. OMZ 840
TTTTGTCAAGTACCCGGTGCGCTTTTTGTGCGGAAAAGATAAAAAATGTAGTATCTGTCTTGCCGTTCATAAGCCCTCGCAAAAAGTCAATATAACGCACAGCACAGATGTACGTAAGCGGATTATCCGCAATGTTTTAAATCCCGGCACGGATGCCGGTAAAAGCTGCAAATACCCGATGTTTTAGGCGGTGTACACACCGACTAAAACTCGAAGCATAAAATCGGACACGACGTCCGATTTTATGCCCGTACACGGATGTGCAGCTTTATGTCCGCCATGGACGGCGGAAAGGCCGATTATCCGCGATGTTTTGCAACGCAAAACTCGTCGCATAAAACCGAGCAGGAAGCACGGTTTTATGCCATGTTCCCTTTTTAAACATTGTAACACAAAATTCCGAGAAAAACAAGTTTTTGCTGTCTTTTTATGCATTTTGTGCTATACTATGCCTATGAGTGCAGTGAGAAAAATGCCCATAGGCGTGCAAAGTTTTGAAGATTTACGGTCAAAAGGTTTTCTCTATATCGATAAAACTGAATTTATATCCAAACTGATTGACGGCAGCAAGGTTCACTTTTTAAGCCGGCCGCGCCGTTTCGGAAAAAGCCTGTTTCTTTCAACGCTCAAAGCATATTTTCTCGGTCAAAAAGAACTGTTTAAGGGTTTGGCGCTTGAAACATATGAAGAAGCCGAAAAAGACAAACGAGAAATCTGGCAGGAATATCCGGTACTCTATTTGGATTTTAACATAGGCATCTACGATACACAAGAAGGTCTTTTAAATAGACTTCACTCATTTTTACAGGAATACGAAACAATGTACGGAAGTACGGGACTTGATATGCCTGACCGCTTTCAAAATGTAATCAAGAGCGCACACAAAAAAACCGGAAAACAGGTTGTTATCCTCATCGACGAGTATGACAAGCCGCTTTTACAAACCATGTGGAAAGACGAAAACCTCAACGAAATATACCGCACCGTCCTCAAAGGTTTTTTCGGCGTTATAAAAAGTGCCGACCAATATATCCGCTTTGCCTTTTTAACCGGAGTTACCAAATTCAGCAAGGTAAGCATATTCAGCGATTTAAATAATTTGCGCGATTTAAGCCTGCTTTCGGATTATTCGGGTATCTGCGGTATT
Source organism: Treponema sp. OMZ 840 (assembly GCF_050937815.1). NCBI lineage: Bacteria > Pseudomonadati > Spirochaetota > Spirochaetia > Treponematales > Treponemataceae > Treponema > Treponema sp. OMZ 840. Next base: position 1,148 of record NZ_JACDIJ010000018.1, read on the forward strand.
TCGCAGGAAGAACTTGAAAAAGGCTTTGTGCCCGAAATTCAAAACCTTGCCGAAAAAAACAACTTGAGCTATGAAAAAGCCCTTGCAAAACTAAAGCAGCGCTATGACGGCTACAAATTTGCTCGGAAAGGAAGCGCAATGTATAATCCCTTCAGTTTGCTCAATGTGTTTGCATCGGGAGAATTTTCAAGCTATTGGTTTGCAACGGGAACGCCCACCTTTTTGGTCGACTATCTTAAAAAAGCCTATTACAATATTCCCGACCTTGACGGCAACGTCAAAATCAACGAAGCGGGTTTGGAAACCTACCGGGCCGATGCCGTAAATCCCCTGCCCATACTGTTCCAAGCGGGCTATGTAACGATTAAAGACTATAACGATTTTGCAGGCCTGTACCGTTTAGGATTCCCCAACGATGAAGTGCGTTACGGTTTTTTGGATAATTTACTGCCCGCCTACACTTCCGTGCGAAGCGATAAAACGGGGCTTTCGATTTGGGAGTTTTACGAGCAGATAGAGGCTGCCGATGTAGACGGCTTTATGGAAAAGCTGAAAGGTATCATCTCAGGCATTCCCTACGACAGTCTTACCGAAAAAGACTTGGCTTTGCGCGAGCAAAATTACCAAACCGCCGTGTATCTTGTCTTTGCCCTTATGAACCAATTTGTACATACGGAAGTTCACTGCGCCGCAGGCAGGGCCGACTGCACTGTGGAATTTCCGGACAAGGTGTACATCTTCGAGTTTAAGCTCACGTCCAACGGCACGGCCGAAGATGCCCTGAACCAAATACGCGAAAAAGGCTATGCCGACAGGTTTTCCGGAAGCGGCAAAAAAGTCACAGCCGTCGGCGCAAGCTTTGATGAAAAAAAACGGACTATAAAAGATTGGAAGATATCTAGTCCGTAAACCGTATGCGCTGCCAAATGTCGTTGTACTTTGCAAGGCCTTCGGCAAGGTCGGTTTTAAGCTGACAGTGCATCATGTCTTCGCTTTTGTACATCGGGGTTGACTGCATAAACTCGGCAGCCTTCATGTTGACGGTTGGCGGAAAACGGAAGGTGTCCAAAAACTGCGCATATATTTCCGGGCGGTGGATAAAGTTTATAAACTCCATAGCCAAATCGTAGTTTTTTGCACTCTTAAGTACGCACATCGAATCGAGGTACATGGGGCCGCCTTCTTCGGGAATAAAAAAGTCGACCGTGTCCCATTTTGCTTCGGGAACTTCGCCGTATACAACCTCGGCATAGCCTTGCACAACCCAAAAGTCGCCTGCGGCAAAGGATTTTCCGAAACCTTCCGCATCGAATTTTACGAGATTGGGTTTCCATTCGTCGATAATGAGGCGTTCGGCATCGCGCAATTCGGCATCGTCCAGGCTGTTTACGGACTTTCCGCGGAAGGCCAAGGCATCTCCGATAACTTCTCTCATATCGTCCATCATGCACATTCTGCCCTTTAAGTCTTTACGCGCAAAAATGCTCCAGCTTTTTTCGTAGTCCGAAAGTTTTGTTTTATTTACGGCAACGCCTGCGGCTCCCATATAATAGGGAACGCTGTATTCCATCTTCGAATCGTATACGGCTTTTTCGAGAACTGCAGGATTTATGTACTGCGCATTCGGAATTTTGCTTAAATCGATTTTTTGCAGCATACCCTGCTGTATCATAATCGAAGTGTAATCCTGCGAGGGAAATACGATATCGTAGTTGGAAGCTCCGGCCATCAGTTTTGCAAACATTTCTTCGTTCGAGGCATAGCTGTCCACCCATACATCGACGCCGAATTCTTTTTCAAACTGCTCGATAACGCTGTCGGGGGTATAGTAGGTCCAGTTAAAAAGATAGAGGGTTTTACCCCTGCCTTTGCCGCCGCAGCCTGCCATAATCGGCACAAGGGCCGCACTTACAATCGCAATAATCGCTTTTTTCATGTCATTCCTCCTAAAAGGGAACTGTGTTTATTTTGCCGCGGCAAAACTTTTTAAGAATTTACGCATTGAAAAGGCAATCAATACCGTACCTAAAATCATCACAAAGGACAATGCGTTTATAACGGGCGAAACTCCGAAACGTATCATCGAATACACGTAGAGGGGAAGCGTTGTGGAGCCGGGGCCGGAAACGAAAAAGGTAATCACAAAGTCTTCAAGCGACATTGTAACCGCCATTAAAAAGCCGGAGAGAATACCGGGCAAAATTGCAGGCACAATCACTTTAAACATTGTCTGCCTTTCGGTTGCACCCAAATCGTAGGACGCTTCCACAATTGAAAAATCGAACTCGTCTATGCGGGCTAAAATCATCAAAAACACAAAGGGAAGACAAAAGGTGGTGTGCGCCGCAAAAATCGAAAAAAGTCCCAAGGGAAGTTTTATGCCCGAAAAGAAAATAAGCATGGAAACACCGATAATCACTTCGGGCAATACCATGGGTAAAAAGCTGATGGTTTGAATATAGGTTTTTCCTTTGAACTTATACCAGCTTACCCCCAAAGCCGCCGCGGTTCCCAAAACGGTTGACAAAGCCGCCGATGAAAGGGCGACAATGAGGCTGTTTAAAAGGGAGCGCCACAAGTCTTTTGAATCGAACAACAGTTTTTTATACCAAATAAGAGAAAGGCCCGTAAAATCGCTTCCCTTGCTTTCGTTAAACGAATAGACGATGATGACGATAAGCGGCAAAAACAAAAACAGGAGGGTTAAAACCAGTACAATAAGAGAAAACGAAAATCTGTTGCGTTTTTGAAAAGCGCGCCGTGCATGCCGCGCAGGTTCGGATAAGGGGCGTTTTTTGTTTACGCGCGTTACCAATGTCCGAAAAGGATTTAAGTTCATATTTTTTTAACCTCCCCTTTTGAACCGTTTTTAAGCGATGCGTCTTTTTTAACCGAGCTTATCATCCACAGTACCGCAAGGGTACTGATAACCGTGATAATCATTGAAAAAGCCGCCGCAAGGGGCCAGTTGCGCGTTTTATTCACCTGGTCTACGATAATGTTTCCTATCATATACGAATCTTTACCGCCGACCAAAAGGGGAACGGTGTACGCGCCGAAAATCGGAATAAAGGTAAAGATAATCGCCGTAATAATGCCGCTTTTTATATTCGGCAGTAAAACCCTGAGCATGGAGCCCGGTTTTGTCGCACCCAAATCGCGGGCGGCTTCCAAAAGCGAAAAGTCAAAGCGGTCTACCGAGGTAAAAATCGGCAAAATGGCATACGGAAGGTACATATACACCGATACAATGACGACGGCGTTTTGATTGTACAAAAATTTAACAAAATCCTTTGTAATATTCAGCTGCATAAGGATTGTGTTTAAAAGGCCGTCGTTTCCGAGTATGGACATCCATGCGAATATGCGGATAAGCGAGTTTGTCCAAAAGGGAACGATAACCAAAAGCAAAAAAACCGTTTGCTTGCCGCTTTTGGCCATAGCGTAGCCGCAGGGAAGAGCGATAAGAATCGTAATCACTGTGGAAATAACGGAAATCCATACGGTTCTTATCAATACAATTCCGTATGCGGGGTTTAAAAGCTGACGGTATGCTTCAAGCGAAAATTCGTGCACAACGCCGCCGTACAAGCCTTTTTTGAGAAAACTGTATAAGATAATAATGGCAAGCGGGGCGACAAAAAAAACGGTAAACCATACACCCATCGGCCATGCATAGAGCATTCCGAGCTTTGTACCCTTTTGCCTCATGCCGAGTGAAGATGCAGAGGATGTATTTTTCATTTTTCTATGTCCTCAACAATGTAGCCGTCGTTGGCGCTCCACGAAATGTATACGCGGTCCTTCCATTCGATTTCGGGTCCGTCGTCCAAATAATTGGTATGCTGTTTGAACACTTTTACGACGGTGCCGTTGTCCAGCCGTACATAGAATTTGGATTGAAAGCCCGAATACACGGGTTCTTCGACAATGCCGGTAAACACATTGATGTTCGGCTTCTTCGGCGGAGGGTCAAGCGAAATGCGGATTTTTTCCGGGCGGACGGTAAAGCATACCTTTTGTCCTTCTTCGGTACGCTCGTAATCGGTAACCTTAATATCGGCCGACAGTTCGGGAATATCGAGGGTACACATAAACTCGCTCTCCTTTCCCGCTTCCACCGGCCAATCCTTACATTCTTCAACACGGGCGGCAAAGATATTCGTTTCGCCGATAAACTGAGCGGTAAACTCGGTCGCCGGGCTTTCGTAAATTTCGAAGGGACTGCCCACTTGCAAAACCTTTCCCTGATTCATAACCGCAATACGGTCGGAAACGGATAAGGCTTCGGATTGGTCGTGGGTAACGTATATAAAGGTAATGCCGATTTTATCGTGGAGTTTGTCCAGCTCGACCAGCAAATTGGAGCGCAGCTTGGCGTCCAGGGCGGACAGGGGTTCGTCCAATAAGAGGATGTTCGGCTCGTTTATCAAAGCGCGCGCAATCGCAACACGCTGACGCTGGCCGCCTGAAAGCTGGTTGGGTTTTTTATCTATGTGAGCGTCGAGCTGCACCATGCGCAGGTATTCGCGCACACGCTCGTCTATCGTCGATTTATTCAGCTTTTTTAATTTAAGCGGAAAGGCGACATTATCGTACACCGATAAATGCGGAAACAGCGCGTAGTTTTGAAAGACGGTATTCGACTCGCGCTTATTGGGCGGCAAAGAGCTGACGTTTTTGTCGTCAAACAAAACCGCGCCGTCATCGGGAAATTCGAATCCCGCAATAATTCTTAACAAGGTGGTTTTACCGCAGCCGGAAGGCCCCAAAAGAGAAAAAAATTCCCCCTTATTAATCGTCAAACTCACATTGTCCAACGCGCAAAAAGTACCGAAATGTTTCGATACGCCGTTAATTGATACCGTGCTGCCCTTCAATGTTTTTCCTGTTCCCCCATGTTTTTATAAAATACAGTACCTTGTACAATGCTGAAAATAAGCGGTATTGTCAATAGGCAGAGCGCAAAAAAAGACATCCGGTTTGGAATCCCGAACCTATAGTACCGAATCTATAATAATTGAGAAGAATATCGGCTTTGTGCTTGCGGTTTTGATTTTTTTATTCCATTGCCTTATGCGCCTGTGCGAGCATATCGGGAATTCTAATATGCTGGGGGCAGCGCGGTTCGCATGCGCCGCAGCGTACGCACTTGTTTGCACCTCTTTGCGCATCTTGTATTGAACGGTATTTTGTCGAAAATGCTTTTGTCCCGCCGTTTTCGAAAGCTCCCTGCATTGAAACCGCGTTGTATGCGGAAAATATATCGGGAATGGAAACTCCGGCGGGGCAGGGCGTACAATAGGCACAAGCCGTACAGGGAACTTTTATGCGCGACTTAAACCATGCTGCCGCTTTTTCTATGACCCGCATTTGGCTTGCCGGAAGGGAATTGGGTTTAGCCGCACTTGCCGTCGCACAGTTTGTGAGTACTTGTTCTGCGCTTCCCATCCCCGAAAGGGCGAGGGTGATTTCCTGATGTTCCCATACCCAGCGCAATCCCCATTCCGCAGGAAGACGCGGAACATTCGCATGAGCAAAAATATCCGTTACGGCTTGCGGAACCCGCGCCAAAACACCGCCGCGCAGCGGTTCCATAGAAACAGCGCCTATGCCCTTATCGTATGCATACTTCAAACCTGCCGTTCCCGCTTGATACTGTTCGTCAAGATAATTGTATTGAATTTGGCAAAATTCCCAATTTTCGTAACCGTCGATAATCGAACGGAACGTTTCCGGTTCATGATGAAACGAAAACCCTATATGACGTATTTTTCCTTCTTTTTTCATTTTTTCTAAAAAATCAAGGCCGTTGAGTTTTTGTATCGTTTGCCAGCTTTTGTCGTTCAGCGAGTGCATAAGATAAAAGTCGATATAATCCGTTCCCAAGCGTTTAAGCTGCGTATTAAACAGTTTTTCCCAATCGGCTTTTTCTTTTACCGGCCATACGGGCATTTTATCGGCGATGTACACTTTATTGCGGATATTCAGCCGGCGTAAAATTCTGCCTAAAATTTCTTCGCTTTTGCCGCCGTGGTAAATATAGGCGGTATCGTAATAGTTTACGCCTTGTTCATATGCGATGCGCACCAGCTTTTCGGCTTCTTTTTCATCGACCGCCGAATCGTCCCGGTTTTTTCCTTGTATAAGGGGCAATCGCATCATGCCGAAACCCAATACGGAAATCGATTTATCCGGTATTTTCGGAAAGGTTCTGTACAGCATTGTTCCTCCTTAAATGTATCCCAAATGTAAACCGAATTATATTAAAACCATATAAATAATCGTTCCGCCGAAAATGCTTATCATAGCGTTACCCTTATATAGGTGCGCTAAAACCGTAAAACATATTGCACCTAAAGCGGGAATGTAAGAAGCCCTTTGTGCAAAATCAATATCTTTTAATGTATATATTATAAGAACGGTTATAACAAGGGAAGGGAAGTATGTACCCAAATAGCGGAAAAGCGGCGGCGCAGTGCGTTTTGAAAACAGTGCAAAAGAAAACAATCTGGTAGCGAAAATAATAAGAGCCATAAGAACGATTGCAATAAGGGCTTGATTCAGTGTAAGCATATTTTACCTTCCTTCAAAATAAACGGCGCTATTTTAGACATTTGTTTTAAACTTTCCTCTATGTTCTACGGGTTTTTTTAACAGTATTAAAAACACTGTTCCCAAAACAAGAGATGCAATAAGCATATTGCCGGGCTTAAAGACTATAAGGGCTGCCGAAGCGGACGCGGCACCGATAAGAGCCGGCAAGGGATTTTTCGACAGTTTAAGCCGATCGATAAGCAAAACAATAAACAAAGCCGTAAGTGCAAAATCAACGCCTTTAAAAGAAAAAGGAATCCATACTCCCAGTAAGGCGCCGAGGCTGCTGCCGAGTATCCAATACGAATGATTGAGTACGGCAATTGCAGCGTACCATCGGTCTTTATGTAGTTGCGGCGGTACCGATGTTGAAGTAAGTAAAGCATATGTTTCATCGGTAAGGGCAAATATCAAGTACGGTTTCCATATGCCCGTATCTTTAAATTGTTCCGAAAGAGAAAGACCGTACACAATATGGCGTATATTTACGGCAAGTGTCGTCAGTGCTATGAGGGGCAAGCTTGCGCCGGCTGCAAACAAACCGACCGCTGCGTATTGGCCTGCTCCGGCATACATAATAATGCTCATAAGCGGCGCTAAATACCACGGATAGCCGGCTTGAGTAAGCATAAGGCCGAAGGGAATACCGATGGCTATATAACCGAAAAAAACCGGTGCGGTTACTTGCATTGCTTTAAAAAAAAGTCCGCGATTCATATAAAAAGTATAGCATGTTTTATCTTTCTTGACCATAAAAAGAAAATATGGCACACTTAATACAGTGTTTTAATATTTTCGGAGGTATTTTTATTATGGTTGCACTTATTGTAGGGTTGCTGCTTATAGCTTTTACCGTGATTGCCGCCCTGCCGTCCGTCCTCGGATGGGGACCGGAAATCCTGTTGTTTTTAAAAGGATTTCTCCCTTTTTTTACCGCCTTTGTAGGTCTTATCGCTTTGTTTATAGGTGTTGCGGATATTAAGGATAAAAACGAAGCGAAAAAAGAAGAAGCGGCATCAAAAATGCAGGAATCTCAAGCGGAATAATACTTATACTTGACACAGCCCCATAAAAAATGGTATTATATATTTCCCGTTATCTGTATTTCCGGTGTCAGTATGGGTTTGCTCGCCCGATGCGGGAAATAAGCGGTTTGCCGGATGCACGGTTATACCGCCTTGAAGATTTTTTATGTAAGGTATATTCATGAAGACGATTTACATTAATGAAAAAGACAGTGTTCGCAATTGGTATCTTATCGATGCTGCGGACAAACCGCTCGGACGTGTTGCGGTAAAAGCCGCTTCCCTTTTACGCGGTAAAAATAAGGCCTCGTATACGCCGAATCAGGAAATGGGTGATTTTCTCGTTATTATAAACGCCGAAAAAGTTGCCGTAACCGGCATGAAAGCTCAGGATAAAATGTATTACCATCACAGCGGTTATGTGGGCGGTATGAAAGCGCGTAACTTTGAAAAAACAATCGAACGCCATCCCGAAGAACCGCTTATGAGCGCGATTAAGGGTATGCTGCCGAAGGGGCCTTTAGGCCGCAAAATGCTTAAAAATGTCAAAGTGTATGCCGGTTCCGAACATCCGCATGCAGCTCAAAATCCTCAAACGTTGGAAATATAACAGGAGTTTATTGTGATAAAGAATCTTGCAATCGGAACAGGAAGAAGAAAAACCGCTATAGCCCGCGTTTTTGTACGCGAAGGCTCCGGTAAAATTACCGTTAACGGTAAAGATATGGACAAATATTTTGCAACTCCCGAACAGATAAAAATCGCCAGTCAGCCTCTTATGGTTACCGCAAGCGAAAACAAATATGATATTTTAATCAACGTTATCGGCGGCGGCTTAAACGGTCAGGCGGGGGCGTGTTTGCACGGGTTGGCCAGAGCGCTTACTCAAATAGATGAAGCCAATTATTCGGCTTTAAAAGCAAACGGCTTCCTTACCCGCGATTCGCGTATGATCGAACGTAAAAAATACGGCCGCCGCGGTGCACGGCGCAGATTCCAGTTCAGCAAGCGTTAATCTTGACTGTTACTGCTGTAAAAGAGATCTCCGGGGGATGTATAAAAATTACGTCGTCCGAGGGGTCTTCTTTTTTTATACGGCCGGACTATCTTGAAGTTGTCCGTTCCGAATCGATTTGCAGCGGCACACAGTTTGACGAAAAGGAATCGGACGATATTATAAGGGCGGGTTTTATATGTGCTGCGGAGCGCCAAGCGCTCTTTTATTTAAATCGCAGCGAACACAGCCGCTGTATGCTCGAACGCAAACTTGAAAAAAAAGGACACGACCGCTTGGCTGTGCAAAAAGCGCTTGACCGCCTTGAAAATCAAAAATTGCTCGATGATTTCCGCTTTGCCCAAGCATGGCTGCATAATCGTCTTATCGTAAAAGCGGAAGGCCCTTTACGTTTATCGAGTGAACTTGCTTCACGCGGTATAAAGCGTTCGGTAATAGAATCCGCTTTGGCGGATCTTTTTCAAACCGTTAAAGTCGAAGATTTGTTTGAAAAAGCTTTTTCAAAACTTGTACGCGAAGGAAAAGAGGGTAAAAAACTTGAAGCGGCCCTCGTCAGAAAGGGTTTTGATTTACGATATATATTACAATACATAAAAAATAATAAAAAAAATACCGAATAAAACGTTTTTTTTAATTGATTTTATCGAGAAAAAAAATTAAAATAGGTAATTGCAAAAACGGAGAAAAAAAATAACATAAAGTGAGGTTATAATGCCGGGAAAAACACGCAAAACGATTATCTATTCGGCTTTGGAAGTTGCGAATATTTGCGGAGTTGTAAATCAAACTGCTATAAATTGGATTCGGAACGGATACCTTGCCGCTTTTAATACTCCGGGCGGACAATATCGGGTATATTTGGACGATTTAATCGATTTTATGAAAGAGAGAAATATGAGGATACCGGATGATTTGTTAAGTGCTTCCGGCCGCAAAATCAATTCGGGCAGTATTTTGATAGTCGATGACGATAGGGGATTGAATACCGTATTGGCGAAATTTCTTCAAAAGGAATTTAAAAATGTGCAAGTGTATCAAGCTTTTGACGGTTTTGAAGCCGGCGCTCTTTTAGTGGATAAAAAACCTGCCGTTGTTATCCTTGATTTGGATTTACCCGGTGTCGACGGTTTTAAACTATGTAAAAAAATACGCGGTTCGAGCGATTTCGGCCAGCCCTTTATTTTTGTCATTACGGCATTAACCGAAGACGGATTGGAAACAAAAATTAAAGATTTGGGCGCAAATGAATTTTCACAAAAACCGCTTAATCTGAGGGATATAGCCGAAGCATGCCGTAAATATTTTGAATCTTAAAAAGGTTGTATGCGGGGGGCCGGCACCCTCCGTTACTTTTTATATCCTATGCGGATGCTTATTTTTTATCGCGGTATTCGCGTATAAGAGGCACAAGATCCTGCGGCCGGTTTGAAATTAAACCCGTAACTCCTTTTTCGAGCATAGTGCGTCCCGTTTGTTCGGTATCAACCGTCCATACCCAGCTTTCTTTTTTAGCTCCGCTTTTGTAATCTTTCCAGCACGGTTTTAAAACATCGCTTTTGCAAACGAATTTTCCTTTGCCGCCGCGGATGTAAAAGGGCGTTTCCGGATCGCTGTCGTATATGAGAGAAACCGGAATCGTATTGCACAATTTTGAAAAATAGCGCACCGCAAAGGGATTAAAGGATGAAACCAAAAAACGGTCGGGGTTTTCCGGATATGTACGCACATTTTCCCGAATTACTTCAAAGGTTTTTTCCGTAACGGCCTTGTATTTGAGCGTATCGATTTTTATTTCCACATCCACATAAATATCGGGTCCCAAAAGTTCAAGTACTTCCGATAAAAGAGGAATGCGTTCGCCTGCAAATTCTTTGCCGAACCAAATACCGAAATCGTATTGCTTTAATTCGTCCCATGTCATATTTTCGACATCGGTATCGGGGGCTTCGCGGACGGTTTTGCCGTCATAAAGTCTGCCCGTGCGCTTAATCGATTCGTCGTGTATAACAACCAATTCGCCGCTTTTTGTTAAATGTACGTCGAGTTCCACTCCGGGGATGCCGAGTTCTTTAACCTTTTTAAAAGCCGCCATTGTATTTTCCGGCGCCAAACTTGAAAGACCGCGGTGCGCAAATAAAAGCGGGCGTGCCGCCTGAGGTAAAATATTTTTTTTCATATAGAATTCTCCCTAGCTATTATACCAGATATACGGTATACTCGTTAAGAGGTAAAAAAGGTTTTAAAGGCGGTTTGCTTTTGGGATGCTTTTTAATACCTCATTCAAAAAAAGCGCGGAGGCGGTATGGACACTGAAAAAAAAGTAAAAAGCGACGGGTTTAAAAAATATCTTCCCGTAACTTTTTTAATCGGAGCCGGATTTTTTACGATGGGATTGATGGATCCCTTATACGACAGCTATGTAACGATTTTTTTAAGCCGCTATATTCCTTTTAAATGGCTTGTCGGTATGTTTATGTCTTTGGATAATGTCTTTGCGATATTTTTAATACCGGTTATTTCGGCATTGTCCGACAAAACCCGCACAAAAATAGGGCGCAGAATGCCGTGGATTATCGTTCTTTTGCCCCTGTCCGCCCTTGCGTTCAGTTTTATTCCGTATGCCGCACAGCGTTCGTTAGCCGCCCTTGTTATTATCCTTGCCCTGTTGAATTTGTTTAAACAGTCGGTACGCGGCCCCGTTATTGCCCTTATGCCCGACATCGTTCCCGCCGAATTCCGCTCGCAGGGAAACGGGGTTATAAATACGATGGGCAACATCGCCGCTATTGTGGGAACCCTCTTTTTAGCCCGTCTTATGGATGTGGATACTGTTTTGCCTATTATCGGAAAAACAAAGGATGTACTTGCTTTTCCGGCAGCGGGAGTGCTTGTGCTTGCGGCAACCCTTATGCTTGCCTTGTTTGTACGCGAAAACCGCAAGGGGTCGGCTTTGGATATGCTTTCCGAATCTCCCGAAAGCGAAAAAGAAAAAAAAGTGCCGTTTTTGCAAGCGATGAAAACCGTTTTAGCCGGTACAAAACTCGACTCAAGCGAAACGGACGCAGCGGCTAAAAAAGACCGCAGCGCCCTTTTGGTACTGTGTTCGCTTTTTTTGTGGTTTATGGGGTATCAGGGAATGCTTCCGTACATTGCGGAATACAGCATAAAAACATTCGGCGTTACCAGCGGCCAAGCCCCCTTTGCCGCCGGTATGGTCGGTATCGCGTCCGCCCTGTCCGCCATTCCTATGGGCTATGCCGCAGGTAAGTGGGGAAGGCGCCGCATGATACGCATCGCCCTTGTCGCCGTCGCTTCTTTATGCGTGTGCCAGTTTTTTTTAAGCGATATAACGGCCTTACTCGGTATAGGCGGCGAATCGGCAAAATACGTTTTTTGGGTACTTATGTTTTTATTCGGCATTTTTTGGATTTGCATTATCGCCAACTCTTTTCCGATGCTCTGGCAAATGGCCGGCTTTTCGCACATCGGTTTATATACGGGTTTGTATTATACCTTTTCGCAGGCATCGGCCATCATTGCGCCCTTTTGCGCCGGCCTCATTATCGATTTACTCGGATATAAAACCGTCTTTTTATACTGCGCATTATTTTTTCTCTTTGCTTTTATGACTATGGGCAGGGTAAAACGCGGCGAAAAAACCGATTCATAAATAAGAGGGGCGGGGTATGCCGGCGCTTGTCTAAGCCGGCGGCATAACTTCCGTCGCGCCGATGCCCCGTATGCTCATAAAAAATACGGGGCTTTTTTTATCCGAGCCGGGACTGAAGTCCAGCGCTTTTTCCATATAGCTTCGATATGCGGCGGACAGGGGCTTCGGCATAAACACTTGAATAACGCCGGCAAAACCTCCGCCGTGGACGCGGCAAGCGCCGCCGCAGCCTTTTTCGTTCAAAAAGCGTTCCGTAAGGGCAAGACAAAGGGCAATCGGCTGTTCGGCGGGCTTGCCGCTTACGCAAATGTTTTGAAGATACTTCCACGATGAAGCGCCCGACTCGCCGACAAGTTTTAAAAAGCCCCTAAAGTCGCCGGCTTTAAGGGCGGCAGCTTCGTTTTCGACGCGGCGGTTTTCTTCAAAAAAGTGGAGGGCGCGTAAAAGCGCACGGTCGCCGCATTGCCGGCGTATACGGCCGATATGATTATATACGTCTTCAAAACTCAGTTTGCGTAAATGTTCCGTGCCCAAGGCGGCGGCGACCGCCTTCATTTCTGAAGGAATTGCCGAATACTCTTCGGACAAGTCGGCATGTCCGGTTCCCGTATTTACGATAATAAGGTCGAAGTTTTCTTTTGCAAAGTCGAAGGGTATTTTTTCGATAAGCGGCGCTTGCGGGTTTTGAAAGTCTATTGCGATAAGGCCGCCGAAAGCGCATGCGGTTTGATCGAGCAAGCCCGACTTTTTATGCCAATAGGCGTTTTCGGCAAATTGACCGATTGCGGCAAGCGATTCGAGGGGAACGGAGCCGTTATTGTACAAATTATTGAGAATCAAACATATGAGCATTTCGAACGAAGCCGAAGAACTGACGCCGGCTGCGCGTATAACGTCGCTGGTAATGCATGCTTTAAAACCGCCGACCCGATAACCTGCGTTTTTAAAACCCTGCAACATTCCCCGTATCAACGCTTCCGAGCCGCCTTCACCTTCGCGGTACGCGGTATCGGCCGTATCGATACTGAAGTCTTTATTGTAGGTAATATCGCATATATAGACAATGCCGTCGCCGCAAGGCTGCACGGCGGCGATACAATCCTGATTTATGCTTGCCGCCAATACTTTGCCCAAGTTGTGGTCGGTATGGTTGCCGCCTATTTCGCTTCTGCCCGGAGAACTGAAAAAGCGCAGAACCGTTTTTTGTGTATCCGCTGTGCCGCCGCTTTTTTGCACGCCGCCGAAGCGTGTATGCCACTGCTTTTCCAAGTCTGCATAGCGTGCGGTTTGGGCGGCAAGAACCGCCCCGTCCGTTCCGTATAAGGGTATAAGCTGTTCGTGAGAAAAATGCATAGCCGCGTTCTCCCGTTTGTATACGCGAATCGAATAAAAAGCTGTCTAAAAAGTAACCGACTTTTTAGACAGTCCCGATTCAGGGTGCCCGGTAATAGTAAGCGGGCAGGGGAAGTTTTTCCGGAAGCCCGTAAAACGCCTGCGCCGATTCCAACAGCTGCTGTTCGAATGCGGCATTTTTAGCTTTTAACAGTGCGGATATGCGGCCGCCTGTTTCGTATAAATAATCGTAAACGGTTTTTTTGCGCTCAAAGCGGAAGTGTTCGGTCGATATATTTTCGCCGTTGTATAAGCTGTCTATCATATCGTCTACGGCGTTTTCATATACATCGACATAATCGATTAAGCCGTGTTTTTTTGCCTGCTGCGCCGTATAAATCCGGCCGTCCGCCAAGCGGCGCACTTTGGATATATTCATATCGCGGCTTTCGGCGACAATGCTTGTAAACTGGTCATAAGCTTCATCGGCGACCGACTGCATAATTGCGCGGTGTTCTTCCGTAAGCGGGCTGTTGATGTTAAACATATTTTTGTTTTTGCCCGCAGTAACGGTGGTCATCTTGATACCGTATTTTGCCATAAGCTCGGTTAAGTCCAACGATGTGGCGCTGATAACGCCGATGGAGCCGGTGAGCGTATTGCGGTTTGCGTAAATGGTATCGGCGGCGCAAGCAATGTAATAGCCGCCGGATGCGGCAAGCGGCCCCATATATGCCCATACGGGATTTTCGGTTATGTTCTTGTAATTTTGCAGAGCGATGTACACTTCATCAGATTGATACACACCGCCTCCGGGCGAGTCAATGTACAGCAAAATGCCGCGGTTTTTGGCATCTCTTATAAGTTCGTCGATGGTGTCCAAAAGCCATTCTTGATTATAGCTTTCGTTTCTGTCTTGAATAACCCCTTCGATATAGACGACCGCAATATAATCGTTAAACTTAAACGAAGAAAAAAAGCGGTCGGATTTTTTTAAGTGCGATGATGAAAAATGAAAATTTCCGCGCAGAGGTAAAAGATCAAGGGGAGAAACGCGGCGCAAAGAATCCGAGAGAGCCGTGAACTGCAATATTACTGCCGTTATTGCGGCAAGGATAACAATACATAATACGATTAAGCCCCGTTTTGCTTTTTTGCTTAATCCTTTTTTTTTCGGAGGTGCGTAAAAATCGCTCACTGTACGTCCTTGTGTACGGCGGGTATGCCGAAATCTTCATTTGTAAGCACGCCGCGTTTTAACGCATCGGCTTTTAAATAACGGTATGTATTTGTAAAGGTCGTGTACATATAGGGCATAAGCCACAACGAGCCGATACCTCCGGTAAGAATGGCGAGCAAAATCCAGCCGATAAAACTTAATGCCAATAAAAAGATGTCGGCTTTGTACCCCTTAGTCATTACCATACTGATTTTCATCGCTTTACGGACGGATACTTGCGGGTTTTCGGCAAGAATAAACGGCATTTGCGAATATGCAATCGCTTTAATAATACCGGGGATTATAAAAAGCAAACTCCATAAATAAGCCCATAATATCATCCACAAAGCACCTAAAACGCCGCGCCCCCACGCATTCAACGCTTCCAAAAATACGGAAAAGGTTGCTTTATCGGGATTTTCGGTTAAAACGAGATAGAACTTTGCCGCGGCTATATACAGCACGCCCATCACTGCCCATATTATTATCATCGTAATCAATACGACGGGCGTATTGCCGTCTGTGGTATTGTGAAGTTTCGCAATTATTTGCGGGATTGATATAACGGTAAATATTGCCAAAATAAGCAAAGTTATTAACACCGGCGTCGTCCAGTGTCCCTTTAATTGCTCGCGGGCTTGTTTTTTGTATTGACGGCCGTCAAACATGGTCGCCTCCTGTTATATTTTGTTTTTTGCCGGCAGCGGATTTTTGTGCTGCCAATAATTCACTGTAATACATCGGTTCGATCTGTGCAAGGGGGATACCGCATTTTTTTAAAATCGATTCCAGTTTTGCGCGTGCGCTTTCGGCGTTTTCGGCCGTTTTACCGGTAATTTCGAGTTCCAAAAAATCGCCTAAATCTTCGACTGTGCACAATTCGATTAAAACGTTTTCGTAAGTCCACTGCAAACAGTCTTTATGCTTTGTTAAAAAAGGCGAAAAACCCGCGCTTATAATAAGCCGTTCGAAAGCTGCGGCATCCGATACGGTAAACTCATGCTCTTTGTTTATTTCAAGAGCGTCTCTATGCTCCGCTGCCGCCTCTTTTCCGCCAGAGGATGTTCCGCCGATATTTTTTTGCTTACAGGTAACGAGGGTTCGAAGCGGATTATTTTCGTTTTCGGATTTTTCAATCCGTATGCGAAGCGAAGGTGTTTGCGTTATGGGGGTTTTATTTAAAAAAGAAGGCGCAAATGGAGCGGTTTGCTTCCAATAACTGTCATATTTTGCAATTCTTCCCCTATAATCTGCAAAAGAATGCAAAATCCGTATGAGGTTTTCTCTATCGTATACATGGGCTTTTAATTCGATTTCATACATTCTAGTGTAAATATATCATAAAAACTATAAAGATTCCATTATGCACATATTATACGCAAATATAAGAACGGACTTGCAGTATTATTGCATATTTTACTTGTAAAAAATTGTTTTTAGTATTAAAATAATTTTATGTATGAAGTTTGTGTTGAAGCCGATTTTTCTGCTGCACATTTTTTACGCAGTTTTCGCGGTAAAGGCGGAAATATACACGGGCATAATTATCGGGTTCTCGCTTACGCTCGGGGAGAAGAACTCGGAGACGACGGAATGCTGTTGGATTTCGGAGTTTTGACGGCAGCTTTACGCGAAGTATGTAAGGTGCTTGATTGCAGCAACTTAAACGAATTAAAAGAAAACGGCGTACCTGTTTTTAGAGGAAATCCCACTGCGGAACGTATAGCACGCTTTATTTTTTTACAATTGGAAATATTACTTCCGCGTTCCAATGCCGCTAAACTGTATGCTGTGGATGTGTATGAAACGCCTCGAACAAAAGCTCGGTATTCAAAGGGAAAAACCGGCATATAAACGGCACAGTTAAATTTTTAAGCAGCTTTGTAAAAATATGTTTGCCGCGTTATTGCAGCTTGCGGATTGTGTGAGGAGTACGACGATGAGTGTAGACGTTACAGTTGAAAATATGCTGTTAAAGCGTAAGCTTGCTTTTTATGAACAGGTTTTAAAAGAAAAAGAAAAAGATGCACTTACCAATGTTTTTTCAAGGCAAAAATTCTTTGATGAAACTCGTAAAATGCTTGATTCGAATCCGGATAAACAATTCGTATTTATGCGCATCGATATCGATCGGTTTCAGCTTATAAATTCTTTTTTCGGCTTGGAAGAAGGCGACAAGCTTTTACAATATCTTGCATTTAAATTAAAACAATTCTCTTTAGTTTTTCATAATAATATAATCGGCCGTATAGACGGCGATATTTTTGCTATGTGCTATCAATTAAACGGAAATGTTGAAGTGTTAAGTGCTATGCTGGCTCAAAGCATCGACTCGTTTACAAGCGGTTATCGTTCCGATTATGAACTGAGCATTTCTGCGGGTATTTATATCGTTGAACAAAACTCAATGGCGCTTGAAGAGATTTATTCGAAGTCCATTTTAGCTGCAAAAAAGTGTAAACAAACCGCGTACGGTCCTTCCTTTGCATTTTATGATAAAAGTTTAAGCGATGCGGTTATAAAAAATCAGCGTATTACCAATGAAATGCACATAGCTTTAAGCGAAAAGCAATTTGAAGTTGTTTTACAACCGAAATGCGATTTGGCTAGCGGCGCTTTAATAGGTGCCGAAGCCCTTGTGCGGTGGAACCATCCGAATGACGGTTTTATTTCGCCCGCCGATTTTATTCCCGTTTTTGAAAAAAACGGTTTTATTTACCGTCTTGACGAATATGTGTGGACTGCCGCCTGTTCTTATATCCGTTCTTGGCTTGATAAGGGGAAGTTTGTTGCGCCGATTTCGGTAAACGTATCGCGCTATGATTTACGCAACCCCGCTTTACCGGATAAGTTTAAAGGACTTTTAAAGCAGTATGATATTCCCATACAGTATTTGCATTTGGAAATAACCGAAAGCGCTTATGCGGAAGATTCGGCTTATATCGTAAAAGCCGTACAACGCTTAAAGGATGCCGGTTTGCATATTGAGATGGACGATTTCGGCACGGCGTATTCTTCTTTAAATATGCTTAATGAAATGCCGATAGATACGCTTAAATTGGATATGAAGTTTGTTCAGGGAACGGAAAAAGCACACGGAAAAGATATTCTTTTGAGTTTTATTATAAAATTGGCACACGCTCTTAATTTTTCCGTTATTGCCGAGGGAATAGAAACCGCAGAACAAGCCGAACATTTACTTTCATTGGGGTGTACGGCCGGGCAGGGCTATTATTTTTCAAAACCCATATCGAAAAAAGAATTCGATATATTTGCTTCAAAAAAAGCGGTAAAGGCCGTATCCTAGTCTGCATTGTAATGTGTTATCCTTTTTTTTCGATTCTTACGGGAATCCCGCGGTTTTTAAGTTCATTTTTAATGTCCCGCACCGTATATTGACCTGAATGGACAATACTTGCAATAAGGGCGGCGTCGGCTTTTCCGTCGGTTAAAACTTGTGCAATATGTTCGCTGCTGCCGCCTCCGCCGGAAGCTATTACGGGTACTTCGACCGCTTCGGATATAAGACGGGTAAGCGGTATTTCATAACCTTCTTTTGTGCCGTCCGCATCTATGGAATTAAGCACTATTTCGCCCGCACCGAGCTGCACTGCGCGCAGCGCCCACTCTTTTGCATCCAAATCGGTGGAAGTTCTGCCGCCGTTTATAAAAACGCGGTAGCCGCACGGCATAGTGTCGTCACGGGCGGCGTCCATTCCCAATACGATGCATTGATTGCCGAAAATGCGCGCGCCCTTAGCGATAAGATCGGGATTTTTAACGGCTTGCGAATTTAAGCTCACCTTTTCGGCTCCCGCCAAAATAGCCGCACGGATATCGTCTTCGGTGCCGAGTCCGCCGCCGACGCAAAAGGGTATAAAAATCTGCTTCGCCGTTTTCTTGATTAAATCCAAGTCGGGTCCCGTTCCGCGCGCTGAGGCCATAATATCGTAAAATACCAATTCGTCTGCGCCTTGGCGGCTGTATTCGGCAGCCATTTCCACCGGATCTCCTATATCGGCATTATTTTTAAAGCGTACCCCCTTTGTAGTGCGGCCGTCTTTTACATCGAGGCATACGATAATCCGCTTTTTTAACATGGGCTTTCCTTTTCCGCTTTTGCGGCGTTTATAAAGTCAACTCGGCAAAATTCCGTAAAACGGTTAGACCGATTTTTCCCGATTTTTCCGGATGAAATTGGCATGCATAAATGTTTTGCGCATGTATTGCCGCCGGAACTTTAATACCGTAATCGGTATAGGCGCACACAACCGTATCGTCCGCAGGCTGAATTACATAAGAATGTACAAAATACATATCGCTGTATTCCGGTATATTTTTAAACAGGCGGCATTCTTTGTCCGCATATCTGATATCGTTCCAGCCCATATGGGGAATTTTTAAATCCGTATTAAAGGCGGCAATATTCGTAAAATGTTTGATTGTACCCTTGAGTAAAGCCAAACAAAAAACGTCGTCCTCTTGCGAATATTCAAAGATGATTTGTGAACCGAGGCAAATGCCTAAAAGAGGTATTCCTTCGGCGGTTTTATCTTTAAGAAACGAATCGAATCCCGTTTTTTTTAACTGCTTCATCGCATAAGCCGCATTTCCGACACCGGGGAAGATAATCCGGTCGGCATGTGCGAGGTCCTGCGGTTTGTCCGCTATGATGTAATCGATGTGTAAAAAATCCAAGGCATGTTTAACGCTTTGGATATTTCCGGCCTTATAGTCGATAACTCCTATCATAATCGTATTGTACTTTGCATAGTACACTCATGTCAATTCTAAGAATTTTATGTTTTTATGCCGATATACAGTATATGGGTTCTCTTGCCGCATTTTCGGTTATAGTACGTGTTATATCGGATTTTCGTTTGATAATCGCTTGTATTACGGTTTTAATATACATTAACTTTATTTTTTATGTTGCCCGGTATAAAAAAAAGCCGCGAATTCAGAGAAAGCGTTTTATTCAAGTTAAAGCGGCAGCGGAACAAAAAAATACCGCTTCCGGAGAAGTCGGCGACACGGAAGAAGTAAACGACGCTTCAGATAGCGGAAACGCCGGCGGCATACGGGACGAATAAGCATTGCCGAGTACATCCGTGTACATTAAATAAAGTATTTTTTTCCATTTATACTTCCTTTCTTTGTCAATTCGGATAAAACAGCTATCTATTTAGGACGGGTTAAAAATTTATAAAAAAAGGTTGCGCTATTTAAAAAGCTGGTTTATAATATACCTATTGATATGATTAGTAATATCTTAGTAATCATATCAATAATTTAAAAGGAGAGAGCTATTTTGCTGTCAAGCATAAATTAGGAGGTTTTAAATGTCAAAGATTGTAAACAATCCTGACGCGGTTTCACCGGAAGCACAAGTAAATCGTAGCCAAATTGAGCACCGTGCTACATGGATGGGGCTGATTTATGATGAACTTCAAAAAGCAGGTGTTCCCAATGCAGAAGAAATTATGCGTAAAGCAATTATGCGTTGCGGTGAAATCCATGGAGGCCGTCTTCTTGCACGCTGTAAAGATGCCGACGATGTCGCAGAATTTGAAAAGGTTTTCTTAAATGATGTCGGTAAAGCATCTTTTCACATGAATAACATTCAAGCATCTAAAGATAAGTTGCATATATCTTTCAATTATTGCGCTTTGTGCAGTGCATGGCAGCAACTCGGTTTTGATGACAAAACATGTGAAAAGTTGTGTGACATGGCAATGGACGGTGATCGCGGCATTGCAAAGGCTATGGGCTTAAAACTCGATCTCAATGATACAATTGCAAAAGGTTGTAAGACATGTGAACTCGTATTTCATAAATAAGGTAAATAAGGATGAACGGTTGTTTTAAACTTAAGAACAATAAAGAGTAGGAGGATTCAATGAAAAAATTAATTGTAATTTTAACAGTATTGTTTTTATGTGCAAGCATTATAGGTGCAAAAGGCAGTTCAGACAAAGAAACGGGTAATATAATTGAAATTGGTGTACTTGCTCCGCTTACAGGAACAAATGCAGAGTACGGTAAAGGTTTTCAGGTCGGCGGACAAATGGCTGTTGACGAAATCAATGCAAAAGGCGGTATTAACGGTTATAAACTTGTTCTCAACATAAAGGATTCGAAAGGCGATCAAAAGGAAAGTTCCGATTTATGCCGCCAACTTGCAGATAATGATAAGATTTTAGCAATTATAGGTGATTTTACAAGCGGTTGTTGCATGGCAAACGCCCCGATAGTTGATGAAGCCAAAATTGTACAATTATCTCCGACAGCATCAAATCCGACTTATGCCGGTATGAGTGATTGGTGTTTTAGCATTATGGGACGGCAAGACGGCGAAGCTCCGTTTTTTGCACGCTATATTTTATCAAAATATCTAGGTGTAAAAAAGGTGGGCGTTATCTATATCAACAGTGATTGGGGGATTTCTGCATTTGACAACTTTAAAAAAGAAGCAAAAAAAGTAGGACTCGATATCGTTGCGGAAGTCAATTATGTACAGGACGAAAAAGATTTTTCATCCCTCATCACCCGTCTGCGTTCTGCGCGTCCCGATGTTGTTCTCATTATGGATCAAGGCGCCGTACCTCAAATCATTAATCAAATTCGTGCATCGGGATGGGATATCCCGCTTACAACTCTCGGCCCGGGAACATCCGAGCAGCTTATTAACTTGACAAAAGAAAATGCAGAAGGTCTTTTACTTTCAACGCCTTTCTTTTTTGATCCGGCCGATCCGAAACTTACTGCATGGAAAGATGAATTTACAAAAAAAGCGGGATTTCAACCGACTGTTCACCCCGCATGTGCATATGATTGTGTATATCTTATTGCAGATGCAATCCGGCGTTGCGAAGGCGGCAAGGTTACGCGGCAGGCAATTCGCGATAATCTTGCTTCCGGTAACTTTACCGGAATTACAGGACCGCTCAAATTCAACCCGGCAGGAGATATAACACGTGTCTATATGATTTGTGCAGTAGAAAAAGGACAATATATTGTAAAGGCGGGCTTTGATTATTCAAAGAAATAATAAAAATTATTAACGGCAGTTGTATTCCAGCAGCTGCCGTTTTGGAAGAGCCAGAGTGTGTTATGGAATATTTTTTAAACCATCTTATTAATGGGTTTTGCCAAGGTGCCGTGTATGCGCTTATGGCAATCGGGTATTCAGTGGTTGTGGGGGTTGTCGGCATGGTAACCTTTACGCACGGCGAAGTAATTATGATAGGATCGTTTGCTGCATTCTATATATTCCAAATGTGCGGAAACAACATTTTTCTGGGTATCGTTTCAAGTTTTTTTGCATCATGGATACTTGGTATTATTGTCTATAAAGTCTGCTATGAAAATTTCTTTACAGCTCCGCGTCATATCTCTCTTTTGTGTACTATCGGGTTTTCAATGCTCGTCAAAAATCTTGCACAAATTATATTCGGCCCTAATCAAAAACCAATGCTCGATGTTATTGAACCTCGATTTTTCAAAATAGGAACCGTTCAGATATCACAGGTACAGCTGTTAATAATGGGAACGGTAGTTATTCTTGCCGCATTACTTTCCTTTTTATTTACTCGTACCAAATTCGGTATCAAGCTTAAAGCGGTAAGTCAAGACAAAACAGCTTCCTATATGATGGGAATTAATGTGAAACGCATAGCAATGCTCGGAAATTGTCTCGGATGCGGACTTGGGGGAATTGCCGGACTCTTATCAAGTATTTATTATCAAATGCTTCAAGCGACGATGGGCGGCTCCATGGGGATGAAAGCTTTTTCCTCATCCGTACTCGGCGGTTTAACCGATGTAAGGTTTTCCGCTCTCGGCGGCATTTGTATAGGCATTATTGAAAATTTCGGTATTATGATTTCATCTGCAAGTTTCCGTGATATTTTTGCTTTCGGCTTTCTTATCATTGTACTGATTATCAAGCCGACCGGCTTTGTCACAAAACACGGAGTAAAAGTATGAGTACAATTAAAAAGAACATTAACATAATCAATGAATGGTGCAAACAACACTATATTATCACGTTGTTAATTTTAATTGTTATAATGAGTTCTATTCCGTTTATTTATGGAAAAAGTTACTTTATGGGAGTTATGTGCCGTATTTGCTTATATGTTTTGCTTGCAGGTGCTTTGAATATTATTAACGGATACAGCGGAATGACATGCCTCGGCGCTGCAGGTTTTTTCTGTGTCGGAGCATATACTGAAGCAATTCTCACAACTCGAATTTCTTGGAACTTTTGGCTTACTATCCCCATTGCAGGAATTGTTACCGCAATTATCGGAGTGTTTGTAGCGCTCCCGACACTTAAAATGAGCGGGATTTATTTGTCAATCGTCACTCTCGGGTTTTCAGAAATTGCACGGCTTATAGCTCTTAACTGGACAGGATTAACAGGCGGAGCACTAGGCATCAAAGGTATTCCAATTCCACAATTTTTCGGTATTCCGCTCAGAAGTCCTAAGCGCTATTATTTTGTGTTTCTTGCGTTTGCTGCATTATTCTCATTGATTTCTTATCGTATTATTAATTCTCGAATCGGACGGGCGTGGATGTCTATTCGTGAAAATGAACTTGCTGCAAAAAGTCTCGGTTTGGATTCAGCACGATATAAAATATCGAATTTTATGTACGGTGCATTTTGGATCGGTGTTGCCGGTGCAATTTATGCACCGTATGTACGTTTTATCGACTCGACATATTTTACGCTTGATGAAGGATGGAATATTCTTTCCATGGTTATTATCGGCGGACAAGGAACGCTCATAGGACCGGTTGTCGGTTCTATAATCGTTAATTTTCTTACTGAAATACTGCGCCCCGTAGGACAATGGAGACTTGTTGCATACGCACTTTTAATCATTATCATGATGTGGTTCCGTCCCCAGGGACTTGTTGGGGCGTCTGCAGTTGCAGGTAATTTGAGTTTGAAAAGATTTGTTGTACGTACCGGAAAGACGAATAAAGGTAGGCAAAGATGAATACTTCTGTTTTAAAAGCGGAAAACATCTGTAAATACTACGGCGGACTTAAAGCAGTAGACAAAGTAAGCATGGAAATTGAAAAAGGTGATATATTCGGTATTATCGGACCGAACGGTGCCGGTAAAACTACATTTTTCAATGTGTGCTCAGGCATAGATCGTCCTACTGCAGGAAAAATCTTTTTTTGCGGAGAAGATATTACCGGTATGAAACCGGAAAAAGTTGCAGCAAAAGGTATGGCCAGAACCTTTCAGAATATTATGCTGTTTCGATTTATGTCTGTTTTGGAAAATATAAAAATCGGTTTTCACTTACAACTAAAAACAGGATTTGTGAGTGCAATTTTACGGAATAAAACGTACCAAAATGATGAAAAGTTCACACTGGAAAAAGGACGTGAAATCCTTGCAATGATCGGGCTTGAAAAATATGCAAATACGCTTGCAGGAAATTTGCCTTATGGAATACAACGCAAAGTTGAAATTGCAAGAGCTCTTGCTTTGGATCCGAAAATACTTTTGCTTGATGAACCGGCCGCAGGCATGAATCCGAATGAAACAACATCACTGTCGGAGTTTATTATAAAGCTTAATGACTTAGGCTATACCGTTGCAGTTATTGAACATGATATGAAATTTGTTATGAGAACATGTAAAAAAATACTTGTTCTTAATTTCGGACAAAAAATATGCGAAGGAACGCCGGATATTGTCAAAAACAATCAGCAAGTACGGGAGGCCTATTTCGGTAAAGGACTTATAATAGGGGAAAAATTACATGTTGAAAATTGAAAATTTAAATGTCAATTACGGCAGTATTTCCGCTCTTCGTAATGAAACTATTACCGTAGGAAACGGGGAACTTGTTACACTCATCGGCGGTAACGGTGCCGGTAAAACTACTACACTTATGGCAATTTCCAATCTTATACCGAAAGTAAGCGGAAAAATTATATTTAAAAATAAAGATATTTCACAGCTTTCTCCCGATAAAATTGTTAAAATGGGACTTGCACATGTTCCGGAAGGTAGAAGAATATTTCCGGGGCTTACGGTCTACGAGAATCTCGTTGCAGGTACAATGGGGAATTCTGTTATTAAAAATAAAGATATACCTCAGCTTATTGAAGAACAATACGAACTCTTTCCGCGTTTAAAAGAGCGGGAAAAACAAATGGGCGGTTCTCTTTCCGGCGGGGAACAGCAAATGCTTGCTATTGCTCGTGCTCTTATGCTTAAGCCCGATATTTTAATGCTTGATGAGCCATCTCTGGGACTTGCGCCGATTATAGTAGAAGAAATCTTTGAACTTTTGGTAAAACTTAAGATAAAAGGTAAAACGATTTTACTTATTGAGCAGAATGCATCGATGGCATTGTCAATTGCGGATCGCGGATATGTTCTCGCGCTCGGCGAAGTCATTTTGGAAGGAACCGGACGCGCACTTCTTGCTAATCCGGAAGTAATCAAAGCCTATCTCGGAGGTTGAAATAATACGTATTTTTAATGATTTTAGGAGGAGATTATGAAAAAAATTATTAACAAACCTGAAGATTTTGTGAATGAAATGATGGAAGGCATTGAACTCGCATACGGTGATAGAGTACATTTTCTTGACGGTGACTGTCGTGTACTTGTATCAGGATATCCGGTAAAAAACAATAAAGTTGGCATTGTAACGGCAGGCGGTAGCGGGCACCTTCCTGTGTTTTTAGGGTATGTCGGACGAGGTATGCTGGACGGCTGTGCAATCGGTAATGTGTTTGCATCTCCTTCTTCGCAGAAAATGCTGAACATGATTAAAGCATGTAATCACGGCAGCGGTGTTTTATGCTTGTATGGAAATTACGGCGGCGACAAAATGAATTTTGACATGGCTTGTGAAATGGCCGAGATGGAAAATATTAAAACAAAAACAGTACTCGTATGTGATGATGTTGCCTCAAGTCCGAAAGAATTGGCGGATAAACGACGCGGTGTTGCCGGTATGGTTTATGCATTTAAAGTTGCAGGAGCGGCTGCGGATAAAATGATGAACCTAGATGAAGTAACCAATATTACGAAAAAAGCTCTTGCCAACATCCGCAGTATGGGTGTAGCGCTTTCTTCATGTATTTTGCCTGAAGTCGGAAAGCCAACTTTTACAATCAAAGAAGATGAAATCGAAGTCGGTATGGGTATCCATGGAGAACCGGGAATAAAAGTATGTAAGATGATGAATGCCGATGAGATTGCAAAAGTTATTTTGGATGAAATTTGCAGCGATATGTCTCTGAATTCTGGGGATAAAGTGTCGGTTATGGTAAACGGATTAGGTGCTACCCCTCTTGAAGAACAGTTAATTGTATTTCGTGCGGTTGCAAAAATTTTAAAAACAAAAAATGTAGAAATTTTTATGCCGCATATCGGCGAATTTGCGACATCCATGGAAATGGCAGGACTTTCAATTACTGTATTTAAACTTGATGCACAGCTTGAGGAATTACTTAGGGCGCCTGCCTCGACACCATTTTACACCAATGAAAATAAATAACAGAGGTATTGTATGAATGCACAAGATGTAAAAGAGGCGTGTAAATTTATCAGCAATATAATGACAGAAAACAAAAATTATCTTATTCAGCTCGATCAACAAAACGGTGACGGAGATTTGGGTATTTCGATGAGCGAGGGGTATAAAGCTGTAAGTGACTTTCTGAATAATTCCAATGAAACGGATTTGGGCAAGATGTTTATGCAGATGAGTATGTCATTCAACGAAAAAGCCCCTTCATCGCTCGGAACAATTACATCAATCGGAATGATGGGGATATCAAAAGCTCTTAAAGGAAAAACTGTTACTACTTTAGAAGAAACGGCTGCAGCATTCAAAGCCGGTATTGAAGAAATCAGTGCAAAATGCGGTTCAAAAATCGGCGAAAAAACAATACTGGATGCTCTTATTCCTGCTATTGATGAACTTGAAAAGTATGCTATTGACGGGGAAAAAACAGCCTTTGCATCAGCCGCTGCGGCTGCCGCACAAGGTTCGGAAAAAACAAAGAATATGAGGGCAGTGCATGGGAGGGCTGCATATTACGCGGAAAAGAGTATCGGTG
This sequence comes from Treponema sp. OMZ 840, assembly GCF_050937815.1. NCBI lineage: Bacteria > Pseudomonadati > Spirochaetota > Spirochaetia > Treponematales > Treponemataceae > Treponema > Treponema sp. OMZ 840. The sequence goes on from NZ_JACDIJ010000018.1 coordinate 28,117, forward strand.
TACTCGACGGAGGTTCTGTGGTCGGGAAATTAATCTTTGAGGCAATCAGCAATTACTGTCAAAGCAAATAATGTATGAACAAAAGAATTTATGAAGCATATGTCGCTATTCTTGAAACGGAACTTGTGCCGGCACTCGGTTGTACCGAACCTATTGCAATTGCCTTTGCAGCAGCAAAAGTACGTGATATACTCGGTACTTTTCCCGAGAAAATACAAGTAGATGCGAGCGGTAATATTATTAAGAATGTTCAAAGCGTTACCGTACCGAATTCCGGCGGTCTCAAAGGTATTGATATAGCGGCAACATTAGGCATAATCGGTGGAAATCCAAATAATAATTTGGAGGTTCTCGCCGATATTACCGATGAACAAATTAAAAAAGCGAAACAACTTGTCGCGAAGGATTTTTGTAAATGTACACTTATCGAAGGCAAAGATAATTTGTACATTCGAATAACAGCTGTAGATAAATCAGACAGGGCAGTTGTAGTTGTTTCTAAAAATCATACAAATATTTCATATGCCGAGAAAAACGGAAAAGTATTAATTGATGAACGAATTCATGAAAAAACAACAGGAACGGATCAAAATACCAATAAAGAATTACTATGCATCAAAAATATTATTGAATTTGTCGATGAAGTAAATCTCGAGGATGTAAGAGTTGTCATAGAGCGACAAATTCAATATAATACTGCTATATCGAAAGAAGGGTTAACTCACGGATACGGTGCGCAAGTTGGACGTACAATTAAAAAATTATATGATTCTAGAGATGTACGTGTCCGTGCAAGAGCCGCAGCTGCGGCCGGAAGCGATGCACGTATGAGCGGTTGTGCAATGCCCGTTGTTATAAACAGCGGCAGCGGGAACCAAGGGATGACTGTATCCTTACCGGTCATCGAATATGCAAAAGCATGGAAAGCGCCACATGATAAATTGATTCGTGCGCTTGTTTTAGCAAATTTAATTGCGCTTTTGCAAAAGCGCTATATCGGAAATTTGAGTGCTTTTTGTGGTGTCGTCTGTGCTGCAGTCGGCGCCGGTTGCGGTATAACTTATTTATATGGCGGTGATGAAGCAGCAATTACTCGTACTATTACAAATACACTCGCAAATATCGGAGGTATTGTTTGCGATGGGGCGAAGCCGTCATGTGCTGCAAAAATAGCTTCTGCACTTGATGCTGCAATTCTGGGTTTTGAACTGGGTGTACGGGAAGGTATTGTATTTAAGAATGGGGAAGGACTTGTTAAAAAAGATGCCGAAGACACAATCCGTAGTTTCGGTCGTGTCGGAAAAAATGGTATGCGTTCCACTGATATAGAAATATTAAATATTATGCTTGAAAAATAGGATAAAACTAATAATGGCCATAACAAGAACAAAATATTCAAGTACGACTTTGAAGGATATGTATTACAATATTATTTTACAGCGCATTATTCATGACGAATATAAATCGGGAGATATTATTACGGAAAAATCCCTTGTCGATGAATTTAATGTAAGTAAATCTCCCGTTCGGGAAGCTCTTGTTGCTCTCTGTAATGAAAAATTATTAAAAAGCATTCCGCGCTTCGGATATGAAGTAACACCGATTTCTGATAGAACAATCAAAGAGGTGCTCGATTATCGCATTATTTTAGAATGCGGGTATCTTAAAAAAAATTGGAATACAATAACAGAAGAACAAATAACACAGCTGCAAGATTTACTTTATAAGGATTATAGTACGCCTACACAGCGGGAAGCTCTTGAACATTGGGAAAAAAATTGCGACTTTCATTTAACACTTTTTTCTTTTTCAAACAATAAATTTGCATATGAAGAATTTGCAAATGTTCTGCGAATTCTCGGAATTGCTTATGTACGGTCATATTGGAAAAAACTTCACCTTACAAAAGTAAGTAGTTCGGCCAATTATCATAAACAACTTATTAATTACCTTCTCAATAAGAATAAAGAAGCTGCTATTGAATGTTTAAAAAAAGATATCGTAGAATTTTTCACACCCGGAAACTGAAATCTCCGTTTATGAATATAAACGATTTGACTCTAATTAAAGAAAAGTTTTAAATCGAACATCGAACATATTGCTACCTTGTTTAACTTAAGTTTTTACGCGGCAATGTCCTTAAATAAAGTATTTTTTTCCATTTATACTTCCTTTCTTTGTCAATTCGGATAAAACAGCTATGGCGCTTTGTCTGTCCCAAATATGTGTATGCCATTTTGCGGCACTCATGCGGTTTTTGCGGAGGCAAAATTCCGTAAGACCCTTTTCCGATGTGTATCTTTTACGATTTTTATGTAAAAACCGCATAAAACTTTCGACATCTTCCGCCGTATTTTTTGCCTCTTTTTCGCAGACATCGCAGCCGGAACATACGCAGCTTTCTTCACCGAGAGCCTTTAACAGTACCTCTCTACGGCAGCTTAAAGTATTTGCAAAATCGGCAAGTACCGCATAGCGCTCACCTTTTTCCGCGCTTTGTTTATCCGCTTTTTCTTTATCCGGAAGCGACCATAACAAAACGGCCCGGGCAGGCTCACCGTCGCGTCCTGCGCGCCCGGCTTCCTGCACATAGGCTTCGGCGGTGGAAGGCGCGTCGTAATGGATAACGGTACGGATATCCTTTTTATCCACTCCCATGCCGAACGCACACGTGGAAATAAGCACCGCATCTTTTTTAGGATAAAACCATTGTTCCGTTTCGGCCTTTTCTTCGCGCGTTAAACCGGCATGGTAAAAGCGCACGGTATCCGTTTCATCGCACCTGTGTAAAAAATCGCGCAATATAAGGGCAAGTTCCTTTGTGCGGCTGCGGCTTGCACAAAAAACAACTGCGGGGCGCTTTTCCTTCATAATAAGTTCAATAAGTGCGGGTGTTTTAGCCGCGCAGCGGTGCACCGAATAATGTATGTTCGGCCTGTCGGTTTCGCCGCGCACAATGTGAACGTCATTTGCGAATAAAACTTCTGCAACGCGATTTAAAACCGTATCCGAAGCGGTCGCTGTAAAAGCCGTTACCGTTTTGCAGCCCAACTGCTGTATAATCCTGCCCAGTTCCAAATATGCGGGGCGGAAACTGTCGCCCCATTCGCACACACAGTGCGCTTCGTCTATCGCAATGTGGGCTATAGTGCATTCGGCCAAACGCTTTACCAGCGATTCACTTTGCAGTACTTCGGGGTTTGCAAGAATAAAGCGGGCGCCTCTTTTTATGCGCTCAAAACACTCATTCCGTTCGTCCTCGCTTTGACCGCCGCGGAAGACAACCGTATCGAGCTTTGCTTCGTCCAGACGACGCTTTTGGTCGTTCATAAGGGCAAGCAGGGGATAGATAATCAGCGTAGTCCCCTTCAAAAGAAGGGCCGGTATCATAAAACACAGCGACTTTCCCGCCCCCGTCGGCAAAAGGACGATTTGATTACCGCGCTCGCCTTCTTCGGCGGCTTCAAGAATATTTGCAATCACCATACGCTGCCAGGGATAAAGATATGCGATACCGAAGTACTTTTGCGCGGCATCTGCAACCGGGTCGGCGGCAACCGGGTCAACAGTATGAACCGCCGCGTCAACGGGTACACCGCAGTTTGGCCGACAGTATAAATCGGCGTTTACACTGCCGGCGCCGTTTTTCAGGGCTATTTTATATTCTTCCTGCATACACGCTCCTATAGTATATATAGGCGCAGACTGCATTTTTTTTAGACTTTTTGTAAAAAAAATTGTATAAAATTGTATAAAACGGAAAACAAGCCTAAAAAAAAGGTTGCAGAAATTAAAAGAAAATAAAAAAAGCTGTCTTAAAAGCGCTTACTTTTCCGACAGCCTGAATCTTATTACTCCTCGAACCTTATTCGGCCCTTATTGTCGTATTTTTTACGACAACGTCGTGCGATGAGCCTTCGGCGATTGACGCTTGGGAAACAAGGGTAATGCGCGCTTTTTGCTGCAATTCTTCAATGCTTAAAGCGCCGCAGTTGCACATTGTGTGTCTGATTTTACTCATACTCACACCCACATTGTCGTGCAAACTTCCCGCATAGGGAACATAGGAATCGACGCCTTCTTCAAACGACAGTTTGGCACTGCCTCCGAGGTCGTAGCGCTGCCAGTTGCGCGCGCGGTTCGAGCCTTCGCCCCAATATTCTTTAACGTAATTGCCGTTTATAATCAGCTTATTGGTCGGGCTTTCGTCAAAGCGGGCAAAATAGCGGCCGAGCATTACAAAGTCCGCTCCCATTGCCAAAGCAAGGGTCATGTGATAATCGTGGACAATACCGCCGTCCGAGCAAATCGGAATATAGACGCCCGTTTTTTTATAATACTCGTCGCGCGCTGCGGCTACCTCGATAACGGCGGTTGCCTGACCGCGTCCTATACCCTTTTGTTCGCGCGTTATACAAATGGAACCGCCGCCTATACCGATTTTTACAAAGTCCGCTCCGGCTTCGGCTAAAAACAAAAAGCCTTCTTTATCGACGACGTTCCCCGCACCCACACGCACTTCTTTTCCGAATTCGGTATGAATATCGTTGAGGGCGCGCTTTTGCCACTCGGTAAACCCTTCAGACGAATCAAGACAAAGCACATCGGCACCCGCTTTTAAGAGGGCGGGAACCCTTTCCATATAGTCGCGCGTATTTATACCCGCCCCCACAACATAGCGGCGGCGGCTGTCGAGCAGTTCAAGCGGGTGCTCTTCGTGGCTTGCATAATCTTTTCGGAACACCATCGAAGTAAGACAGCCGTTAGGCGCAACGACGGGAAGACAATTCAGCTTATGCTTCCAAATCACATCGTTCGCTTCGCTTAAACTTATGCCTTCCTTGCCGGTAACCAAGTCCGCAAGCGGCGTCATATAATCGCGGATTAAAGCTCCCGCAGGCGTATGCGAAATACGGAAATCGCGGCCCGTTAAAATACCGACAAGGCGGCCTTCGGCGGTTCCGTCCTCGGTAACGGCAATGGTCGAATGACCCGTGCGGGCGGTCAGTTCGAGGGCTTCGTGCAAAGTTTGGTCGGGACGGAGGTTTGAATCGGACGATACAAAGCCCGCCTTATGTCCCTTTACCTTTGCAACCATTTTAGCCTGATTTTCGATGCTTTGCGAACCGTAAATAAAGGAAATACCGCCCTCTTTTGCCAAGGCGATTGCCATTTTGTCGTCGGAAACCGACTGCATAACGGCGGAAACGAGGGGAATGTTCATATAGAGTTCGGACACTTCACCCTTGCGGAATTTTACCACAGGCGTGCGTAAACTCACCTTTGAAGGAATGCATTCTGCCGACGAATAGCCGGGAATTAAAAGATATTCGGAAAATGTATGCGATGTTTGTTCGTAAAAATATGCCATAGATAATTATAAAGGCCTTACCGATTGTTGTCAACAGGGAATTTCCCTGACCTTTTTTCCCGTTCCCTTCTCTTGACAAATATGTTAGCTTATTATAACATAACATCGTTACTGTTCTGTGCATACTTGTGATCGAATAAGCGGATTTGATACATATCGGAATCCTCAGCGGATTTTTAGACTTAATGATATTGAAAAAAACTTTGAAAAAGCGGGAATGTTCTGAACAATGAACAATGGGTGATTGATAACGGCTAATGTGTAATTTTAATTGCCGATCTTTGCAGAACAGAACTGATAAGTTCTGATGAATTGCTCATCGAATTTTTTTGGAGGTT
>NZ_JACDIJ010000019.1:0-23543 GCF_050937815.1 Treponema sp. OMZ 840
ACCGCCGGTCAAAAAATCGGCTTAAACTGTCCTAAAATGTGGGGTCAGTTCATTCTATTATGCCCCCCCCCCCCCCCCCGAATGTCAAGAGCGGAATTCCGTAAAAGGGCATAAAAACTCACGTCCTGTGAGTTTTTATGCTATATAAGGATGTATCCGCCGTCCATGGCGGATATAAAAGCGTACATCTTTGTGCGGCAGGGATTATGTGTACACTGCACCTCGTGTGCAGTGTACACCTTGAGTTTTGCTTTGCAAAACTCCTCACATAAAACGTTTTCGTACATCCGTGTACGGGATTTTTCAAAGAATTAAGATGTGCCGGTTCTATGCGCTGACGGGGATAACGCAAGTATAGGTTTCTTCTTCTATAAGCACATCGCGCAGGCGGACTTTTACGTTAAAGGCGTCGATGAGATTTGCCTCGTTTATAATCCGTGCGGTATCTCCGTATAAACATTCGCCGTTTCGTTTTAAAATAACCGTGCTGTCGGCTATTTGGATTGCGTGGTCGGGATAGTGGGTGTTTACGATAACGCTTATGTTTTTTGTGCGCGATAAATCTTTTATCGTGTCCAAAACGGTCAATTGATTTTTAAAGTCAAGGTTTGACTCCGGTTCGTCCAATACCAAAAGCTGCGGGTTTGCGGCAAGGGCGCGTGCTATAAGCACCATTTGCAATTCGCCGCCGCTCATTTCGCTGCACAGCTTGTTTTGTAAAAAATCGATGCCGATGTCTTTCATGCAGGCAAGGGCGGTGCGGCGGTCTTCATCGGTAGGCTGGCGGAAAAAATCCAAGTGGGCCGAGCGCCCGAAGGTTACCATTTCGAGGGCCGTGTATGCAAAGGTTGACTGTTTTGCCTGCGGCACATAGGCAACCTTGCTCCAAAACTCTTTGGGCGAATAGTCGCGTATGTTTTTGCCGTCGAGCAGGGTGCATCCGCTGTTCCATTTCAGTAAGCCCATTAAGCATTTTAAAAGGGTTGTTTTTCCGACACCGTTCGGGCCGAGTACTGATAATACTTTTCCCTGATGCAGGGTAAAACTTATATTGTCTATAATGTTTTTTTGTCCGCCGTATGAAAAGCGGCCGTTTTGAACTTCAAAGGTCATGATTGTATTCCTCCCGTTTTTTTTAAGAGAAAGATAAAAAGGGGCGCTCCCAAGGCGGCGGTTAAAATTGACACGGGAATCTCGGAGTTGATAAGGCTGCGTGCCGCCGTGTCTATAATAATCATTAAAACGGCTCCCAAACCGACGCTTGCGGGAATAACAAAGCTGCTGTTGTTGCCGAAAATCATACGTGCGATGTGGGGCACCAATAAACCCACCCAGCCTACTTGGCCGCACATGGAAACGGTTGAAGCGGTGATGAGGGTTGCGCTGAACATGGTAATAAGGCGCACCGCTTTTACGTTTACGCCTAAGGAGCGCGCTTCGTCTTCGCTGAAGGTAAGGATATTCAGCCGCCAGCGTACGCTCCATAAAAGAAGCATACCGATTGTAATAAAGGGAAGGCCTATGATAAGGTGCGAGTATTTTGCGCTTGCCATGCTGCCCATAAGCCAAAAGGTAATGGCCGGCAGCACTTCTTCGGCGTCGGCAAGATATTTTGCCAAAGATACAAGGGCTTGGCTCAAAGACGATACGGCCATTCCTGCAAGTATAATCATAATGATATTGCTTTTTCCGCCCTTTTTATTTTTTCCGATAAGGACGGTTAAAAACAAAGCCGCAATGCCTGCCGCCAATGCAAAAAGCTGTACGAATAAGGCGTTCAGCGAAAAAAGCAGGGCGGCAACCGCTCCGAAAGAGGCGCCCGATGCCACTCCGAGGGTATCGGGGGTGGCAAGGGGGTTTGAAAACAGGGCTTGAAAGGCCGCCCCCGCAACGGCAAGGCCTGCTCCTGCAAAGGCGGCAAGCAGTATGCGCGGCAGCCGTATTTTAAACACAATCGAATGCAGTTTCGGCTCGGCGCTCATACTGTCGGCATAATTAAAGAGCACCGAAAGCATTTTATTCAAGGGAACGTGATAGCGGCCTATATTAAGGCACAAAAGTGCGGTAACAAAAAATAAAACGGCTAATACCGATATGCCTATATAAAATTTTCGGTGCTCTTTTGTCATTTGTACTTCCCGGCGCTTCTTGAAGGATTGAATATCGTGCGGATATCTTCTTCGGTTAAATCGATTTGATAAAATTTTTTGTAAAACTTTTTGGTTTCTTTGATAATATCAATGTCCTTAAAGAGTTCCGGCTGGTTGTGCGTTGCCAGCCACTGTAAAATAAGGGGAGTGTCGGAAGCCGGCGGAAAGCCGCGGTACATGCCTAAGGGGAATTTGTACACCTTTTTGTTTTTTACCGCTTTGATTTGACTCCAATCGTGGTCGCCGATTTTGTTTTCGATTAAATCTTCGGGCATACGCGGGCTGAAGTTGGTGATATAAATGATATCCGGGTCCCACTGTATAATTTGCTCCATGTTGACCGGAGCAACGCCCTTTAAATCTTCTGCGACATTGACGGCTCCGGTTGAGGTAAGCCAGTATTGACCGAAAAACTGACTTCCCGAAACCGTGAGCGCGCTGTCGTTGTAGTTAAACAAAATCATTGCGCGCGGTTTGTCTTTTGCGTCGATTTTTTCCAAACGCTTTTGAATATCGGCATGTACTTTGTGTCCGTATTCTCCGATACCTGCGGCTTTGTCTTCTTTATCCAATACTTGTCCCAACAAGTCTATCCATTTTTCAAAGGTAACGACGCAATCGTAATCGAATTTGCGCGCGCTGAACCCGACTGCATTAAGGCCGGCTTCACGCAGTTTTTTGCTCATTTCGGGTCCTGCGCCGTGGAAAACAACGTCGGGTTCCAAATTGAGCAGGGCTTCAATGTTCAAATCGTTGCCGTTTGTAAAGGCGGTTGAAGCCGATGTTATTTTGGGGAAGGTTTTTTCAAGCAAAGAGCCCCGTGCGGCCGTCATGGAAGCCGGCGGAATGCCCACCAAGCGGTCGGCGGATCCGTCGAATACGCAGAGTACAGAGGGCAGGGGCAAAAGCTGGTGAATAACGATTTTATTGATTTCGCCGGGGATTTCGACGGTTTCTCCGTTATGATCGACAACGGTTCTGAGGGCCGCCTTGGTATCGGCGGCTTTTTTTGTTTCTTTGCCGCATGAAACGAAGATAAAAAAGAATACGGCAATTCCCAAAAGTACGGTATATTTTTTCATTTTATTCTCCTAAAAAATTCTATATAGACGGGCAAGCCTGTGTTATGCCTGTCATTGTTGTACGCGGCCGATTTTTGTACAAAAATCGGTTAAAATGTCATCACCTCCCTTTCCTATAAATTGCCGTGCGTCTTTTCTATAAAATTTACTTGAAATACCGAAATGCGGCATTTCCATAAAATCAAGGTTGTCCCTGTGTTTGATAAGTTTTTTAAAAAACGGGTCCGCCGCTATGATTTTAAAGCGCGGATCGTTTATATGTTTTTTTATTTCTCCCTCGTCCCGGAGTTCCGTATCTCCTTTTTGTACAATGCGTTCATAAAAACCGAATACGCAGCCGGTTTCGATTCCGGTAATATGATATTGATGTTTGAGGGCGTGTCTGAGCGAATTGCAAAAAATCTGTTCGCCTGCAAGCAATATGGAAGCCGAGCCGCTTGGGCCGTCCTCAGGTTCGGCTCCCCACACGCGGTTTTCCCGCTCAGTGCACACCGTTTGCAATTCCCGTATAAAACCTGCAATTTCCGCCTCTCCTACGGGATAACCTGCTATAAAGGGCTGTTTTTGTTTTTTGTACAGATAATCGGCAATTAAAAAGCCCGATTGCGACACGGCGATATTTGCCTGCGCCGCGTATAAGTTTTGCACGTCCTTTGTCGATAGTTTTTGCATAGCGCAAAAATTGACCGTATAACCTGCATCTTTTAAAATCGCTTGCAGGCTTTCCATGTTTTCGTATAGTACAAAATCGATGGGGTTTGCCCCGATAATGTTTACGCTTTTTTCCGTTACCGCACTGTCGCTTCGGGCGAATTTATCTATGAGTTCTTTCCATGTAATAAAGATTCCCCTGTCGTAGTACGAGGTTCCCGTTGTTTCTATACCGATTGACGGAATGCCCGATGCGGCCTCCAATTCTTTGGCAAGGCCCTTTAAGTCGGTACCGATGAGCATGGGAACGGGGGTGCCGACCAGGGCCGTAAGTTCGGGATTGAGGCTTTTTATTGCGGCAAGCATTTTATCGGTCAATATGCTGTCGTCGCCCAATACGGCGTCCATTTCGCGCATGCCGGAACAAAGTATGTTTTTTTCGGAATTGTACCAGCGCGGTTCGTCATAGCCGGTATAATTGCCCGTACAGCCTGCCGCGTCATGCATGGCGGTAAGGGCGTTAAAATCGAACATAACCGAAGCGGCGCCCGAGTAATCGGGGGAAAAAGGCGGAAGCCAAATGCTTAAATTTTTCATATTACCAGTCCGTATTCCTTTATCATTCGTTCCAAGTCCGCTTTTTGATTTAAAGCATCGCTCATCATATCCGCAAGGCGGCGCACACCGTCAAAGCCGAAAAGTCCGTCGTCGTTTACGAGGTTGACCACGTAATCGGAAGCGGATATATAGCCCGATTGAAAACCGAGCGCCAAACTTTCAGGCAGGCGCTTGTCGAATTTTAAAATATCGTGGTGCTGGGGTTGTACGATTTCCACTTCAGGATGCGCCGATACGATTTCGTCATAAGCGGCTTTATCGGGCGGAATGCATTGCTGTGCAAAAATCCGCACTACATTAAAGCCGTAGTTAAGCAATACGCGGCCGAGCGAAAAAGGGCGGCGCGTACACGAATCGTCAATAATAACCGGAAGGCTGCCGATTTTTTCTTTTGCCCTTTGTACGGCTTTTTCCGCCTGTTCGATGTCGGCGCTAAAGTCATACGCGGTACTTTCGGTGCCGGTTTGTGCGCCGAAAAAGGCCGCTATGCGTGCATATTGTTTTTTTATTTCTTCTTTGTCATAACCGATAAAAACGGGAATATAGGGAATGCCGGCTTTTTTTTCCATTCCTTCGCAGGCGAACTTTCCCGCAGGAGAAAACAAGAGGTTAAGCCGGCTTTGTTCCATGCGCTTAAAGTCTTCAAAAGTTTTACACTCGCCGATATGGCGGACATATTCGATACCCAGTGTTTTTAAAAAGCGGTACAATTCGCAGCTTTTTTCGATGCCGGCAAAACAGCCTATCAGGTTCACTGCGGACAGTTCGGTATCGTTTTTTTCAAGCAAACCGTATACGGCGTGCAGGGTGCTTATCATCGGCGGATGTTTTTTATCCAAAGAAATGGGATTCATGTGGCCGAATATAAAACGGACGGCAGGATGTAAGCTGTGCAGTTTTTCGGCTACGGCTTCGTGATCGGTGCCCAAAAAGTCGTCAATGCAGCTTACGACGATGAGTAAAACCTTCGGCTTTGTATCCAACGCTTCAAGCAATTCACCGCATGCTTGAATGATTAAATCGTCATAACCGTCTACAATATCGCTTTGGTCTACATATAAATACGACAACCGTTCTTTTTGATTTTGCTGATAGGCCCCCAAAGCTCCGTGCCTTCCGCACGCGGCCGGGCATACAAAAAGCTGGTGAGATTCGGGAAGCATCATCGCAACCCGTACCAAACCCCAATCGCCGTGGGCGGGAGATGTGTAGTGCAGGGTGTTTTGAAAATGATTACAGCACATCTTCGGTTACCTGTAAGATGACGGAACTTAAATCCTCGTATTCTTTTGCCATAGCCGAATCGGGAAGGGCTTGGATAACGGTTTTACCTTCTGTTTCGGCTTCCTGAACCGACCGGCTGCGCGGCAGGGTTTTTAACACGGATGTGTTCATCTCCCGTGCCGCCCGGGCGACAATCTCATCTTCGTTTTCTATATTGCGCTTATTTAAAATCAAGCCGGCACACTTTGCATAGCCGCGGGACGCAAAATTATGCACTGCGCGTAAAATATTGTCGGCGGCGTATAAGGCCATCATTTCACCCGATGTTACAATGCACACGTCTTTTGCATACCCGTCGCGTATGGGCATGGCAAAGCCGCCGCATACGACATCTCCCAAAACATCGTAGAGTACGATGTCGGGTTTATATGTTTCGTAGGCGCCCAAATCTTCAAGGGTATCAAAGGCGGTGATAATGCCGCGTCCTGCACAGCCGATTCCGGGAGTAGGGCCGCCCGATTCAACGCACAATATGCCGTTAAAGCCCGTAAACACGACGTCCTCAAGACTGATTGATTTTTTTTCTTTAAGCGAATCCAAAACCGTAGGAATTTTTTTCCCGCCCATAATGTTTCTGGTCGAATCGGCTTTGGGGTCGCAGCCGATTTGCATTACCTTGTACCCCTTAACGCTTAATGCGGCCGATAAATTGGAAACCGTAGTCGATTTTCCTATGCCGCCCTTTCCGTATACAGCGATTTTACGCACACTGACTCTCCGAGAATATTAGTCTTGTATAACTTTTTGAGCCAAAATATAGCCTATGACGGTATTAATGTCAATAAGTTTTTATGTTTTTTACGCCCCTGTACACGCTTGCCTTTTCCGTGATATACTGTACGGACTTCAAAAGCGCTCTCTTTGTTCGGCAGCCGGGGCTTCCGTGTCGGCTGTGCCTGCAGACGGCATTTGGAGATGTACAGGAGTTTTTATGGAAGATCATGCAATTTCGATGGAAAAAATAGTCAGTTTGTGCAAGAGGCGCGGCTTTGTGTTTCAGTCCTCCGAGATTTACGGCGGGCAGGCGGGCGCTTGGGATTACGGCCCCTTGGGCATAGAACTGAAAAAAAATATACAAAACGCATGGTGGAAGGAAATGACCCAGCTGCACGACAATATCGTCGGTTTGGATGCCGCCATTTTAATGCATCCGCGCGTATGGGAAGCTTCCGGCCACGTTGCAAACTTTTCCGACCCCCTGGTTGACTGTAAAAAATGCAAAATGCGCTACCGTGCCGATACGATGGATCAAAAGGCTTTAGCCGAAAAAAAATGTCCGGCTTGCAGCGGCGAATTGACCGAACCGCGCGAATTCAACCTTATGTTTAAAACCCACATCGGGCCGGCCGAAGATACGGCAAGTATCGTCTACCTCCGCCCGGAAACCGCTCAGGGTATTTACGTCAACTATAAAAACATCATTCAATCGAACCGCATGAAGATTCCTTTCGGTATTGCGCAGGTGGGAAAGGCGTTCCGCAACGAAATCGTTACAAAAAACTTTATTTTCCGTACCTGCGAGTTCGAGCAAATGGAAATGCAGTTTTTTGTAAAGCCGGGCGAGGACGATAAGTTTTTCGAGTTTTGGCGCAATGAACGCTGGGCCTTTTACAAAAAATACGGCGTGCGTACGGACAAGCTCCGCTGGTATCACCACGAAAAGCTTGCCCACTATGCAAAAGACGCTTACGATATCGAATACGAGTTTCCGATGGGCTTTCAGGAATTGGAAGGGGTGCACAACCGCACGGACTTCGACTTAAAGCGCCATACCGAATATTCGGGAAAGGACATGCAGTACATCGATCAGGATAACGGCAACGAGCGCTACATTCCCTATATTATCGAAACCTCGGCAGGCCTTACGCGCAACGTATTGATGTTTTTGTGCGATGCTTACGAAGAAGAAAAGGTCGCGGACAAGGGGAACGACGACGATTGGAGAACGGTGCTGCGCTTTCACCCGAAAATCGCCCCGGTTACGGTTGCGGTGCTGCCCCTGATGAAAAAGGACGGCTTGGCGGAAATCGCTCAGGAAATCCGAAACGAATTAAAAGACGACTTTGTTACCGATTACGATCAAGCCGGTGCCATCGGTAAGCGCTACCGCCGTCAGGATGAAATCGGCACGCCCTTTTGCGTTACGGTCGACTACGAAACAAAGGACGACAACAGCGTCACCCTGCGTTTCCGCGATTCGATGGAACAGGTGAGATTGCCCCGTGCGGCTTTGGCCGAACGATTGCGCGAAGAAATCAAAGGATACAGCCGGACAAACTGAGCCGTGCCCGATTTGTTATGGAATACATACGTTTGGGAAAAACAAATCTTGTCGTAAGCCGTGTTGCCGTAAATACGGAAAATTTGATGAATGCGGTACAAAGCGGAGCGATCAGCGGGGCGGAATTTGCGGATATAATAAAATGTGCATATGAGGGCGGTATTAATTTTTTTAATATCTGTTTACCGGTAAACGCTCCGTTTATATATGCCGATTTAAATGCTTTGCTCTGTGAAGTTCGCAGCAGCATTCGGCTTTCGTTTTTAAGTAAAGCCAAAACGGGCTTTGAGTTGGAACGGGAAGTGCAAAATGCTCTTGAATGTTTTCAAATCGATTCCTTCGATTTATATAAAATTCAGGATCCGGGTTTTATACCCGTTCCGAACGGAGAAGACGGTTTATACGATGCTTTGGAAAAACTTCGGCAAAGCGGCAAGATTTTGCATACCGGTTTTGTATCGGATAATTTAAACCGTATAAAGGATATCGTTTTTTCCGATTTTTATGAAGCTGTACTGTTTCCGTTTAATTTTTTATCCGAGGATGTGTACATGCAGTGCGCCGATATCTGCATGGAAAACGGTTTGGTTTTTTTGGCCGATAAACCCCTTGCCGCCGGCAAGATAAAAAATATACCCCTTGCCGTCGGTTTTTTCAGGCGCAGCGAACATGCCTTGCCCTTATGGAAAATCAAAGATAAAGAAGAATTGCAGCAAATCCTATACTTTGAAAAAAATCCGCCGGCGATAGACGAACAGTTTTTTAAAGACCTTGCCGAAGAAAAAGAGCGCTTATCGTTAACATAACCCGGATTGCTTATGAAGCAACCCTTGCTTTTTTAGACGGCATGGATTTAAGTAAATCGGTCATTTCACTTTCGGTAAGGGCGCGTGTTATACTTAAATCGCGACCGCCGGGTTGAACAAGTTTCGGCTCCCCGTTTTCATCCGTTTCGTTTATAAGCTCTATAACCGGATTTTTGGGATCCAAGGGATTCACATCGACGCTCATTCCTATTTTTCCGTCCGAAAGATACACATATGTTCCGAGCGGGAATAAAGAAACGCTGTATAAAAGGGCTTTTATAACGGATTCGTCATATTGATTTCCCGTATTTTTTAAAAGCTCTATCATTGCGGCGTTGTTATTTTGGGGTTCTTTATACTGACGGTGTGCGGTCATCGATTCGAAGGTACAGGCAACTGCAATAATTTTTGCATACATGGAAATCCTGCCCCCGTCCAGCTTTTGCGGATATCCTGAAGTGTTTTCTTTTTCGTGATGTTCCAAAACGCCCAAACAAATGCTTAGAGGAAAGTTATAACTTTTAAGAATGTCATATGCAAGAATGGGGTGGGTTAATAAAGCTTTTTTTTCACTGATTGTTAAAGGTTTATCCGTCATATACAATTGGGGGGGCAATTTAAGCATTCCCATTTCATGCAATACGCAGGCAACCCCTAATTCTATCAGTTTGCTCAGCGGTAAGCTTAATTGCAAACCGATGCTTATAGCGATAATGGTCGAGCGCAGGGAATGTGTAATTATAAAATTTTTATCTTTTAAACCGGCCGACTGTATCGTCCGCAAAATATACCGGGTGTTGTCTTTTACAAATATGCACATATCCTGAATATTTTTAGAAAGAGCCTTTAAATCAAGTTCTTTATGCGTTGCAAAGCGTGTATAAACCCTTTCAACATAGTCAAGATATTGATTATAGACTTTTTCCACAACTTCAAGACGTTTTGCCTGCATTTCACTTGTGTTTTCTTTTTCTGTGGAAACGGCATCTATAATCGATTGTATATCATCGGTTATAACCGATCCTACTTTTCTTGTTTCAACTTTTTCGTTTTGTTTTTTTATTTCGGCTTCTTTTTCCGCTTCTTTGTCGGCTTCATTGGGGACACTTGTCAGCTCGCCGTTTGAAAAAATTTGTTTAAAATCCCAATCGGTCAAAGCTTTGATAAGGGGTTCCGTAAGCGGTGTGATATCGCTTAAAAGAATAAAATTTTTATCCAACACGGCATCGGCCGTTAAAAAGATTCCGGGTTTAAGATCGGCTATATTAAAAGCATTCATTTTTTTCCTATCCTAAGATATTATATATAATATATATAAAAACTCTATTAATCAAGACAATGTATCCGATGGCTTAAAAAAAAAGCTGAAAAACCGCACATCGTTTTTCAGCTTTGTATGTGAGCTGCAACGATGTCTGGATGTCTGACGACTCATCGTTACCTTTTTTGCTCTCATGTAAAGTATCGGTGTATTATAAAAAAACTTAAATGTTTTTATATATTTTTTTTAATAACGGCGATATGGGTATCGATACTGTTTATTATGGTTTTGTACACTTGTTTTGACTTTGCAATATTGTATTTTGCCTGTTCGCTGAAATTTTTTGAAGACGGTTCGGGCGGCAGTTGTTCCGCTATGATTTTTTCGAGTGTCGAAGGAGGAGGAAACACAAGAGAGGCAATCGCAGCCGCCTTGCTTATACGTATTTTTTCGTCGATTTTATCCAGCTCCGTTAGAACCTGCATATATTCCTGTTCGGTTTTACATATTTTCATACACGTCCGTATCGCCGATTCGCTTAAGTTTTTCAGTTCATCCATATCTGCGAGCAGGGAATCTACCGCTTTTTGCAAGGCCGCAGGCAAATCGGTTTGTGTGCCGAAATCGTTTTTGTATGTTTTTTGCGTTTCACCTTCGGCGCCGAAACAAAAGTCTTTTATTTTTTGTTCACGTGCGGGCAATCGTAATACGTTTTCCGCTTTTTCCGGCCGTATTCCCGGAATGCACAATCCTGTAGAAGATAAGGTATAGGTTTTTATGCGGGGAAAGGCGGCGCATTTGCTTTCAAACCACCATGCGTAAAGCTGCATTCGCGCGTCGCTTAAAACGGGGTTTCCGTTATAATCGCAGGTTTTTGAATCGTTTTTGAATGCCGGATTGTTATAGATAACCGATGCGTTTTGCGTTTCACTGTTATGCAATTTTCCGGAAACATAATGCGCGTTTTCTTCAAAAGTGCTGCCGCGCGCATGCGTTTTGTTTGCAGGATACGATAAATCAAGTCCCGCCGTATAAATATGTTGTGCGCCGCAAAAACGTGCAAAATCCCATGCCGTAGACGCAACGGAACCGCCTGCGGCAAGTTTTTCTTTTTTTCCGGTAAATTGTTCGATATAACGTCCGAGCGGAAACATAGATGCACATAACACAATTTTTCGGCATTTAAATCGAAATACGGACGGATAGGCGGCGCTTTCGGTTATTAAAATGCTTTCCGGCGCTTGCAAATCCGCTATGTGACGGGCATTCCAATATTGCGGGTCTACTACAACTATAAAGTGCGGCTGCGTACCCGCACGCAAACACGAACGCAATGCCGTATCCACGCATATTAAAACCATCCGTTTTTTCAGTTCCGGAAGCAGGGGGAGAATGTCATCCAAACCCGGACCTGCAGCCAATATGCAAAACGGCAAAGACGTTCCGGAGTCCTTATATTCGTTTATACCGGTAAGACCGGCGGTAAAACGCAGGTTTTTACAGATGTTTGAAAGCCATAGAGAACCGAATTTTTCCAAAGTCCGTTCATTTATAAGCTGTTTATCCTTGTTGCGTTCTATAAGTTCGCGGATTTCGGAAAAATACTGCTGTGCGTGAGATATCCATGCCTTGTGTATAATAAAACCGCAATCCTGCAACCCGAAATGCTCAAGCACGGCTATAACGCTTTGATGACCGGCATTGAGTAAAAAAACGCACGAAGGAACTTCAAAGACCGTATGCCAATCGAAAAGGGAAAAGCTCCATAAAAGCCGTATGGGATTCGGTTCTATAACCACAATCGTTTTATTTTTATACATAGCCGCCGCTTTTGCCGGTCCGTAGCCGAGTCCCGCTCCGAAAAAAACGATTGTGTCGGCTTTTTTTATGTCATCGGATTGAAGCATTTTTTGAGCTTCGGCGGAAGGATTGTATGCCGAATGTAAAAAAACACCCTTATACGAAGCCGTAATTTCCGTGTTTTTTGCTTCACAAACGAGGATATCTTCTATAGGAAAAAGGACGGTGCCGGCGCCTGTATCGCTTAAGGCTGTGTTTACCGCTTTCTGTAAACTGCGTGCAAGTTCGGGAAAGCGTTTTTCAAAACAAACGAGATTTTCCCTTAACATACTCTGTTGTTTTATTTTGTCATTCAAGAGTGAGTTCAATCGTCATTCCCTTTGTAACGGGGGTTCCGGCAGGAGGATTTTGTCCGACAACCCAGCCTTCGCCTCGGATAATGATATTTACATTTTCGTTCATTAAAAGCGGTGTTAACAATTTTTTAGGTGTTCCCGTAAAATCGGGTAATTTTTCACCGATGGCCGGAATCGAATTCGATTCAAGCCGTATATAGCCGGAATGAGCAAAAGACGGAGCGCTGCCGCGTGCCAAACCGAGATAGTCTATAATGACGTTTGCGGCATCCCCGATAATGGGGGCTACGATTCTCCCCGAAAGCGTTTCGCCGCGCGCCTTTGTAACGACGATATACAAAACTATTTTAGGCTTATTGACGGGAAAAAGAGCCACACAGTTCGATACAAAGTCGGTTGTACTGTATTTGCCGGTTTCGGTATCCAACATTTGAGCGGTTCCCGTTTTGACTCCGATTGAAATATCATCTAAAGAAGCACGCGCACCCGTACCGTAGCGGGCGGTTGTTTCCATACAGCTTAAAATATAATCCGCCGCATCTTTAGAAACGGCACGTTTTTTAAATGCCGGAACATGACGGTATTCTTCCGTACCGTCGGCGTCGGTGATTTTCGATATGAGGGTCAGCTGTGCGGGGATGCCGCCGTTTGCCAATGCCGTTGCCGCCTGCACTATTTGCAGTGCGGAAACCGCTATTTCCTGACCTATCGATATAGTCGGTTTTGAACGGAACGACCAATATTTGTCGGATACGGATTTAAGGGTTCCGCGCGTTTCCGACGGCAATTCGATACCGGTTTTTTCGCCGAAGCCGAAATTCCGTAAACTGCGTAAAAAATCTTCCGCACCGATTTTTTCGCTCATTTGTGCGATTCCTTCATTGCACGAGTATTGAAGAGCTTCTCGAACGCTTACCCTGCCGTGGCTTCCCAAGCAGGTAATTACCGCCCGTTCTCCGCCCGAAGATTTGAGATGATATTCGCCGTCGCATACGAATATTTCATTTTTTCCGACCTTCCCCGAATCGATAAATCCGGCGGCGCTGAATATTTTAAATACCGAACCGGGTTCATAGGCCAGCACTGCCGGACGGTCTATTTGCTCGCTGACGCTTGAAGAAGGATATCGGTTTAAATCCGCTGCGGGTAAGCTTATATAAGAAATAATTTCACCGGTATCGGCTTCTGCTGCCAGCAGCATAAAACTTTCGGCCTTTGTTTCTTCCATGGCGGCATGGGCAATATGTTCGAGTTTGTACTGAAGATTCGCATCGATAGTTAAAAAGATATTTTTACCGGAACTCGGCACACTGCCGTCTTTGGGAGCAAGAACTTGCTGCATGGAATATTCCATGCCCGATAAGCCCTGTCCGGAATCTCCCATAAAGCCGATAACTTGAGAAGCCAAAGTATTTTCCGGATACACACGTCCTTGTATTTTATCTAAGCGGATACCGGTAAGCCCTTTTTCGGCAATAACGGCTTCTATTGCATTTTTTTGATCCGTATTTATCTTTTTTTTCAAGTATAAAAAATCGGACGAAGCGCTTCGTAAAGCGGCGGTAATATGCTGTGCGCTTAAACTCGATACGCCGGCAAGAGATTGTGCAAAGTACTCATAATCTTCAACGGCCGACGGAGTAACCGCTATATGGTAAAAATTGGTTTGAACTGCCAACGGTTTTCCGTTTTTGTCGAATATCGAACCGCGGCGGGGAGCTTCCGTTTTTGCAATAATTTCCGCAGGGGGAGTAAAAGCAAGTTTAACATAGCTGAAAGCGATGTATGCAACGAGCAGTATCAAAACAAAAGAAAAAAAAATGATTCTCGTTTTAGAAAAAAAACCGTTTAATCGCTGCATATTATCTGCCTATTACCTTTCCTAACACGTTTTCGGTGGGGATAAAACCGTAATCGCGGGAATCCACGGAATAAAAACTGTTGTCGCCCAGAGCCAATACGGTTTTTTCGGGAACAACCGTATCGAATTTTATACGCTGATATTGTTTTTCCGTAAGCGGATATGTTTTTTCTCCCACAGATAAACTATACTCGGAATCCGATGAAAATTCCAGTACTTCTCCCGCACATGCGGCGCAGCGTTTTATAACGGGTTTGCCCTTATACATATATACGATAATATCGCCGAGCGCGGGTTCTTTCCATTGAAAAAGCAGCGAAGAACCGAGCGGTTTCGGTATACCGTATGCAAGCTTATTGATACATATAATTGAATTGTCTTTAATAGCCGGTTCCATTGAAGTTCCTGCAACCTTTACAATATCGATAACAAAAAGTTTTACCGCAATACCTATACATATACCCGAAATTAAAAAAAAACGCAGCTTCATATTCAATATTCTAATATGAACATCCTCTTGTGTCGATAGTCTATATATGGAAATTATCAGTTGTTTTGACTTAAAACAAGTCTATGCTTCCTGCGGCACACTCACAATGGAAGAAATGCTCAGCTTACAGCGGCCGAACAGACGGTTTGCGGAAGCTGCGGGTAAAAATATTCGCAGTTTTTTTATACACGGAATAAAATATGCGGAAAATCTCGCATGTACGCTTGTAAAAGCAAAAACGGTTTTGTTAGCCGGTTTTTTACTGCTGCTTGCAAGCGCCGCCGCCGTCCGATTTTTAAATTATATATACAGCTATGCCGCCCCCTTTAGATTCGATGTTTCCGTTCAAACCGACAGTACGATATTGGGCGGAAAAATGAGAAATTTTGCTTTAAATTCCGGGGCGGAATTCGACGGAGAAGGAAATATTTCGCTTGCCGACGGCGGCGAAGCTTCCGCTTTATTTAAAATGCCGGTAACTTACAGGGAATATACCGTGCGTGCAGGCGACAGTATTTCTTCCATTTCCAAACGGTTCGGTTTAAATAATATATCAACGCTCATAGCGGTAAACGGCATAGACAATGTCCGCTTATTACGAGCCGGTCAAAAATTGCGGGTTCCGTCTATAGACGGTCTTTTGTATACCATCCGTTCCGGCGACAGTTTGGATTCGATCGCCAAAAACTACGGTGCAAGTATGGAAGAAATACTTGATGTAAACGAATTGTCTTCTGATGTATTGTATGCCGGCACAAATCTTTTTATTCCGGGGGCGCGTTTAAGCACCTCGGCTCTAAAAAAAGCTTTAGGGGAATTGTTCGGCGCACCTCTTGCCGTTCGTTGGCGTATTTCTTCCCCCTACGGATGGAGAGCGGATCCCTTTACCGGCGTACGGACATTTCATACCGGCATAGATTTGGTTGTTCCGCACGGTACCTCAATAAAGGCCGCTATGTCGGGCACAATTGCCGCTTCCGGGTATTCAAATATATACGGGAATTATGTTATAATAAATCACGGGAACGGTTACCAAACCCTGTATGCTCATATGTTTACGTCATCGGTAAAAAACGGTCAGTATGTTGAACAGGGAAAGCATATAGGCTATGTAGGAAATACCGGTTACTCGACGGGGGCGCATTTGCATTTTTCGGTGTATAGGGACGGAAAGCTTATTAATCCTTCCCAAGTACTCAAGTTTTAAAAACGGGAGTTTATATATGCAATCGGTAGGCGTGTGCCGTTTTTGCGGCCGAACGGTTGACGGTTCTTTTATTTTTTGCCCCTGGTGCGGCTTTTCCCGTATCAACGGTGAACGTGCCTTTCCCGCCGGCGGCGAGGTTTTTCAGCGCTTGGAAGATTTACAGGAAAAAAGCGTATCCGGCCGTATAAGTAAAATGGAGCAGTCATTAAATGAAATAGAAAAAGACGTAATTCGTTTTATGGAGGCTGCCGAAAAAAGATGAATAAAAAAAATAAAATCTTTTTACCCCTTTTTTTGTGTTTATTCTTTTTAGTCCTTGTGCATATGCCGTATTGCGCGTATGCACAAGTTTCATTTGCGGATATTGACTTAAATAACGACGACGGGCTGCTTTTTTCCACACGGATAAAACAGGGAACTCTATCATGGAATAATCTGTATTCGGCAAAACTGAATCCGAATAAGCACGAGCCTAAAGCGATACGGGATGAGCCGAAACTTTTAACCTGTTTTCCGCAAAAACTCGATTCCCTGCAAAGCGGAAAATTCTTACAAATAAGAAATGCCGACGGTGTATTTATGTACGGCTTTGCAGCTCAAACCTTAACTTGTTTATCTTCAACGCCTTCTTTATATCCTCATCCGTCATTAAAGGCCCGGATACGCGATAATCTTATGGAAACCGCAGTAAGTCCGGACGGAAATTGGATATGCTTGTTTCGGAAAAAAAACGCAGTATCGGGCAGTATTGTTTTATCTTCAACTCAAACGGGTAAAGAGCTTGTTTTGGTAGAACAAACCGATTTCAGTTTTACCGACATACCGGTATTGTGGTCGCCCGATTCCGAAATATTGATTTATGAAAAAGAAAACAAATTATATTTTATTCAGCCGAAAAATGCTTTTGACCCGGCTTTGGCCGATGAAAAATTTCGTACTGTCGGTGAGGGGAATATTTCCTGTGTGCATTGGATCGGTCAAAAAAAACTGGTGTATATACAGGGATATTTGATATTTTCTCTTTTTTCGCATGAATTATACACACGTGCTTTATATTCGGCCGTTTTGGGAACCGGAAAAATTATCGGACGTTTGCCCTGGTATTTTAACGGAAGGGAAGATACCTTTTGGGCGGATGAAACCGGAAAACGGTTTGTAATAATACAAGCGCATAAAAATATTTTTTATTTTGACATTGAAAAAGGAATAAATGTATATAATTCGGCATTTTTGCCCGTAAGCGATGCAGCTTCGGCTTTTTACGTTTTTTGGACTCCGCATAGCGCAGTGACCCCGCATACGGTGCGCAGCGAAGCTAAAACGCTTCCGGTTGTTTGGGTTGAATATTTTGCTCCCGACGGAACGCAAAAGAGTGCTGTTTATGCGTTGCAGCCTCCGCGCAAAACATCCGATTCCGAAATTCCGGCACGGTTTGCCGATTTGCAGATTCCCCCCGCCGCTTTAAAACCCGCACTTTCTCCGGATAAAAAAAGAATAGCCTTTTGTGCGGACGGAGTATTGCATGTATATTCTTTAGATACATGGAAGGCTGAGTTTGCATATGCCGACGAACGGGTTATTTCTTTTGCATGGCGCAATTCTTCTTCGTTGTATGTCGGCGGTGAAGAAACCGTCCGCTTATGGAATTGCAGCGACGGTACAAAAAAAGTGTTGTTTTTATCGTCCGCAGATAAATTTTCTTGGAATGAAAACGGCGACTCGATTTTTGCCTCCGTTTCCGCCGGTACCTTCAGATATAATGAAGATACACATACCTGGATTGCGGAAGCACAGGCAAATATGCGCAAAAAACAAACAATGAACCGTAAATGGCGTATTTTATTTGAACAAAAAACATCGGCTTTTTATGACAATGTTATAATTGTGCGCTCCCTTCAGGGCCCGAGCCGCAACCTTCCCCTGCTTACACGTTTTTACGATATAAAACCGCAAAAAGGAAATATCGCCCTTGCCTTTGATGCCTTGGACAGAGCGGAAAGCCTTCCCTATATTTTAAATACCCTGTCGGCACGGGGTTTATCCGCCACTTTTTTTATAAACGGCGAATTTATGCGCCGTTTTCCCGATTCGGTTGCCGCCATCGATACAAGGGGACATGAATGTGCGTCTATGTTTCATACAAGCGTCGATTTATTGTCCGATGATTTTATTGTCGATGAAAATTTTATCCGCCGCGGACTTGCGAAAAATGAAGACGAATTTTTCGAACTTACCGGCAAAGATTTAAAGCTTTTTTGGCATACGCCCTATTGCCGTTTTTCGCCCCTAATCGAACAAGCCGGAAAAAATGCCGGCTACACTTTGATAGAGCGGATAATTTGTACGTATTGCGAAAAAGACAGGTTGCAAGGATCCGGTCAAAACTTCTTTTTTTCGGCACAGCACATTAGCGATATTTGTACGCAGCTATCCGAAGGAACGGTTATTTTGTTCCCCTGCGGATTAGCCGAATCTTGGCGCAGCGCTTCCCTTTGTGATACACTGGAAATACTGATTAATGCAATTTTGGAAGCCGGTTATAATATCGTTCCCGTATCGAAGTTGGTATACTGATATGCAAAGAAGAAAAAAAGAAGATTATCCTTTTTCCGAAAAAGCTCTGCAAAAGTTTGAAAAAAACTTATATGACAATAAACAATTGCTTGAAATTGCAAAAAGTTTATATTCGGTTTTGGATTTGCCGACTTTAATAGAATCGGTTTTATATATTTGTATGTGTCAAATGCGGGTTTCGGGAGCGGCGGTATATATTCATAAAAGTTTTGATTCCGAATTTTTTATTTTGGAAGAAAACTACAATGTACTGCGATTGGATGACCGCAAACCTCTTTTTATTGCAGCCGACCATCCCCTTATCCAATATCTGAGTAAAACGAATACGATTTATACGCTTGATGAATTGTCCGATTTATTCGGCAACAGCGAACCGATAAGGCAATTTACCGATTTAAATCCGTCGTTGATTGTTCCTCTTAATCAAAAAACAATTTTAAACGGTATTTTGCTTTTAGGCGACCGTATTGAAGGGAAAAAAGACATTCCGTATAATGAATACGAAAAAGAGCAAATTGCAACTATAGCATCTCTTGCCGCAATTGCGGTTAATAATGCGGCTTTGGTTGAAATGACGACAACCGATATAATGACGCGTTTAAAATTAAAACATTATTTTCATAAGGTTTTAGCCGATAAACTTGAATTTTCAAAGGATAATGAATTACCGCTTTGTCTTATGATGATAGATGTGGATCATTTTAAAAAAATAAACGATACACACGGTCATGCATGCGGCGATTTGATTTTACAGCAAATAGCAAAAATTATTGTAGACGGAATCCGCGGCCAGGATATGGCGGGGCGTTACGGCGGCGAAGAATTCACCGTTATGCTTTTCGATACGGATAAACAAGCCGCATTTAAAGTTGCCGATCGTATCCGTCATGCCGTTGAAGAACATTTTTTTGAATATCACGGCATAATCATAAAGTCTTCCATTTCCATAGGCGTTTCGATGTTTACACCGGAAACCCCCGATATGTCGGTTCGGGATTTAATCGACCAAGCCGATAAAGCTTTATACGAATCCAAACGGCAGGGCCGCAACCGAGTTACCCTTTACGCTTCCGTTTCCGAACGGGTTGTGCAGGAAAACAGTTTTTTTTCCTTCGGGAACGGTTTGTGGACACGAAACGAAACACAATAATTTACAAAGTAAAAATCGGGGATTTGCCAAAAACGCGGTATCATGTTATGCTGTATATATGGCATTAATCAGTAATCCGGCTCAAGCTGCCGGTCAAAACCTTTTTTTGTTCTCGGAAAATAAATTGCTTGTATGTGCCGGCAATCAAAGTGAATTGCCGCCCTTTGAAGTGTTCGAACGCTGTATGCATCATCATTTTGTCTGCGATTGGCTTTATGACAGCGATTACGAATATACGGCTGCCCGCCTTGAAAAAGACGTACCGGTTTCATCCGATTTTTGCTGGCTTCCCCTGCGTTCGGTTTTTGCCGCCGCCTCTCCGTTTGCTTTTGAAGCTTCGCGCGCCCATGCTTTGCTTAATTGGAAGGGCGGAGTACGTTTTTGCTCCCATTGCGGCAATGCAATGAAAGACGCCGAAGATGAAACCGCCCGCGTATGTGTACAGTGCACAAGGCGTGTATATCCTTCGCTTTCGCCTGCGATAATCGTATTGGTGGAAAAAGAAGGCAAACTGCTTTTGGCAAAACACAGCAGACGCAATACCGATATTTATACCTGTCTTGCAGGTTACGTTGAAGCCGGCGAAACCCTTGAAAACTGCGTTGCGCGCGAAATAAAAGAAGAAACGGGTATTGAAGTAACGAATATACGCTATGTAACCAGCCAAAGCTGGCCCTTCCCGGATCAGCTTATGGTCGGTTTCCGTGCCGATTGGAAAAGCGGCGACATATGCGTTCAGCAAAACGAAATAAGCGACGCCCGATGGTTTTCCAAAGACGCCCTTCCCGAAATTCCCAAACCCGGCTCCCTTGCCTATATGCTCATAACGGGGGCGTTAGAGGAAAGGAGAAATCGGGAATGAAGAAAAAAATAGTATTAATGTGTTTATGTGTGAGTTATACTTGTTTTTTGTGTGCGCAAGAGAAATATGATTATACAAATATTAACAAACTTGTTGATAAGATAGTTAATAATTCAAAGACCGTAGAAGAAAGTATTAAAAACTATGGACAACCGCTTAGTGTGAGGACAACTTCTGCTCAGGATTATGCTCCGAATGCTTTTGAAGATGCAGTAATGCTTTTCCATAAATATAAAAATGCGGAATTTCTATTTTTCATTTCTGAAAAAAATCATAAACATTTTCTAATGGCCTGGGTTATAACGGGAGATTTTGCCTATTTTTCACCGTTGCTGTCAAATAATATGACGATAAACGATGTAAAAAAAATATTTGGTGAAAATATTGCAGTGCCAACAGAGGATGGATTACTCTACGGACTTGATGGTGGGGACGTTTCTTTTGAATTTGTTGATGATTATCTTGTCCATATAAGTTGGTTAGTGGAAGGTTAGAACAATATTACATAGACTAGTGAATGCTTGAGCGGACAAAGGCGGCAACAGTGAACGGTACCGATAGAGGCGGAGATTTTGAATACAGGAATAACAGCTGCGGGTTTTTATGCAGATAGGAATATTTTTAGCATAATCCGGGGTGGACAACAGGAATTCCTAAGCCGGTGGAGGTTTATTTATATGCAAAATAAAAGTTTCTTTTTTTTACTTGTTTTTGCTGTCGTATCTATTCTTTATGCACAAGATGTAGATGGAAATTGGATAGATCAAAGTTTATATGAGAAGATTCTTGAGAAAAAAGAGCCAGTTCCGTGGATAAAGCGAGCTTGTATATTTATTGATCAACAACATCATGAGTTTTATGATGGTCGTTCATGGTTGTTAAAAGATATATATACTGATGATAGATCACAATTAATATTTGTTATCGGAATTGAAAATAATGAGTGGGAAAGAAAAATAATATGTACATTTATTGATAACGATACAGTTTTTTTTGAAGGTGATTTAAAAGGCACTGGTATTCCTTACGGGAAAGAGAATCTATTATATCGCATATCCGGTCCTGCCAAAATACCGATACAGAATGCCGTTTTAAACGACAGCCGTGTTCGTCTTCGCGTAAAGCCGAATTTGTCGTGTGATACGTGGGGTTTTTTAAATAAAGGTGATAAGGTAAAAATAAAGGATAAAAGTGAAGAACCGTTTATAATCGACGGAGAATCATGGTATTGGTATAAAGTAGAAACGGACGATTATCCCGACGGCTGGGTATACGGGAAGTATTTGGATATAGAAGAGGGTAACGAAGGGAAAGCGGACAAGGGAGCGCAAGCTTTCTAAAATGATGCAAATTCTTCCTGTATTTTATTCGTTTTTCCCCGGCGTAACGGATTTTTTCATAGTGTTTATGTAAAGTATGTGGTATAATAGGGGAAAGGAGTTCTCGGCGACTTTAATACCGAAGATAAGTTAAAGACGGCAGGAAACGTTATGAACGTAAAAAAAATAATTGCTATAATTTCCGTATTGCTTATTTTTATGGTATGTGCCGTTTTCGGTGCAGGCGGAGATAATGTCCATTGGTCTTCCCCCTATGGCTATATTGTAGAAAATACGAGTAAAGAAGAAGTTGAGAAATTGTTGGATGAGTTTTGGCTACAACTGAAAAATAAATATGGACTTACAGAAAACAGACCAAAAGACTATATTGAATATATTATATGGAGAAAAGGAAAGCGCCGTTTTCTTATAAACTATGTATATTATATAATTGGTTCAAGGGTAAAAATAGATTTGGATGCTTCATCACAATCTTCAATTTGGAAAAAAAGAAGTTATAATAAATTTTTTATTGATTATGTTTTTGTATACTGGGAGTTTCCTGAAGATTATTTAGAGCAACGTAAAACTTTTGAAATGGAGCTTGATAACTTTATTAATAGCTCAAATTTATCTATAAAAAAGGTTTCAACAGAATCACAAGAATGGAAAACGCAGTGGTAAAGATGTATGTGAAACAGAAGCTTAAAAATACTCATATAAACTTTCCCGGCGGCGAGTTTTTGCCTATGCAAAAACTCGGTAAGCATCCGCTTTCGATAGAAAGCGGTGCGACTATGGGCGGTACCGACATAAGCCTTGGAAGAATCTCGGGGGCATTGGCCGGAGCAAGCCACTGGAATAAGAATAGAGAGATAGAAAAAGCCGCCAAACGGGACGGCTTAGGTAACGCTGCTACAGCCTTGAGAGCACAGTACGGCTTTGGGGACGGTATGCAGCGACTACAGCTTGAAAGCATACTGAAAGGAGATACCGTACTTGCAAGAGGAACGGGCACGGGAGAAGCCGAGACGGTAACCAAAGACGGAAAGCGAACGGTATACTTGGATAACTATAAAGAGACAATGAGCCGCGAAGAACAGCTTGCCATGGGCATAACCTTAGGACACGAAGCGTATAGGGACGGCCTTGTAGGAAGCGGACAACAACAGTTTATGGAAACCGCCCGCGCCGTGATAGGGCATACGGAAATGGCCTTGCGGATGCAGGCAGACCAACGTTACAGTGAGAGCATGGGCAATATCATAGCCGACAGTACTATTTTACAAAAAGACATAGACGCCTATAAAAGCGGCGATATGATGACCATGCTCGGCCATGTAGCGGGCAACTATGATTGGAGTAAGGATTATTGGCTTTTAAAACGTGAAAAGACGGATATGAACTTTTGGATGACGGTGAAAATAATACATTGACCATAGTAGGCATAGACGGGAAAGTAAAATCAAAAACCGAATATGCAGACGGAACCGATATTGTTAGGGCGATAATGCGCAGAACGGGTTGGCAAACGGCTGATATAGCAAAAAAACTTTCAACGGCAGAAAAAATACATACGCCTGAGCAAGATAAGAAAATGCTTGAAGCGAATGCCAAAATAATGGAAAAACATAAATTACAGCCGTTCTTTTTTAAAGATCAGGTTGATTCAGAAATGGCTTGGGATTTTAAATTCATTGAAAACCCCGAACACAGGCCGTATTATTGGTTCGGTGACAGATTGGTGAATGCAGAAAACTTCGGTAATTTGCATTACGGGTATGTCGGAGC
>NZ_JACDIJ010000020.1:0-22638 GCF_050937815.1 Treponema sp. OMZ 840
CTTTTACCGTTTATTCGCTGCGGCGGCGTTTTTCGTCGGCCGTTTTGCAGTCTATACACAAAAGCGCATAGGGGATGGCTTTTAACCGTTCCTTAGGTATTTTTTTACCGCACTTCATACACAACCCGTACTTTCCCTGTTCAATGCGGGTCAGTGCCGAATCGATAAGCCGTAAGCGATTTATGTCCTTTGTTCCGACGGCATCAAGCATTTTACGGTCAATATCATCGGAGGCAATGTCTACAACATCTTTTGCTTCCATGCTTTCGACTATTTGACGAAAATCGTTGCTGTTGGCCATAAGCTGATTGATAATTTCTGTTTTTAAATCCAAAAGCGATTGTTTCATTTTTTCGATAAATTCTTTTTCCATTCCAAAACTCCCATAGTTGACAACATATAGATTTACTCATAGAATTATACGAATGAATTCGTAAAAAGGCAAATTTTTTTTACACATTTTTGCATTTTTTATCAAAAAAGAGATTTTATAAGATTTTGGAGGAATCGTGGCTAAAGAAGAAGCTATTGAAGTAGAAGGCATTGTAAAAGAGGCTTTGCCGAACACAATGTTCCGTGTAGAATTACAAAACAAACACATTATCCTTGCACACTTATCCGGAAAAATGCGTAAGCATTATATCCGTATTGTTCCCGGAGATAACGTAAAAGTTGCATTGTCGCCCTACGACTTGAATCGAGGACGCATTATCTTTAGAGAAAGATAGCTATTTCGTTCCGGGAGAAAACAGTATCCTGATAGAACGCGCGATACCGACGACACCGTTTATAATAGCCGCCAAGCATAAAATCGGGCCGAACGGCAATAATATCCATGAATAGCGAAAAAAGAACAGCCCCGCTCCTGCACTTATGATATGACGAATAAGTGAGGAAAACGCATTCTTTTTTGTATAAGAAGAATCGGGTTCTTCGTTCGTATATCGGTAAAAGGTGTGCCGGCCGTTTTGATTTTCCGATGCGGTCCGTTCATACCACGACCAAAAATCAAACCCGAAAGGATCGCCGTCAAAAGATTGACCGTCCGCATTTTCGTATCGAAAACCGCTTTGATTGCGGTAAAAGCCGTTGGCATATGCGGATCGGGCATAGTCGTCAACCGAACCGAAACGGTCATACTCGGCACGTTTTGCTTCATCGCCGAGAACAGAATAGGCGGCGCTTATTTTTTTAAATGCATCCTCTGCCGCCGCATTTCCCGGATTACGGTCGGGATGATACTTAAATGCCGCGTCACGGTATGCTTTTTTTATTTCATCTGCCGATGCGTTTTTACTTACACCCAATATTGTATATAAATCATCCATAAGCCTTACCACATAAAATAATCCAAACGGACAAACGTTACAATAGGTTCGATCGAATTATAACCCATGTCGCCCCGCTGCCGCCGTCCGCTCCGC
Source organism: Treponema sp. OMZ 840 (assembly GCF_050937815.1). Classification (NCBI taxonomy): domain Bacteria; kingdom Pseudomonadati; phylum Spirochaetota; class Spirochaetia; order Treponematales; family Treponemataceae; genus Treponema; species Treponema sp. OMZ 840. Next base: position 1,425 of record NZ_JACDIJ010000020.1, read on the forward strand.
AAGGATGCCCGGAAGCGCCCAGCCTTTTATCCTGTTCTATAAAGGAACGCACCATTGCCTTTAAAACGGGGCCTTCTTCGGAATGGTTTCCCTTACCGTGTACTATGAGTGCTTTTTTTAAGCCCCGCTTACAGCATTCGTTTATAAAGGATTCAAGACGCACCCACGCTTCTTCCCGTGTAAGACCGTGTAAGTCAAGCTCGGCATCCGAGGGAAGTTTTTTTATTTGTGCGGCGCTCAAAAGTTTACGCCTTTGCTCGCTGCGCTCGTATTCGGCATCTTTGTCAAAAACGCCGTAGCGGCGCATCCAAAAGTCCATCGGATTTACACGGCGCTGCGAATCTTGCGGACTTCTTTGCGAAGCCTGCAAACGTTGAGCGGCACCGCCGGTTTCGGCAGTATTTTTTTTTGAATCAATTACAGCCCGTATTTTTTTATCGTCCCTGTGCTTTTCGTGCCGATAGGGCATACTCGTTTTTCGTTCCCATTCTTCAAGTATATCCGCAAAATCCATCCGGGTACCGCCTTTCAGTATATCATTTTATAATAATACATTCTTCTTTTAATATCCAGCCGCTGTGTCCTTCGGAAGCGGACACCAAATACCATATACCGCTTGAACGCAATACCCGCAAACGCATACCGGCAGCTAAACTCATAGCCCCGTTCGCATCGGTTTCCGGAATGCTGCGCAGCAACGTCCGCTCGGAAATTACGGCCGATTCGGTTAATTTCGGAAGGTTTCGAATTACAACAAAAACACAAACGCATTGTACAACAATACATAAAACCGCAGCTTTACCGAATCGGCGGGGCCGGCCATTGTTTTTAAAATAAGCAAAAATTAAAAAAACGGATACTATAAAAAACAAAAGTCCGAAAACAAGTGTCCATAAAAGAGAAGGTTCATCGGCATTTTGTAAGCCGGCGGAACGTTCAAGCATTTTTCGTTCTTTTTTAAATAACCAAAACACCGGAGACCTGCGCTCTTGAACACGCAGCTGCGCCAAGCGCAATGCAAAATCCGCCGGCAGCATATTTGAATCGGTATAAAGCGCATTGTGCGTTTTCGTTTGTGCTTCAGGAAGCGGCGTGGTTTTTGTGCGCTCCGGATTTTGCGGCACAACCCGTGCACGCGCCTGCACTTTATCAGAGGACTTTTGCGGCTGAACATACAGTTCAAAATCTCGTACCCTTACGGTTATAGTTCTGCCGCCGAACGTTTGCGTGCGTACTTCTATTTTCGGCAATGTTTTTTTTCCCTCAAAAAAAGGGGTGTATGTAAACTCGGCTATTTTCACCGCATCGGAGGAGATATCGGCGGCGGCATCGAAATTGCCGGCTTTACGTTCTATGGGCAAATCGGGCGAAGCGGATGTTTTTTCCATCAAGCCCGTTTCGGGCAAATCCCAGCTTATATCTTCAATACGGGAAAAAAAACGCCCCATAAGAAAAAGCTGCGTTTTGCGGCCGGCATAGGCGGTTGTATCCGCTTCAAAGAAAAATTCGGGAACGATAAGATTTATGTTTTCTTTAACAGTCAATGCGGGAAAGGAAGCCGTATAAAAAACACCTTTTATACGGATTTTCAGATCAGGTAACCGAATGTTTCCGGCTTTAAGAAAACGCAGGGTATATACAAGCCGGGTACCGCCTTTGTTTAAGTTTTTCCCCTGATGTAAGGCGCTGCCCTGATTCAAGGCTTTTTTTTCAAAACCGATAAAACGCAAATACGCAGGAAGCGGCTCGAAAAACACGTCCGTATCGGACGGAAGAGCATGGGGAATCTCAAGAAAAAAAGAATAATCGGTTTCCGTTTGTACAAAAGAAACCGGTTCGCTTAACGCAAACCGAAGGCCGCTATACGGCACATTTTCCGCCGTAACCCTAAAAACGGCAAAAACGATAAGCAGCGTAAAAACGGCGGCAAGCCGAAAAAAACTGCGTTCTTTTTTTAAAAATCGGGGATATCGCTTTGGCTTGATTCCATATATGTGCTTTTCCATCTTTTATCATCGTTCTCCCTAATAAGTGAAAATACCGCATCTTCCGCACCGGGCGGGGCGCTTTGAGTTTCCGCAGGAATAAGTTCGCGAACAGCAGGCTTTGTTTTTAAATTTTTTTGCTGAAGGCATAATTCAAAGTTTATTTTCGCATCAAGTTTTGAGCCGTCAATACGCAGGGCATTTTTAAAGCAATCGGCCGCCGATGAAAAATCTCCTGCACGATATGCAATAATGCCCTTATTATACCAAAGCGCATACAACACAGTATGCGGAGCATCCGGAACAATCTCTTCGAATTTTGCAAGGGCAGCGGCATTTTCATCCTGCATAAGATAAGACGAACCGAGTCCGTACAAAGCGTACTGGCGCAGTTCGACGTTTTGCGTATGTTCCGCCCGCTCGGCTGCCGTCAAAAAAGCGGCGGTAGCTTTTTGATAATCCTGACGCGACCAACGATATGAACCGAGAAGTACCGCGCCTCCCTCTTTTTTCCACGCCGAACAGCTTGTCAGCAATAAAAGCAAACAAAAATATACAAGGGGTATTTTTTTAAAAATATGCACTCGTACTGCGGCAAAACCCGCAATAAAAAAAACAATGCTTAACAATAAAAACACCGGATGATGTTTTATTTTTTGCATTTCATATCCGGTTCCGGCTTTCGCTGCGGCGGAAAAATAAGCAGAAAAAGGTTCTATACGGTGCAATATAAAATCGGCAGCATGTGCATCGGAAGCCGGTATATAATAGACAGAATCGTTCTCGGCGGCTTTTTCCAATTTTGCTTTACGTAAAGCGGTTTTTACCCGCGTTTTCCCGTCGCCGGCAAATATTTCGATTTCCCTTTCCGAACCCGTTCCGACAAAAAAAACCTGCACGCCGAAGTTTGAAGCCCGCAAAACCGAACGGGCTATACTGCCTTCGGTTTCATCGCCGTCGGTAAAAACAACGATAAACGAATTGCGTGCCGATTGAGGCGGAAAAACTTCCAATGCCCGCTCCAAGCCCGATGCAATGCTTGAACCCGGCGCGGAAAGCATTGCCGGAGAAAGATTTTCTATAAGATTTGTCAGCGCATTATAATCTTCGGTAAGCGGCAATGCCAAAACCCCGTTTCCTTTTGCCAGTACAACGCCTGCGGAAGTACCTTTTAAGTTTTGTAAAAGCTTAACGGCAAGTTGTTTGGAAACATCCAAGCGCGAAACGGTTTTTTTTTCATCCGCATCCTCGGCCGTCATACTGTACGAAATGTCAAACACAAAACAAACGGCATTGCCGCTTCGTTCGACGGGAACGGGTTTCATTCCCCATGCCGGGCCGGCTAAAGCGATGACGGCACAAAGCCATGCGAGCGCCCACAATACGGCTTTTAGGCGTAATTTAAATATTTGTATTTGGCCGCCGTTTGTAAATGCAGTAATGTGCACAAGTTTTTTTATGTGTACAAGAGCATATATGAAAGCGGGGGGGATTGCCGTCAAAAGAAAAAAAGCTTCGGGACGTTCAAAAAGCATTACAACTCCTTAAGATACAAACGGTGCAGTATCCACGCAACACAAAAACATATAAGCGCAAAAATCGTACAATGCCGATAAAAAGATTCCTTTTTTTGTTTTACAACATAAGATTGCTGCACCGCATTCTTTAAGCTGATGTTTTGAAGAGCTGCGGACAAAGAAGCCAAGGATTCAACCGAATAATAATTACCGCCTCCGGCAAATGCAAGGGAACGCAAAGAAAAATCGTTAAAATCGGAATCCAAATATCCCGAATAAACTTTTCCGCTTTCCGGATCCGTATATTCAATGGGAACAGAACCCTTTGTGCCGATACCCGCCGCATACAATTTAATACCCTTGTCTTTTGCCAAAGCCGCCGCCGTATTCGGATGAACCGGACCGGCATTGTTTTCGCCGTCGGTCAACAATACGATGATTTTTGCCGGTGCGGAAGAAGAAACAAGATGGTACACTCCAGTACTTATACCGACACCCAATGCCGATCCGTCGCCGAGTTCGCCCGGTTCCATCGCTTCAAGACGGGTAAAAAATGTTTTTTGATCCAATGTAGGAGGAACTAAAAGGGCGGCTTGTGAAGCACAGGCGACAAGTCCGTACGAAGCCCCCTTATTTTCCTGTACTAAAAGCGAAATTGCCTGTTTTGCCGCCTTTAAACGCGAATTACCTCCTATATCCATCGCCGCCATAGAAGGACTCGTATCGACGACAAATATAATTTCGGCACCGCGCGAAACAAAGCGTTTTTCCTGTTCCAAAAGTACCGGTTCGGCAAGAGCTGTAATTAAAGCGGCATAGCCTGCAATAAATAAAATCTTCGATATATAGCGAAACACCGACGCAAGCGGACTTTTCCACTCGAAAGCTTGGCCTTTCCAGTCTGCCAGGGGAATAAAAAACACCGGTTCGAACACAAAGCCGAATTTCCGCAAAACAAAATACAACGGAACGGCGGCCAATAAAAAAAATGCATGAGGATTTTCAAAGCCGCTCATATCGTCTCCCGTACGCTCGGTTCTTCGGGCTGTTCAAAATATAATAAAGCCGATCGAACCTTGTTGACAATTTCAATTCTTTCCCGAACGGGAAAATCCGTTCTATCCGGATCTTTATCTCCGGCCGAACTCCGCGCCTTTTCCGAAAAACGAATATAATCGCAGCGTATGCATACTTCATACAAATTCTGTATATATTCATATGACTGAGTCGATGCACTGTACGCAAAAAATTCGGAAAAAGCGGGAACCAATTCGGCACTCGTTTTTGCGGTAAAAGGATAGGCAAAGCGGTTTTCAAGATATGTCCGTATAAGCAACGAAAGCCGAGTGCAAAAAACTGCGGCTTGTAAATCAGCAGCTTTTTTTTCCAAAAGCAGCAATTCCCGGCATATGCTGCGGAAACTGCCGGAAGAAAACATACGCTCAAAAAAAGCGGTTAAAAAACCGCGTATACGGGGAAAGCGAATCAATACGGCCGTCAATACCGCAGCACATAAAATTGCGGCGGCACAAACGGCAAATATAATATAGGTTGTTCCGGGTATAATAATCGGCCCATGAACGGGGCGCAATTTTTTTTCGCCGGTTTTTTCGATAATGGATTGAATATATACCGGAGGAATGTCTATTACCAGCGGTCTTACGGAAATTGCAAGAACGGAAGCCAAATCAAAAGCACTTATATCGATTTCACCGTTTTTCCACGGAACAAAAAAAATCGATAACACATATGAAGTGCCGCTGCCGGAAAGGCGCATTTTTTGTATGGTATAATCTTCGGAAAAAAAGATTCGTTTAAGCTCGGCATTTTCAGGCAGCGAAAAAAGATTTGCAGATACCGTTTTCGATTCGATGAGGTTTTCTTTTGTATTTTTGCCGAATAAATTTTGTACAAACGAAAACTCAAACCGTATTTCGGCTTCGTCGCCTACATATACTTCTTTGGGTATTACGGACGCTTGATTGATTTCCGCAAAAGAAAAAAAAGTAAAAAAAACAAAAAAATAAAATGCCGAGCGGCTTTTGATCCTCCGCATAAATCAATTTTCCCTCGATGAAAAAAACCGCACCAAAGCATACAAGGGGTCTTCTTCGGTAGAAATATGCATATAGGACACGCCTCGGCGCAACAACATCATTTGCCGGCGTTCCGCATGCCGTTTATGAAAATCCTTCCATTCTCTTTTAAAATGCTCGGAAGAAGTCGGCAGTATCATCCGTATGCCGCTTTCCGTATCGGAAAACAATAAACTGCCGCACGGAGGAAGGGCTTCTTCACTCGGATCGGTAATGCATATGCCGACCACTTCGTGTTTTTGTGCCAACAAGGCAAGTTCTTCTTCATAACCTCCGCATCGAAAATCGGATATGATAATAACCAAAGAACGGTTTTTTAAAAGCTTTGCGGCTCCGCGTAAAGCTTGGGGTAAGGCAGTTCCGCTTTTATTTTTCGGAGGCGGCAAATTCAACTTTGAAAACAAAAGCATTGCATGATCTTTTTTATTTTTCGGTGCGGAAGAAAAAAAGATTTCTCCGTCAAAAAACACGGCTCCTATCGGGCTTGCATTATGAACGGACGACAGTATAAGCAGGGCGGCCGTTTCGGCGGCGGTCGTTAAGCGGGAGCGTCTTTTGCTTCCGCTGTTCATGGAAGAAGACATATCCACAACTAAAAAAACAATAAGCTCGCGTTCTTCTTCAAACAGTTTTACAAAGGGCTTTCCCATGCGCGCCGTAACATTCCAATCTATACTGCGTATGTCGTCACCCCATAAGTATTCGCGCACGCCGGAAAAATCGATGCCGCGGCCCTTATAAAAAGAGCGCGAAGAACCCGCTCGCAAGCTGTCGGACAGGGTTCGTGCGCGCAAACGCAAAAGGGACGCTTTTTCTGCAAGTATTCCGGCATCCGGCAAAAGTACGCTTTTTTGCTTCATCTTACGGTACCGGCATTAGCGAAAGAATTTTTTCAATAAGCTCATCGGCGCTTACATTGTCGGCAGCCGCTTCATACGATAAAATCAAACGATGACGTAAAACTTCGGGGGCGGCGGCCTTTACATCTTCCGGCAGTACAAAAGAGCGGCCGGCAAAAAGCGCGCGCACCTTTGCACAGCGGCTTAAAGCGATGCTTGCACGCGGAGAAGCCCCGAAAGCCAGATATTTAAGGATATCCGTTCTGCTGCGGTTTAGGTTTGAAGTACCGGTAAATCCGGCAGCATTATGTACGCCCGCGCTTTTTTTATCTTTATCGGGGCGGGTTACATGAACGATTGATACTATATAACGCAAAATATCATCCGTACAGGTAACCGCTTCAAGCAAAGAACGGCAAAAATCAAGTTTTTGCGCATCAAACACCCGGTTTACGGGAATCGTTTCGATACGGCCGCCGCCTTTTATAATACGCTGTTCTTCTTCACCTGACGGATATGTCAGTAAAATCTTAAGCAAAAACCGGTCAAGTTCGGCTTCGGGCAAATTATATGTTCCTTCCTGATCTATGGGGTTTTGCGTAGCCATAACAAAAAAAGGTTTGGGCAGTTCAAAACTTTCTTCCCCTATCGTAACCTGATACTCGCCCATCGCTTCCAATAAAGCGGACTGCACCTTTGCCGGCGAGCGGTTAATTTCATCCGCTAAAAGTAAATTTGTAAACACGGGGCCTTTGCGCACCGAAAAACGGCTCGCCGCCTGTTCGTAAATAAGGGTTCCGGTTATATCGGCAGGCAAAAGATCGGGGGTAAATTGAATACGCTTAAAAGCAAAACCGGACATATCGGCAAAGGTTTTTACTGCAAGCGTTTTTGCCAAACCGGGAACACCTTCAAGCAAAATATGACCGTCCGCTATTAAAGCCGTAAGAATTCCGTCTATAACCTGTGTTTGTCCGATAATCCGCTTTGCAGCTTCGCTCCGGCACTTTTCAATCACTGTGCGGCAATATTCAAAATCTTCGGCAGGTTTATTCGTTGTTTTATCAAGCATATTTTTTTCCTTAAAACTACAGTTCGCATTGACACAGTCGCCTGCGTTGCTTATTATACCATATCATGATACACGCATTAGCACAAGAATTAAATACCGTACTGGACAATACGGCGCTGGGTCCCCTGCTTTCCGATTTGGGACGGCGAATGTTTTTTCCAAAGGGGATTATCGCCCAAAGCGCCGAAGCAAAAGAATCCGGCCGTACTGCTAATGCTACTATCGGAATGGCATGTATGGACGGTTCGCCGGTAACCTTGCCTTCAATACAAAAACACTTGCCTTTTTTAACGGGTCCCGAAGCCGTTGCCTATGCACCGACCGCCGGTAATCCGAAACTGCGCGAAATGTGGAAACAAAAACTTACGGAAAAAAATCCCTCGCTGGCCGGAAAAAATTTTTCGTTACCGATAGTCGTTCCCGGCTTAACCGCCGGTATTTCATATTTATGCGATCTTTTTATATCGGAAAACGACGTTCTTTTAGCCGGAGATCCCTCATGGGACAATTATGCTCTTATTATAAAGGCACGGCGAAATGCGCAGTTTTTACAATTTCCCATGTTTTCCGGTAAAGGCTTTAATCTTGACGCATTCCGTGCGGTTATGAACGAAGAAAGCAAAATGGGGAAAATACGCGTGCTGCTTAATTTTCCGCAAAATCCGTCGGGCTATTCGCCCACTAAAACCGAAGCGCGCGAGATTTGTTCAATTATATACAACGCGGCTCAAAAAGGGGCCTCCGTTATGGTATGGTGCGACGATGCATATTTCGGCCTTAATTATGAGCCGGAAATCGAAAACGAATCTTTGTTCGCTTTTTTAGCGGATATTCATGAGCGCGTAGTTGCCGTAAAAATAGACGGTCCGACAAAAGAAGATTATATTTGGGGCTTCCGTACCGGATTTTTAACCTTTGCCGGCAAAGGTTTAACCGAAGAACATTATACGGCTTTATCGAAAAAAGTAATGGGCATTATCCGCTCTTCCGTTTCGTGCGCTTCAACTCCTTCTCAGTCCATTATGATAAAAGCCCTTGAAAATCCCGACTTAAAAAACGAAAAAAAAGCACTGCGGGATATGCTTGAAAGACGTTACCGAAAAGTTCGCTCTTTTGTCGATGCAAAAGAAGGACATCCCATACTTGAACCGCTTCCTTTTAACTCCGGTTATTTTATGAGTTTGCGCTGTAAAACGGTCAGCGCCGAAATTTTACGCCGCAAACTTTTGTCCTCCTACGGAATCGGAACGATTGCCATAGACAACGAAACATTACGTATCGCTTTTTCAAGCATCGACGAGGATTCCATCGACACTATCTATAAAGCAATATATAAGGCAGCTGAGGACTTGGCAAATGAATAAACAAAAAAACGCATGGCCGGCTTTGTGCGCTTTTTTAAGTTTTTTGCTTTGCTGTATAAGCGCTGCCGTCAGCTTTGTATCCTGCAAAGCGGCCTATGAGCAGCCCGTGATTTTATGGACAAACCAAAGCGAGTTTATCACCTATGCCGAATTATTTAACGCAACCAGCGAAAAAGTAAAGGTGCTGGTTGTGTATAAAGAAAATCCCGTTGAAGCCTTTCCGCCCGCAAAAGACGAAGAACTTCCGGATATCATTGTCGGGCCGTGGCTTAAAAATAAAAGCATACGCGGCAACTTTATGCCCTTGGATTATCTGTTCGACGATCAGCTTTTAAAACGCTCAATTTTTTATCCTCAGCTTTTAAAACTCGGAAATGTAAATAACAAACAATATCTTTTGCCCGTCAGCTTTAATTTAAGCGCACTTATTTTTTCAACCGATTATACGGATTTGATTCCCGACAACTATATGCTCAACCCCGACCAAATACGGGAAGCGGGCGCCCTGTTAAATAAAAAGAACGGCAAGGGTATTTACACCTTTATGGGATTTGCCCCGCGCTGGACGCCGGAGTTTTTGTATCAAACGGCAAAGCTCAACGGTGCGGATTTTTCGGAAGCGGCCGGCCAAGACGATACCTTTATCTGGAACCAAGTTGCATTGGATAAAACCGTTGCTTATTTGCGGTCTTGGACGGAAACGGTTAACACCTCTACGGCAGCCGAAGACGACTATCAATTTAAATACTTATACAACCCTCATATAAAATGGATAACCGAAAAACACTGTTTGTTCGCTTATATAAACAGCAGCACTTTATTCAGTACCGCCCCTGAAAAACTGCATGGAGTTGATTTCCGCTGGATTCAAAAAGACAATAAAATTCCCATAGAAGACGATATGATTTCGATGGGAATGTATAAACATTCGAAAAACTTGGCGGCAGCCGAACTTTTTATTGTTTGGTTTATGAATACGGAAAACCAAAAAAATATGCTCGAATGGAGATCCGATTTGAATTTATATACGAATACTTTCGGCATTTCAGGCGGGTTTTCGTCAATACGGACGGTAAACGAGCGTATTTTTCCGATTTTTTATCCTGCCCTGCTGGGCAACCTTCCCGCCGCAGAATATCTTTCTACACCCAACATTTTACCCGCAAACTGGAAACAAATAAAAACAAATATTATTGTTCCCTATCTTCTTTCCGGAACAAATACAAACAATCCGGAACCGGAAAAAACGATCCAACAGCTTACAGCCGATTGGAAACGGCGTTCATATTGATTGTCACATCCCCCGTATTTTAAATTCGGTATAAAATTTACTTAATCGATTTTTATTTTATCCGATAATGTAAATAAGGGAGGATTAATGCTTTCGGCTCTCGGTAATTTACACGGTATAGCTCAAACCCGCTACAATGCGGCCGCCTTATCCCGAATTTCAAGTGCGGCAGCCGGAAAACTTCACGTTCCGGTAGCACCCTCATTGGTCGGTTATACTCAATTTAAACACGTTGCCGGCGTAGCGGCCGCAGACGGACAACGCGGCGTCAACATAAGTAAAATAAGTATTTTAAACACGCTTATCGAGCGCTTAACCAGCATAAAAAAAGCAGTTGAAGTGCATACGGATACGGCACAGTTAAGCGATGCGCAAATAGATGCTTTGATAGAAACCTATCAAAACCGTATTCAAAACATCGTTAACACGGCAAAATCGAACCCTTACGCTTTGGGCGGCGCCCCCGTAAATCAAACAGGTGCTCTTTTTTCGGTCAGCGTATAAAACTCCACCCCTCTTGTAACGTTCCCAAAAATACAGTATAGTTTTACCGATACGGCGTATGTTTTAATCGATATGCAATGCGCGCCAACGCCGGACGAAGGAGTTTATATGAAATTAGACGAGATTAAAAACCCGAAAGCACGGGCTTGGGTAGATGAATGTATTAATATCTGCCAGCCGGACGAAGTATATGTGTGCGACGGTTCCAAAGAAGAATACGACCGCTTAATGAAGGAAATGGTTGACTCCGGCCTGGCTATTTCCCTGAAAAAGAAACCCAACAGCTTTTTATTCCGCTCCCTTCCCTCGGACGTTGCCCGCGTGGAAGCCCGTACCTATATTGCCAGCAAAACCGAAGACGCTGCAGGCCCCACCAATCACTGGATTGATCCGAATGAATTAAAGGCAACCATGTCCGGCTTGTACAAGGGCTGTATGAAGGGCCGCACCATGTACATCATTCCCTTTTCTATGGGACCGGTCGGATCGAACATCGCTAAAAACGGTATTGAATTAACCGACTCGGCCTACGTTGTATGCAATATGGACATTATGACCCGCGTGGGAACCGATGTTCTTAAACTGATAAACGAAACCGGAGAATTTATTCCCTGTCTGCACTCGGTAGGAAAACCCCTTGCTGCCGGCGAAAGCGACAACGGCATTTGGCCCTGCGCGGATATGGAACACAAATACATTTCCCACTTCCCCGAAGAACGCCTTATCTGGTCATACGGTTCGGGTTACGGCGGAAACGCACTCTTAGGTAAAAAATGTTTTGCCCTGCGTATCGCTTCGGTTTTGGGACGCGACGAAGGCTGGCTTGCCGAGCACATGCTTATCCTCAAGCTTACAAACCCCGAAGGCAAGGTTAAATACGTTACCGGAGCCTTCCCCTCGGCCTGCGGTAAAACAAACCTCGCCATGCTTATTCCGACCATTCCCGGCTGGAAGGTTGAAACGGTCGGAGACGATATCGCATGGATGAAATTCGGCGAAGACGGCCGCCTGTACGCAATCAACCCCGAAGCGGGATTTTTCGGTGTTGCGCCGGGTACTTCCGACGACTCGAACAAAAACGCTATGGAATCCTGCAAGGAAAACAGCATATTCACCAACTGCGCCCTTACCGAAGACGGCGATGTATGGTGGGAGCAAATCGGCTACCCCGCAACGGGCAAGCTTGTTGACTGGAAGGGAAACACCCGCGACGCCTTACCCAAAGACAAAAGTCCCAAGGGCGAAGAATTCGCTCACCCGAACGCGCGCTTTACGGCTCCCGCAAAACAGTGCCCCTGTATTGCAAGCGAATGGGAAGACCCCAAAGGCGTACCGATTTCCGCATTTTTATTCGGCGGCCGGCGCCCCTCGACCATTCCCTTGGTTCACCAGGCACGCGATTGGAACCACGGTGTATTCCTCGGTTCCATCGTAGGCTCCGAAGTTACCGCCGCCGTTATTTCCGATCAGGTAGGTCAAGTCCGCCGCGATCCGTTCGCGATGCTCCCCTTCTGCGGATACAACATGGGCGATTACTTCCAGCACTGGATCAACATGGGTAAAAAATCGACCGAAGACAAGCTTCCCAAGATTTTCTATGTCAACTGGTTCCGCAAAGACGCAAACGATCACTTTATTTGGCCCGGTTACGGCGAAAACAGCCGCGTTTTGGCATGGGTGTTCGACCGCTGCGACGGTAAAGACAACTACATCGATACCGCAATCGGCTACATGCCCAAAGACGGTGCAATCAATATCAACGGCTTGGATATCTGCCCCGAGGCGATGAAAGAAATCACTTCGGTGGATAAGGAAGGCTGGAAAAAAGAAATTGCCGACATTCGCGCAAACCATTACCCGAAATTCAAAAACCACTTGCCCAAAGAATTGAGCGAACAGCTTGATATTTTGGAAGCCAATTTGCAAAAAATGTAAAACTTTGGAACTGTCCGAAATCCTAAGTTTTCGGACAGCCCGATACACAAAAGGCCGGAACCGCCGAAAAGCGCTATGCGTTTAGGCGGCCGGCTTTTTTTTATTGCCGAAACCGGAATAATAAAGTATGTTTAAACTAACAATGTCGGACGGCGCAATGCCGGACCGATTTAAACAGCTTTATCGGAGGTTAGCAATATTATGGACGGAAAAAAACGAAAAGTAACTATAGTGGGTGCAGGTGCGGTAGGCTCTACCTTTGCGTATGCCCTTGCCCAAAGCGGTCTTGCCGATGAAATCGCCATTACCGATATGAATAAAAATTTTGCCGAGGGTCAAGCCCTTGATCTTGTACAGGGACTGCCTTTTTTGCCTCAAACGGATATTCATACCGGCAGTCAGGCCGATTATGCCGACAGCGATATCGTTGTTATAACTGCCGGTGCAAAACAACAATCGGGTGAAACAAGAATCGATTTATTAAAAAGAAATATTGTGATTATTGAAACAATTGCAAAAGAGATTGCTGCAAGCGGCTGTAAAGGTATTATTGTTATCGTAAGTAATCCTGTCGATATTTTGACAAAAGTTGCGAGTACCGCATGCGGATGGGAACGCGGCAGGGTAATCGGTTCGGGAACAGTGCTGGATACTGCACGTTTCAGGTATGCTTTGAGTAGGGAATGCGGAGTAGACGCACGGAATATTCACGGTTACATTCTGGGTGAGCACGGCGACAGCGAGTTTGCGGCATGGTCGATGACCACCGTTGCAGGCAGGCGTATTGATGAATATTGTGCTTGCGGAAAATGCCGCGCAGGATTTAAGTTCGATAAGAATAAGATAGTGGACGAAGTCCGGCACTCAGCTTATCATATTATCGATTACAAGGGTGCAACATACTATGCAGTCGGCTTGGCACTTACCCGAATCGCGGGTGCAATATTGCGAAACGAACGGAGCATTCTTTCGGTTTCAATGCCCCTGGACGGCGAATTCGGGTTACACGACGTATGCTTAAGCGTACCCTGTGTAGTCGGACGTGCCGGAGCAGAACGGATTCTTGAAACAATTTTACCGGAAGACGAACAATCGGCGTTGGAAGCAAGTGCACAACGATTACAAAGCGCACTCGCCGAGATAAGTTGATACGGTATAACAAACGGGTAATTTACAAAATAAAGTAAAAACTGTGATAGAAACAATAAAACGTGTAAACAGTAATTCTCCACAACCGGCTGCGGCCGTTCTTGCAGCCGCAGCCGGTCATTGACAATCCCGCCGTTTTTATTATACTGATAACAGGGTTACCAAAAAGGCGGAAAATATGAACACGGGAACATACGCACAAACACACGAAACGATTCTCAACAAGGGAAAAGAACTTTTTCTAAAGGAAGGTTTTGAGCGCGCCAATTTGCGGGAAATATGCAGACTTTCAGGCGTTACCACAGGCGGCTTTTACCGGCACTTTAAGGATAAGGCAGACCTTTTTTCCGCATTGGTGGAACCTGCCGTTCAGGGCTTGCAGGAGCAGTATTCCGCTTCCGAAAAACTGTGCTTCGGAGTGCTTGAAGAAGGCGGCATTGAAGACGTGTGGAAGGTATCGGCACAGGCCCTTGAAGATTTTGTCTCTTATATTTTTGATAATCTTGAAGCTTTTAAACTGGTTCTCTGTTGCGCCTCGGGTACAAAATATGCCGATTTTACCGATTGGATGGTAAAGCGTGAAATTAAAGATACCTATAAAACGTATGAGATTTTAGAAAAAAAAGGCGTTACCGTCCGCCGCCTTCCGGAAAAAGAATTGCACATGCTTACCCACGCCTATTTTTCCTGCATATTTGAAACCGTGCTGCACAACTTTTCAAAAAAAGCCGCCTTACAGTCAATGAAAACCCTCGCCGAATTTTTTTCCGCCGGCTGGAAGAAGGTTTTTGGGCCGGGGGATGGAGAAAAATAAAGCTCTGTGTATTGTTTTTGCAGCGAAGCTTTCCTTTTTATTCAATTGATTTTCCTATATGCATATCAAGACGCCATTGCGGAGCTTTGCCGTCATCGCCCCAATATTCATCAAGTGAAATAATTTTACCGGCCTTTATTTTCATAAATGATGTTACATGAAAAAAAGCCGTTTTATCCTGCGAAAATACACGGACAACGGTAATTATCAAATCATCTTTTTCAACAACCTTTTCTATCATACCGTCCCAGTCTCCGGGATATTCACAATTTGCTTTAATGAATTCATCAACGGTAAATCTTTCATTGGTGTTATGCCAGTTTATATATGCTTCTTTGTGAAAAAACGGTTTAATTTTATCCGGTTGCTGCCGTAAAACCGCCTCCCAATATTTTTGTATATTCATAACCCTATTACCCCTTCTGACGGAACTAATACAAAGATTATTTATCATTATAATGATTTTTGCAGGAAAAATCTTTATGCACTGTTATGCCTCAATAAGTTCACGAATTGAATGCCGGCCGTTTTCCATTTGAGCTTTAGAATGTTCCAAAGCTTTTATAGGGAACCTCTAAAAACTTCAGCTTTTTAGAGGTTTACCTTAGATTTAATTTGCGATGTTTTTAATAAGCCATTATCAAATAAAGACTTGTTAAAAACTCGTCGGGCATCTCTAAAAATCAAACAAGGTTTTTAGAGATGCCCTATATTTTTTTCCGAGTAAAAAGAATCATCTTGAACAATTTCAAACGGAATCTTGCGTTGTATTAAAGCAATGCCTAACTACATCCCCTCTTGACTTTTTTCTTATTTTAGATAACATTGTTAGCTAATAGCATTAGCGTTTGGCGCTATCAAGTCAGCTAATCGGAGGTAAAAATGGATAAGAAAAAAGAACAGCCGCTTTTAAGACTGCTTGAGCTTTCGGGAGAAAAAAAGCCGATGCTGTACAGCTCGGTGTTTTTGGCGGTTATTGCAGTGCTTGGCGGAATGGTGCCGTATTGGGCGGCGGGAAAAATCATCATCAAGTTGCTGCAAGGCATAAGCGGCATTGAGCATTATGCGCTTTTACTCGGTATTGCCGCGGCAGGCTGCATTATCCGCTCATCGTTTTATGCGGCGGCTCTTTCGGTGTCGCACCGCGCAACTTTCAGCATTCTAAAAGACGTGCGAGGAAAAATCCTGTGTAAGCTGCCCCGTATGCCGCTCGGAACCGTAATCGACCGTTCAAGCGGCGAGTTAAAACAAATCATTGTGGATCAGGTGGAAACAATGGAACGCCCGCTCGCTCATCTTTTGCCCGAAATGACTTCAAACCTTTTAGGCCCCTTGTGTATTTTTATCTACCTCTGCGTTTTGGATTGGCGTATGGCTCTCATCGCTCTGGTGTCGATTCCGGCGGGAATGCTGTTTTTAGGCTTTGTGATGAAAACCTATGCTGCACAATATGCGGGCTTTGTAAAAACAAACAGCAAAATGAACTCGGCAATCGTCGAATACATCGGCGGCATTGAAGTTATTAAAACCTTTAATCAGGGGGCGGCTTCTTATGCAAAGTTTTCGGACAGGGTTTTTGCCAATGCCGCCTATTGCTACAACTGGATGAAAAGCTGTCAGCTGCCCGTTTCACTTTCAAAGGTAATCGCTCCGACAACCTTTATCACCGTATTACCACTAGGCTGGCTTTTGTACACGAACGGCAGCTTGCCGATAGAAACCTTTATCATGTCAATCATTCTTTCGGCAGGTATTGCAGGCCCGCTTTTGGAAGCAATCAACTTTGCGGACACCCTTGCAAAGGTCGGAACGACAGCAAGCCGTATCGACCTCATCTTACGCGGAGAAGAACAAATCCACAAAACGGAACCCGTCAAGTTCGGCGCAATGAACATTCAGCTTAAAAACGTTTCGTTCGGCTATCACGACGACTGCGAAATTATTCACGATGTAACTATGGAAATAAAAGAGCACAGCCTTAACGCCTTTGTCGGAGCGTCGGGAAGCGGCAAATCAACCATTGCAAAATTGATTGCAGGTTATTGGGACATTCCGAAAGGCAGTATCACCGTCGGCGCTCACGAGATACGGGACATCCCGCTTACGCAGCTTTACGATTCGGTTGCCTTTGTGTCGCAGGACAACTTTTTATTCAACGATACCGTTCTCGAAAATATTAGGATAGGAAATGTGCACGCCTCCGATGAAGAAGTGATTGAAGCGGCAAAACGCGCAGGCTGCCATGAAGCAATTCTCAAACTTGAAAAGGGCTATGACACGCTAGCGGGAAGCGGCGGCACGCATATTTCGGGCGGGGAACGCCAGCGCATTGCCATTGCCCGTGCTCTTTTAAAAAACGCACCCGTTATTATCTTGGACGAGGCGACCGCTTACATCGACCCTGAAAACGAAGCCTCCCTTCAAAAGTCGCTTTCACAATTAACGCAGGATAAAACCGTCATCGTTATTGCGCACCGCCTTTCGACCATAACCGAATCGGATTCTATTTTTCTTATCGAAGACGGCACCGTTGCGGCGCAGGGCAGACACGAAGAACTTTTGCAAAACAATGCGGCGTATCAGTCCATGTGGCACGCACACCTCGGAGCAAAGGAGTAAATATGTTAGATGCTTTAAAAAAGATATGGCAGTTTGCCGGAAAAGAAAAAGGGAATTTGAATAAGTCGATTGCCTTAGGCTTTGTGTTTGCCGTGTTCAATATGTTTCAAATTTCAGCCTTGTATTTTGTCATACGCGGTTCGGTTCACGCGCAGGCGGGAAAAGGATATGACGGCTCGGTAGTGTACACCGCTCTTATTTTTTTGGTTTTGAGCATTGCCGGAAGAACCCTCGTCAATTATTTTGCACAGCTTCAGCAAACACACGCAGGCTATTTTATGGTTGCGGACAAGCGTTCTTCAATCGGCAATAAACTTAAAACCGTACCGATGGGATATTTTACGCAAAACACCATCGGCAGCATTACGGGAATTACCACCACCGTTTTAGACGAGGTTGAAACGACAGCCCCGATGGTGCTTGTAAATATGTTAAGCGGCTTTCTTAATGCAACAGTGTTTACGGCGGCAATCCTCATTTTTGAATGGAGAACGGGATTGATTGTCGTACTCGGAACGCTCATCTATTTATTCATCACCTCGCTTATGGAAAAAAAGTCGCGCACCCTTGCGCCCAAACGGCAGGAAGCGCAAACCCGTCTTGTTGAGGCGGTGCTGGAACAGCTTCAGGGAATGCACATTGTAAAGGCGTTTAACGTAACGGGACGCGGAGATAAAAAAGTACGCTCCGCCCTTGAACATTCGTGCAATGCAAATCTGAACATCGAGCGTGCCTTTACGCCGTACACTATTCTACAAGGATTGGTGCTGCGTCTTTCCGGCTTGGCGATGATATTCTGTTCGCTTTTGTTTTATTTTAATCGCTCAATGGAACTTATCGACGCCCTTATGCTCATCATCGTTTCGTTTATGGTCTTTGCTCAAATCGAATCGGCAGGCAGTGCGCTTTCGATACTCCGCGTGGTGTCAAGCTCCATAGACGAAGCAAACAAAACGGACAGTATGCCGCAAATGGAAAACTCAGGCACGGCACCGGCTCCCGAAACTCACGATATACGTTTTGAGCATGTCGATTTTGCGTATGGCGAGCGGCAGATTCTTAAAGACATTTGTGTAAGCTTTCCCGAAAAAACGATGACCGCCATTGTCGGTCCGAATGGTTCGGGCAAGACGACGATGTGTAATCTTATCGCCCGTTTTTGGGATATAGAAAGGGGGCGCATTTTAATCGGCGGCAAGAACATAAAAGAGTACGGTTTGGAAACGCTTATGGAGCAAATCAGCATGGTGTTTCAAAATGTCTATCTTTTTGAGGACACAATCGAAAACAACATCAAGTTCGGAAAACCCGAAGCCGGCCGCGAAGAAGTTATCGAAGCGGCAAAAAAAGCGGGTTGCCATGAATTTATCGAAGCCCTGCCAGCCGGCTATGACACCATTATAGGCGAAGGAGGAGCGTCCTTATCCGGCGGAGAAAAACAGCGTCTTTCCATTGCCCGCGCTCTTTTGAAAAACGCACCCGTTATCATTTTTGACGAGGCGACCGCAAACATCGATCCTGAAAACGAAGCGTCCCTGCAAAAGGCGATTGAAGAGTTGACAAAGGACAAAACCGTCATAATGATTGCCCACCGCCTTAAAACCGTCCGCAATGCAGACAACATCATTGTCCTTGACAATGGCTGCATCGTCCAACAAGGCACCCACACGGAATTGATACAAGAAGAGGGTATATACAAAAACTTTATCCGCCTCCGCCAAGAATCGGCGCATTGGAAGTTGGTAAAAAATTGATAATTCCCGCTTTTCCTGCGTAACCGGCAAGGGTTTAACCAAGGCAAAGCGCATGAGCGCCCTCGAGCCGATGTTTGAAACCGCACTTGAGTGTATATAAGGCTTATTTTTTATATCTTGACAGAACACTTTTCCGTATATACAATAATGTATGCATAGAAATTGCTTTGAATGGGATATTACCAAAAATAAAAGCAATGAAAAAAAGCACGGAATTGCTTTCGAAGATGCTATTTTAATTTTTGAAGATCCGTATCTGCTTGAAAAATACGATTCAAAGCATTCGAACGATGAAGACCGCTTTTTAGCGCTCGGTTCTATTTACGGTATATTACTTGTTGCCGTTGCATATACCGATAGAAAAGGCAAAACACGAATTATATCGGCGCGGCGTGCAACAAAAACCGAACAGAGGCTGTATTATGATAAAATCAATGAGTATTACGGAAGCGAAGCATAATTTGACAAAAGAAAAAATTGAAGCGCTGCAAGCTCTGAACAATAAACCTGTAGATACTTCCGATATTCCGGAATTAACGGAAGCCGATTTTATGCACATGTATCGGCCCGTTAAAAAACCCTTATCAATAAGACTTGATGCCGACGTCATTTTATGGCTTAAGTCTTACGGAAAAGGATATCAAAGCCGCATAAATGCTATTTTAAGGGAAGCTATGAATAGCGAGCAAAGAGAAACCGTTTTGTAATTCCGTTTGTACCACAGCATACGCTTTTCTTTTTTCAAAACACATTAAAAAAACGTTCCCAAAAAGTTTGTTTTTTTAGGAATTTTGTGTTACAATGTTTAAAAAGAAAACATCCTGTTTTCTTTTTAACTTAAGTTTTGCTTCGCAAAACTTGTTACCTAAAGCTTTTCCGTACATCCGTGTACGGGTTGTAAAAGCTATGTGAAATAGTGAGCGGAACAGAAGGGCAAGTTATGAGTACTGCAAACAGAAAGTACAAAGATTCTGTCTTTGTCGACCTTTTCAGCGAAGACGAAAAGGCGAAAGAAAACTTTTTATCGCTCTATAACGCCTTGCACGGAACGAATCTACAGCTTTCTTGTCCTGTAGAAAACATAAGGCTTGATAACGTAATGTATATGAACATAATCAATGATGTTTCCTGCCTTGTGGACAATAAAATTATAGTACTTGCAGAACATCAATCCACCATAAACGAGAACATGCCTTTACGGTTTTTAGAATACATAGCAAGGCTGTATGAAAAAATTCAAGCTCCGACCGACAGGTATCTAAGAAAGCTGTCAAAAATACCCACACCCGAATTTTATGTTTTCTACAACGGTACGGATGATTATCCTGAAAGTACGATTCTGAAACTCTCCGATGCCTTTATAGTAAAACCCGACTGTCTGCCTTTGGAGCTTTCGGTAAAGGTATTTAACATAAACAAGAATAAGGGAGCGGAAGTACTAAGCCGATGTAAAACACTGGAGGACTACAGTTTATTTGTTGAGGAAGTACGAAAACAAACGCAGCTTGACAGTGAAAACGGATTTACCAATGCGGTAAAAATATGCATAGAAAAGGGAATCTTACAAGAATACCTAATGAGAAAATCACGGGAGGTAATCAACATGTTAATAGCAGAATACGACTACGATACAGACATAGCGGTACAAAGGGCCGAAGAACGTGAGATCGCCTTTGCCGACGGCTCATACCAAACCAAACTTGAAACGGCAAAGTTGATGAAAGGTATGAATTACCCGATTAGCGATATTTGCACAATATCGGGCTTAAACAAAGAAGAAATTGAGGCTTTATAAGAATCAATATGTTAATAGCCGAAAAACATGAAATCGCCTTTGTCTAATTGCCAATTATTAAAAACTTCCCCAAAAAGTTTGTTTTTTTAGAAGAAATCGGATATAATGTTTAAAAAGGGAACGTCCTGTTCCCTTTTTAACTTAAGTTTTGCTTCGCAAAACTCATTACCTAAAGCTTTTCCGTACATCCGTGTACGGGTCGGAAAGCGTATGGAAAACGGTGAACCGGACGGGAACATGGCATAAAACCGTGCTTCCTGCTCGGTTTTATGCGGCGAGTTTTGCGTTGCAAAACATCGCGGATAATCGGCCTTTCCGCCGTCCATGGCGGGATTTGAAACATTGCGGATAATCCGCTTACGTACATCTGTGCTGTGCTTTATATTAACTTTTTACGAGGGGCTTTATGCACGGTAATACCGGCACATCTGTTATCTTTTCCGCACAAAAAGGGCACAGGGTACTTGACAAAGCCGAATT
>NZ_JACDIJ010000021.1:0-19970 GCF_050937815.1 Treponema sp. OMZ 840
AGCTGTGAAGCTGTGAAGCTGTGAAGCTGTGAAGCTGTGAAGCTGTGAAGCTGTGAATTTTGCGCGAGGATGCGGTACCGTGTCAAGTACTTTTGCCGTTTTTCCGAACTTTTTTGAGAACCCTTTATTGTACTGTTTAAGCGGTTTATTTTGTCCTTCATACTATACATTATAGTTCAAGTTTTTGAGAATAACAAGTTTTTGGAAAAGTTTTTTGTAATTTGTTTTTTTGGGGAAAGTGCGAGGGGCGAACTTTGAACTTTGACATTCGCACTTCGACATTCACACTTTGAACTTCGGCATTTGTACTTCGCACTTTGTTACAGTTTTTCTATTTCTTCTTTGGAAAGTCTTGTCATTTGCATAATAAAGTCAAGCTCACAATTTGCTTGTTTCATAAGTTTTGCCGTTTCAAGAGCTTTTTGGTAAGAGCCGTCGGAGAACCCTTGCTCAATTCCTTCAGCAAAAGCTATTCTGCTTGCTTCTGCACGCTGTACGGCAATGTCCGTATCATAATCATATTCTGCTACCAACATATTTATTACCTCCCGTGATTTTCTTTGTAAGTAGTCTTTTAAAATTCCCTTTTCTATACATATTTTTACCGCATTGGTAAAGCCGTTTTCGCTGTCGAGCTGCATTTGCTTTCGTACTTCTTCTACAAAAAGACTGTATTCTTCAAGCGGTTTACAGCGGCTTAATACTTCCGCTCCCTTATTCTTGTTTATGTTAAATACCTTTACTTCAAGTTCCAGCGGTATCTGTTCAGGCTTTGTAATAAAGGCATCGGAGAGTTTTAGAATTGCGGTTTCAGGATAATCATCTGTGCCATTGTAGAAAACATAGAACTCAGGCGCGGGTATTTTTGACAGCTTTCTCAGATACCTGTCTGTCGGAGCTTGCAGTTTTTCGTAGAGCCGAGCGATATACTGCAAAAAGCGTAAAGGCATATTTTCGTTTATGGTGGACTGGTGTTCAGCCAACACTATGATTTTACCGTCCACAAGGCAAGAAACATCGTTTATTATGTTCATATACATGACATTATCAAGCCTTATGTTTTCTACAGGACAAGAAAGCGGTAGATTTGTCCCATGCAAGGCATTATAAAGCGATAAAAAGTTTTCTTTTGCTTTTTCATCTTCTGCGAACAAATCAACAAAGACAGAATCTTTGTACTTTCTATTTGCAGTACTCATAACTTGCCCTCCTATTCCACCACGGATGTGCAGAAAAGCTTTAGGTAACAAGTTTTGCGAAGCAAAACTTAAGTTAAAAAGAAAACAGGATGTTTTCTTTTTAAACATTATATCCTAATTTTTCCCACAAAACAAGTTTTTGCACTTGAATTCGATTTTTTTCCGAACGTATATCGCCGGTTGTAATTTTCTTTTTCCGTCTTGCTCAAGATTTTATAAATCGTTATAATATATGGAAGTCACTATTATGTTTTTAGAGGAAACACACAATGAATGAACGATGTTTTGTAATGTTGAAGCCGGGTGCAATGAACCGCCGAATTGTAGGGGAAATTATCGGGCGCTTGGAACGAAAGGGACTTAATTTAACGGCGGTAAAGCTTATGAAACTCAGTCAGGAATTGGCGCAGCAACATTACTCCGAACACCGGAAAAAACCTTTTTTCCCCGGCTTGATTTCCTACGTTACCTCCGCGCCGGTTTTGGCGATGGTATGGGAAGGCGACAATTGTGTCGCTTTAATGCGTAAACTTGTCGGTGCGACAAATCCGGCGGAAGCTTCGCCCGGAACTATCAGGGGCGATTACTGTATTCACACGGGATTGAACATTATCCACGCTTCGGACAGTCCGAAAAATGCCGAAAGGGAAATCGCACTTTTTTTTAAACCGGATGAAATTATACCGTGGAAAGATGAGCACATGAACAAATGGATATAGGGCGGAGATTGTAATGAACGGAAAAACTATCGGTATTATAGGCGGAGGCGCATGGGGAACGGCAATGGCTCATATTCTTGCCTCCGGAGGGCACGATGTACAAATGTGGGCGCTTGAAGAAGAAGTTGTGAGCGCCGTTAATTACGAGCATGAAAACACAAAGTATTTAAAAGGAATCCCGTTGTCCCTCAAGCTCCATGCAACGGCCGACATAAAACAAGCCGCCAGCGACAAAGATTTTTTAATTTTGTCTTCACCTTCACTGTACCTTGCGCGTACCGTTGCTCAAATTGTAGACATTCCGTCCATCGTAAACGGTTCGACTTGTATAGGAGTTTTAACCAAAGGTTTTATTCCCACCGACAGCGGCGCCAAGCTTATTCTTGACGTTTTGGAAACCGTACTGCCCTTTGCATACCATAAAAATCTTGTTTACATTTCGGGCCCCAGTCATGCAGAAGAAGTCGCACAGGGAAAATTAACCGGTCTTATCGCCGCAAGTGAAAATCCGAAAAACTCAATTCGATTTAGAGAATTGATGAAAGTTCCCGGCCTTATGGTATTTTCAAGTTTAGACGTTGTCGGTGTACAAATATGCGCCGCGGCAAAAAACATTATTGCCGTTATTTTCGGCTGTCTTGACGCAATAGCGGAACAGTCGAACATGTTCGGCGATAATACCGAATCCCTGCTTTTGGCGGCCGGCTTAAATGAAATACAAACGCTCGGTTTTGCAATGGGGGCAACTCATGCCGAAACCTTTACGTCAATTGCAGGCGTGGGCGATTTGGAAGTAACCTGCCGTTCAAAATACGGACGTAACCGCCGCTTCGGGCGCGATATTATACTTCAAAATATTTTAGATCCCTTTTCGGACTTGGAAAATCTCATTGCGCGCATAAGCGAAATCGGCTATCTTCCCGAAGGTGCGGTTGCCTGTAAATATGTACAGGAAATAAGCCGCAAATTAAATATTAAACTGCCTATTTGCAGCGGTTTATACCGCATATTGAATAAAGAAATAAAACCGCTCGATTTTCTTATAGAGCTGTTGAGGTAGATGTATGCTTGAAAAAATAACGGATACCTTTTCCGGTATTATCCGCAACCTAAGCGGTAAATCGGTTATTACCGAAAAAAATATTGAAGAAACGGTCGATTCAATAAAAATGGCTTTACTCGAAGCCGACGTAAACTTACGTGTAGTGCGCCGCTTTGTCAACAGCACTATAGAAGAAGCAAAGGGCGAAAAAGTTTTGCGCGCTGTGGATCCGGGTCAGCAATTTATAAAAATCGTTCACGATAAAATTACCGCCCTGCTCGGCGACAGCAAAACCGATTTGCACTTAAAAGGCCCCGACACTCAATCCGTTATTTTATTTTTGGGTTTGCAAGGTTCCGGAAAAACAACTTCGGCGGTAAAGCTTGCCGCCCGTTTAAAAAAAGACGGCCGTAAACCTGTTTTGGCGGCATGCGATCTTGTCCGTCCGGCAGCAATACAGCAATTGTGCATTATGGCCGATAAAATTGAAGTTCCCGTATATAAAGAAGATATAAATCTGCCGGGAACTCCGAAGGATTCGATACGTATTGCAAAAAATGCAAAAATCTTTGCACAAAAAAACGGTTTTGATACCCTTATCATAGATACCGCCGGCCGTATGCAAATCGACGATTCGATGATGAATGAAATAGCCGATATAAAACAATCGCTTGTACCGAGTGAAGTTATTTTGGTTGCCGATTCTATGACGGGACAAAACGCGGTTGATATTGCAAAAACATTCGATGAACGGCTCGGCTTAACGGGTATCATATTAACCAAATTCGACTCGGATGCCAGAGGGGGCGCCGCCCTTTCGCTTAAAAGCGTAACCGGCAAGCCGATTTTATTTATCGGTACGGGCGAAAAAATAGAAGATTTTGAAGTTTTTCATCCCGAACGTATTGCGGGACGCATACTCGGCATGGGTGATGTCGTATCCCTTGTAGAAAAAGCGCAAGAAACAATGGACCTTAAAGAGGCCGAAAAACTGCAAAAAAAGATGGCTTCAAACGAATTTACTCTTGAAGATATGCTTGACCAGCTTCAACAAGTAAAAAAAATGGGACCCATCGAATCCTTATTGGAAATGATGCCCGGTTTGGCCGGTCAAATGCGGGATCAAAACATAGATACCAGCGGTTTAAAAACACAAGAAGCCATAATCCGTTCGATGACAAAAAAGGAGCGCGCCAACCATTTGATTATCGGACCTTCACGGCGCAAACGTATAGCACGCGGTTCGGGCACTTCGGTTGCCGAAGTAAACCGCCTTATCAAACAGTTTGAAAAAACACGTTTGATGATGAAAAAGATGACGAAAAACAAGGGTATGCAGGCAAAGATAATGCAGCAGTTCGGTTATTCATAAAATCCGTTATTACGCGGCCGCTGTGCTCTGTACTTTATCAGAAATATATGATATGATAGCTGAGGTGTTTTTATGCACCTTATAAAAATAATGATACGTGAAATATTGGCAAAAAACATAAAAAAATACCGCAAACGTTCGGGGCTAACTCAAAACCGTTTTGCCGAACTCTGCGGCGTATCCGCAAGTCTTGTCGCCCATATAGAAACAAAGGGCTGCAATGCTTCCATCGCATTTTTGGAAAAAGCGTGTACCGTTTTAAAAATCGCTCCCGGCCAATTATTCGAATAAACCATAAGAGTTATCGGCACTTGTCAAAAAACACGGACATATCAAAGCGATATTTTAAATCCGAAAGAAGCCGGCAAAGCTATTGACACAATTTTCTTTTTAGTGTAGATTATATCTACTTTCCCCTGTAGCTCAGTTGGCAGAGCAACAGACTGTTAATCTGTGGGTCCGCAGTTCAAGCCTGCGCGGGGGAGCTAACCGGTAAAAACCTACCCGGCCGCAACGGCCGGTTTTTTTATAAAAAAACGCCGATTAAATACGAAATTAATCGGCGCATAAAACAGTATCGTTTTTTAATCCGCTTTTAAACGGTTTTTACCTTATATTTTTTCCTTATATCCGAGCTACTCCGCTTTTTTTCGCCGCTTCACGCACGGCATAGGCAACCGCATCGGCAACCCGTTCATCGAAGGCGGCGGGAATAATGTAGTCGGGATTCAAATCTTTATCCGAAATAAGATCTGCCAACGCATAGGCGGCGGCGATTTTCATTTCATCGTTTATATCGCTTGCACGCACGTCGAAGGTTCCGCGGAATATGCCGGGAAAGGCAAGGACGTTGTTGATTTGGTTCGGAAAATCGCTTCTTCCGGTTGCAACAACCGCCGCCCCGCCCTTTTTCGCTTCGTCGGGGAAGATTTCGGGGGTGGGGTTCGCACACGCAAACACAATCGGGTCCTTATTCATTGTTTTAACCATTTCGGGGGTTAGGGTTCCCGGCGCGCTGACGCCGATAAACACGTCGGCTCCTGCAAGCACATCGGCAAGGCTGCCTTGTTTTTTTTCCTTATTCGTAACCTTTGCCATTTCTTCTTTTATCCAGTTCATGCCGTCGGTACGCCCCTCGTAAATAGCGCCCTTGCGGTCGCATAAAATCACATTATTAAAACCGCAGGATAACAAGAGTTTTGTAATCGACACGGCGGCAGCCCCCGCTCCGTTTACGACGATGCGCACTTGTTCTTTCTTTTTGCCGACTATTTTAATCGCATTTAAAAGACCTGCAAGGGTAACGACGGCCGTTCCGTGCTGGTCGTCGTGAAAAATGGGGATGTCGCATTTTTCTTTAAGTTTGCGCTCGATTTCAAAACAACGCGGAGCTGCAATATCTTCAAGGTTTACGCCGCCGAAACTGCCGGATATTAAATAAATCGTATTGACGATTTCATCAACGTCTTTGCTTTTTATACACAAGGGAAACGCGTCCACTGCGCCGAATGCTTTGAACAAAACGCATTTTCCTTCCATAACGGGCATTCCCGCTTCAGGGCCTATATCGCCCAAACCCAAAACGGCCGTTCCGTCGGTTACGACAAGACAGAGGTTGTGGCGGCGGGTTAATTCGTAGCTTTTGTTTATGTCTTTTTGAATTTCCAAACAAGGCTGTGCGACTCCCGGCGTATATGCCAACGACAAATCCTCTTTTGTTCCTACCGGAACTTTTACCGTAACTTCAATCTTGCCCTTCCACTGACCGTGGCGGCGTAATGATTCCTGTGCGTAATCCATAATTACTGTTCTCCAACCTTTACGGGCATTCCGCCCATATTATGTGATTTTTGAGCTGCAAGTGCAACCAAAACCGACTGTAAGCCGTCATAGGCACCGACAAAAACATCGGTGTTATTCAGGCATGCATCGACAAATTCCTCGGCTTCCCGAATATAGGAGTCGCGATAGCGTTCCAAAAAGAAATGCAATAACTTTTCCTGTCTTATACCGCTACCGTTATACAAGACGGTATTGTTTTGCTTAAGATTATCGGCAATTATTTGACCTTTCGAACCGAACACTTCTATTCTCTGGTCATAACCGTATGAAGATTGACGGCAATTATCGATAATACCCAAGCTTCCGTTTGCAAACCGAAGAGTAACGACGCAGGTATCCGCATCGCCCGCTTTTCCGATAGCCGGATCAACCAAGCACGCACCCGCTGCGCTAACCTCCGTAATTTCACTGCCGCAAAGATAACGCATCATGTCGAAATCATGAATTGTCATATCTGCATAAATGCCGCCGGAAGTCTTTATATATTCAATCGGCGGCGGAGCCGGATCCCGGGATGTGATTTTTATAATACGAAGCTGTCCGAGTTCTCCCGATGATACGGCTTTTTTAATACGGCAATAATCAGGGTCAAACCGCTGATTAAATCCTACTTGATATTTAACGCCTTTTTTTTTAACAATGTCAAGTACCGATTTTATTTTATGTATGTCATAATCGATGGGTTTTTCACAAAAAATATGTTTTCCGGCTTTAGCGGCTTCCATTGAAATTTCCGAATGGGTATCGGTTGAAGAGCAGATAAACACCGCTTCAATTGCAGGATCCGCTAAAATTTCTTTATAATCGTCATAGACGGCCGGTATATCGAGTAAGCGGGCAAGCTTTTGTGCTTCTTTTTTGTTTATATCGGAAAGGGCAACCGGTTTTGCCTTTGAAATCCGCCTCGCCAAATTTGAGGCATGAAGTTTGCCGATACGTCCGGCGCCGATAATACCGATTTTAAGACACTTATTCATATAGCCTCCTTACTCTAAAGCGGATTTTCGATTACCTTACGCCGGTATCACGCGGTTTGCGGGGTTTCGGCAGAGGCATCCGCCCGACTGTTTTACCGTATGTACGGAAATCGTTTGTGAAAACACATTCCCGTACATAGAGCTGTAACTTATTTATTCATCGCCTGAGCAACGTCTACGGCAACGGCAACCGAAGCGCCTACCATCGGGTTATTGCCCATGCCTAAAAAACCCATCATTTCAACATGGGCGGGTACCGACGAAGAGCCGGCAAACTGGGCGTCCGAATGCATACGTCCCATCGTATCGGTCATACCGTAAGATGCGGGGCCGGCAGCCATATTGTCCGGATGCAGGGTACGTCCCGTGCCGCCGCCGGAAGCTACGGAAAAGTATTTTTTACCTTTTTCGTTGCATTCTTTTTTATACGTACCGGCAACGGGGTGCTGAAAGCGCGTCGGGTTTGTCGAGTTTCCGGTAATGGAAACGTCAACGCCTTCGCAGTGCATAACCGCGACACCCTCGCGAACATCGTCAACGCCGTAGCATTTTACCTTTGCGCGTTCGCCGGAAGAATAAGGAATTTCTTTAACGATTTTCAATTCTCCAGTATAATAATCGAACTTTGTTTGTACATAGGTAAAGCCGTTAATGCGGCTGATAATTTGCGCGGCATCCTTTCCTAAGCCGTTTAAAATACAACGCAGGGGTTCTTTACGAACCTTATCGGCCTTTGCAGCAATTTTAATGGCTCCTTCGGCGGCGGCAAAAGATTCGTGTCCCGCCAAAAAGCAAAAACACTTTGTTTCTTCGCGCAAAAGGCGGGCTGCAAGGTTTCCGTGTCCCAAACCGACTTTGCGGTCTTCGGCGACGGAACCGGGTATGCAAAATGCTTGCAGCCCTATACCGATAGCCTCGGCGGCGGCATCGGCCGTTTTACAGCCTTTTTTAATTGCAATGGCCGCTCCGCATACATAGGCCCATTTTGCGTTTTCAAAAGCGATGGGTTGAGTTTCTTCAACCGTTTTATAGGGATTTATTCCGATTTTTTCACAAATCTCTTTTGCTTCTTCCAGCGAGGCGATGCCGTTTTCTTTTAAAACCTTAGTTACCTTATCGATACGGCGCTCGTAGCTTTCAAATGTTATTTTTTCGGCCATATGTTACTCCTTTCTCGGATCAATCAATTTAACCGCACCCTGCTCTTCGGTTGTGCGTCCGTATTGTCCGCGCGCTTTTTCCATAGCAGTTGCAGGATCGTCGCCGTTTTTAATAAAATCCATCATTTTTCCGAAATGAATAAACTTATAACCGATAACGGCGCCGTCCTTATCGACTGCAACCTTTTCGACATAGCCTTCGGCCATTTCCAAGTAGCGCGGGCCGGTTTTTGATGTGGCAAACATCGTTCCTACTTGCGAGCGCAAGCCCTTACCTAAATCCTCAAGGGAAGCACCGATAACCAAGCCGCCGTCGCTGAATGCCGACTGAGTTCGTCCGTATACGATTTGCAAAAACAATTCGCGCATCGCCGTATTGATTGCGTCGCATACCAAGTCGGTATTCAAAGCTTCGATAATCGTTTTACCGATAAGAATCTCGCAAGCCATAGCCGCCGAATGGGTCATACCCGAACAACCGATTGTTTCCACCAAAGCTTCATGAATGACTCCGTCCTTGACATTCAATGTAAGCTTGCAAGCTCCTTGTTGAGGGGCGCACCAGCCGATACCGTGGGTAAAGCCCGATATGTCCTTTACCTCTTTTGCCTGAACCCACTTTCCTTCTTCGGGAATAGGCGCCGGACCATGACAGGCGGCCTTCGCTAAAGGGCACATGTGTTCCACTTCTGCAGAATATACCATTTTTGTCTCCTATAAAAATGTTATGAATACTATATAAAATCGGAAATAAAATTACTAGAGTTCTCATGCACGGACAAACATAAAAATTCGATTTTTACCCTTTGTCCGTGCAAGGAGCTTATACTTTAAACTTCTTTACTTCGGCGGCAAGATTATTTATGCTTTCTTTATTTTTTTGTGTAATTTCACGAACTTCCTGCACCGCTTTATTGATTTCGTTGGATCCGGCAGACATTTCACTCATACTGTTCGTAATCATTTGCGTCAGGCTGTCAAGCTTATCCACTTCTTGGGCAGCATTCCGCCCGCCGGTCATCATTTCGGCAGAACCGTCGGAAACTTCAACCGTTACCCTGTTAATATCCCGTATAGCGGTTAAAACTTCACGGCTTGCACTGCCCTGCTCTCGCATCGCTTCGGTTAATTGATTACTCATCATTTTAACTTGCTCGGATAAGGTGAAAATCGTCGTAAACTTTTCTTCAACGGTTTTTGCCGCTGCCGATAAAAGCTCTATTTCACCGCTGAGAACTTTTAATGTTGCGGTAATCGTTTTACCCTGCGAACTTGATTCTTCCGCAAGTTTTCTTATTTCATCGGCAACAACCGCAAAGCCTTTGCCGGCTTCTCCGGCATGAGCGGCTTCAATAGCGGCATTCATCGCCAAAAGATTGGTTTGACTTGCAATATGCTGAATAACGCTTGAAGCTTCCAAAAGGCTTCCCGACTCTTCGGCAATCCGCTGAGTAACGCCGCCGGCCGTTGCAATCGTATCCTTGCCGTCGGAAGTTGCGGTTGCAAGCGTTTTAATCACACCGTCGGTTTTTTCAAGCGTTTGAGAAATAGAACCGATATTTGCAACCATCTGTTCTATCGCCGAAGAAGATTGAGCGACGCTTGCCGCCTGCATTTCGATGCTTTCGTTAAGCTGCTGTATCGTATGCATAATTTCTTCAACGGTCGCCGACGTTTCCGACACACTGGCGGCTTGGGTCACTACTTGCTGTTTTACACCTTCAATATTTGCAGTTATTTCATTTACGGCACTGGCGGTTTGCGTCATATTGCTTGCCAGTTCGCCGCCGATTTCCTGCATCATATCGGCATTCGTACCGACGGTTTTAATTGCCGTCCTAATTTTTTCCATCGTTTCGTTAAAATAGCGGGCAATATTAACGATTTCCGAAATACCGGAAAGCGGCAAACGCACCGTTAAATCGCCTTCCCCTTGAGCAATGTCGCGCAAAACCGCAACGATTTTTTCAAGCGGCTTAATAAAGTATTTGAGAACCAACCATACAACCGGAATACAAAACAGCAAAATGCAGATAAGGGTTATAATAAGATTCCGTAACACCCTGCGGCCGATCGATTCGAATTCTTTTTGTTCAATAACGGAAATATACTTCCATCCCAACTGCGAATTGGGGGATTCGGTACTGCACAACACATATTTTACGCCGGAAATACTGCCGCGTATATGTTTTTGCATACCGTTTTTTAAAGCGGACGCATAAAGCGCTTGTTCATCTATACTTTTTCCTACAAGCTCATCTTTTTTCGGATGCGCTATAACCGTATCGTTTTTATCTACTATGATAATGTAACCCGTTTCTCCGATACTTGTATTTTGAACGACTTCTTTAAGATACGACAAATCTACGGAAGTGGATAAAACGCCTTTCAGTTTGTCGCCGTCAAGTATTTTATCGGTAATTTCAAGGGATAATTCATTTGCGGAAGAAATATAGAGGTCGGAAAGTACTTGGCGGTTTGCGCTTAACGCACAATTTTTATACCAACTTCGAGTACGAACATCATAACCTGCCGCACGATCTTTTACCGGATACATAAGAATCCCGCCGTCACTTTCGGTGCCGACGGTTAAATACGTAACGGACGGAAACGCTTCTACAAACTTTTGAAACATATCGTACAGCGCCCGCTCTTCTTTTCCGAAACGTTCCGGCAGCATACGAACCGTATTTTCGGGCGTTTCGGCTTTCAGATTTACATAAGAAGTGATTTTTCCGTCGGCTTGTACAATCGGTTCGGTACGGACAAGCGCCGTATTCAAATCCTTTAAATTTTCAATTAAATCATTTACATGGGTGTCTATCCCGTAAACTTTTTCATTCATTTTTAGATTGTAATTTGCATAACTTTCATTCAATGCGCGAATATAGTTAAAGATACCAACGGTTAATGCCGGTACAACGGCTAAAGCCGTAATAAGCATTACCGAACCGTATCTGTACCGCGATTTTCTTTCCGCCGCTTTTACAGTACTTTTTGTTTCCATAATTCTATCCTTTGGTGAATACAATAGTGTTATGAATAAGAGATTATAGCAAAATTCATAAAATATCAAGATAAAGGTATGTGTTTAAAAACAGGTAAAACTATAGGTGAAAATATTAATGAGGAAATTATTCTTGCGAGGAATCGGCAGCACTGCCCCAAACCGGCCGGGCAGACACAACATCGCCGTACAAGCTGTGTACGCTTTCGGTTTCCGATAATTTTATTATATCAGACAGACTTTCTTCCAGTGCAATCGAAACTTTTTCCAAGGTTGAAAAGGTCGGACTGATAAGATCATTTTCCAAGCGATATACATATCCTTTGTTTAAGCCCGCTCTGGAACATAATTCATTTTTGGATATGCCTTTTTTTAAACGGATGCGGCGCAAAGTTTTTCCGATATTCATGCACGTATTTTAGCAACAGTATTTTCAGTATATAATTATGCATCTTTGCACACCTGCTTTTACCCGGAAGGGGGCGCAGCATTAAAAAGCTTTACGCCATGCGGAAGGATTGCCCGGGCCGACCCATCGATTCAATTGAAAAGATGCGCTTAAGCTTTCCGTAATAAATTTTTTGGCAAGTAAAACCGCTTCACGCACGGAAAAAGAGCGCGCAAGACCTGCGGTAACGGCGGCGGCAACCGTACAGCCGGCTCCGTGTGTCCATTCGGTTGCAATAAGCGGGCTTTCTATAAATTCGGCCGATGTACCGTCGTAAAAAAGATCCGAAGCGCAGGATAAGCCGGAAGCTGCGGCAAGCTTGGAACCGCCTTTTATAAAAACGTTTTTCGCTCCCTTATCCGCAATAATGCGCGCCGCCGTTTCCATTTGTTCTTTTGTAGTGATTTCATCCGTACCGGCAAGCTGCGCAGCTTCAAACAGATTCGGCGTAACCACAGTACACAGGGGCAGCAGTTTTTTTTCAAGATCGCGGTTTAATTCCGGATGCAAAGCTTCTCCCGCCCCCTTACACACCATAACCGGATCCAAAACATAGGTACGGTTTTTGTGCGCACTTATGTATTCGCGCGCAAGTTCTATCGCATAGGAGCTGCCGAGCATTCCCGTTTTAACGGCATCGGGTCCTATACCCGCAAAAATCGTTTCCAGCTGCGCGCGCAGCACTTTTTCTTCAAGGGGAAAAACCGCATGCGCCCAATTATTGTGCGGATCCATTGTCGCAATCAGAGTAACGGCGGCCATACCGTATACGCCGTATTCTTCAAATGTTTTTAAATCCGCTTCCAAACCGGCACCGCCGGAAGCGTCGGAACCGGCAATAGTTGCTGCTTTAATCATAATTCACCTCTTTCGGAATATACCTGTATTATACACAAAATTGTAAGATACGGCAATAAAGAGGCTGCAGCCTGCGTTATTTTTGTGCCGTGTAAATTGTTGCAAATTCGCGCATATCGCTTTTTGTACGCCGGAAATCGGAATATGCGTGCATATCCGCAAAGCCCGTACTTTTTAAAAAATCGTATATTTCTTTTTGCTTTAGCGGTAAAAGAAGGGTGCGCTCGCAAAACGTTCGGTTTCGGAGTTTATCGGTAAATTCGATAACAAAGCCGATTTTTTCGCCCGAAGGAAATTCGTATTTTCTTTTAAAGATAAAATCGGCGGTTTCGATTGTTTTAAAATCGACTTTTTGTTCGGCAAGAATTATATCGTAATTCAATATTTGAAAAATAAAGGTACCGCCGCAGGCAAGATTTTTATACACGGAAGAAAAAAAAGCAGATACTTCATCTTTGTTTTCGAGATGTACGAGGGTATTGCCGAAACACAAAACCGCATCAAAGATTCCGAACGTGCTTAAAGAGCGCATATCGGCGGTATAAAATTCGGGTGCTTGTTCGGCGCAAAAACGGCGAACCGCCTCTTTTGCAGCTTTTTGTGCGCGCACAATCATAGCGGTATTTAAATCGACGCCGACCGTTTTATAGCCGGCTTTGCACAGTTCAAAAGCAAGCTCGCCTGTCGCACAGCCTGCATCAAAAACTCGGGCGCCGGGTGCAAAAAAACTTTGCACAAAGGCGGTTTTTTCTTTTTCAAGCGGGAAAATCCGTTCGTAATTGGCGGCAATAGAATCGTACATATTCATATTATAAATATACGATATTTTTATCCGAAAAAAAAGACATCCTTGTCCGAAAACCGGTCTTTTAAGCCGTAATCTGCCGCCTTATATTGAAAGAATAATAATTTATTGATAGTATGAATTTTATTAAGGATATTTTTGAATATGAAAAAAAGCTTTTTTATTTTTTTCGTTCCGTTGTATACATCCTTTTTTATGATTTTATTTTTTTCGTGTGCAACTTCGAAACAAACGGAAAAAACGCCCGAATGGCTTACCGATATAAAATCCGTATATCCGGAAAACAGGTTTATCGCACTGATCGGAAGCGGTAAAAATCAACAGGAAGCCGAAAACGACGCCGCAGCATACATAGCTCAATTTTTTAGTACCGAAATTTCACGGGAAACTTTTTCCGAGATAAAAATGTCGGAGGAAAACGGCGGTTTTTCCGCCGATAAAAGTATCGATTCAAGAGTCCGTCTTTTTTCAAAAGCCGTTTTTTCCGGCATTGTCTATGAAAAGCCGTTCTATGACAAAAAAAAGAACGTATGGTTCAGTGCCGCCGTAATAGATAAGCAAAAAGCATGGATTCGGCTCGGACCGGAACTTTCCGCTTTGGAAGCGGAAATCGTGCGTTTGTACGATAAAGCTTTAACTGAAAAAGACAGCTTTACAAAAATAATGGGTTTAAAAAAAACAGAAATTTTGTGCAACCGCTTTAACGAAAAATTTATTTTTGCCCATGCCCTGAATCCGGCAAGCGCTGCACTTTACAATCATATCCAGACAATACGCACGGCAGTACCCTTTGCGATTTATGAAGCGGCACAAAGTTCACCCATACATATACAAACCGAAAACGATCAAAAAGACCGTATAGCAATGCAGTTTACTAAAACGCTTGCCGCATTCGGTTTTCCCGTAACGGACGATATAAAAACGGCCCGCTATGTTTTAACCGCTCATGTCCGTTTGGAAGAAAAAAGCGGTGAGTTAATCGCAATTATTCCTTCGGTGCAAGCGGCAATTAAAAATCAAGAAGGTATTTTTTATTCATACGCAAAAAAAGGACAAAAAGTTTTATCGTATACTTTGGAGGGTGCGCGGCACAAAGCTTTTAGGCAGTTGGAAACGGATATAGAAAAAAGCTTTTTGGTGTTTGAATAATTTTGAACAATATCGGAGATAACCATGAAAGATAAAAAAATCGGATGTATAATATTTTGCCGCTTTTCGGCTGTGCATTTGTTGACGCTTTTAAGCATATGTACTTTGCTGCTGGCGGCATGTACTACAACCGAAGTCGGCACACCGAAAGCACACACAGGCTCTCTTTATGCGGGGGCGGACGGTTCCGAATATACGGTTGCTGTTGACTTTAGATTAAAGTCGAAATTTTCCGAAAACGATGCTCAACTGTGCGCGCTTACGCATAAATATTTTACGGCAGGAATAAAAAAATATTCGGCCATTACTCTTGTTGAGCGTGCCGACCTTAATATGATTACACAGGTTCAAAAAGAATCGGAACAAGCATTTTTCGATGAAAACGATGCTTTGATTTTAGGAAAATTAAAAAATGCAAAATACTTGATTTTAGGAGATTTAACGAATATAGGACAAAAATACAACCTGAGTGTAAAAGTCGTAAATGTTGAAACTGCCGTAGTAGAAGGAATGTTTTCAAAAAATTACAGTTATGCACAAATAGAATCGCACATTGCCGCATGCGAAGCATTGCTCGAATTGTTCAATGCGCTATCCGTTAAGCTCACTCCGAACGGGAAACAAAATCTTATAACGGCTATAGATATTGCACATGCACAAATCGCGGAAGAAAATAATGATACGGCGGCGGCAATGGGTTTTTATACTAAAGCTTTTAATAAAAACGGAAACAAACAAACTTTGAAAAAAATACAAGCATTGCAAAGGGCAAAAAAAGTCGACTGGATTTCCGTTCAATTACAGATAAAAAATTTTATGCATAATGAATTTGCCGTATATACCTATGTACCGCGCCCCGAAATGAGCGGGGAAAATTTTATAACACTGACATACTATGTTTCGGTTTTTCCCGATAAAGCGGCACTCGATACTTACACCGAATTAAAAAATCAAGCTGCAAAAACCGACGGAAGCTTAGGTTGGGAAGATTCGTTTTTTTTTCCGGATTACGAAATAAACTTTGCCTTGTATAATGCGGACGGCAAGCATCTCGGGTCGGCCGTTCGCTATTATGAAGCTTCACATATAAAACCGCCGGCAGTGCCGCTTACGCAAACGGAATTGCGAAAATTTTATGAACGATATTATAAAATCGTTTTTACGGGTATCCCCAAAGAGAGTCTATACGAAACTGATATTTTTATAGACAAAATAACATTGGTAAACAATAAAGAAAAAAAATCAATTATAGCTTCTCCCGTGCGGATGCTTACGGAAAACGAATATAAGGACTTATTCCGACAAGATATAAAAAAGACTGAAAAAAAACAAAACAAAGCATTTACTGCCGCAATGATAAGTAACGGAACGAATATCGATGATGCATGGTTTGACCGGCCCGTATGGGAAGGCTTAAAACTGGCTGAAAAGGGATTAGGCATAAAAACACAGTATGTCATATCCGGAAATGACCGAAAAACCAATAATACATCACT
Source organism: Treponema sp. OMZ 840 (assembly GCF_050937815.1). Classification (NCBI taxonomy): domain Bacteria; kingdom Pseudomonadati; phylum Spirochaetota; class Spirochaetia; order Treponematales; family Treponemataceae; genus Treponema; species Treponema sp. OMZ 840. The sequence goes on from NZ_JACDIJ010000021.1 coordinate 16,075, forward strand.
GGAAAAGTTGCTAAAAAACGGATGTGATATGGTTTTTTGCCCCGATCGATTTTCGGATATCGTCCTTGAATTCCAATCGCAATACCCCGGCACAAAATTTATTATTTTCCATACTGCAAAACCCGAAAATTTTCCCTCCGAAGATTTTAAAGACGGGCAAAATGTAACGCATATTATTTTTTCAGAGGCGGAAGCCGCTTTTTTGGCAGGAGCAGCCGCAGCGCTGCATGTGCAAAAGGGAAGTTTCGGCTTTATCGGGTGGGCTCAGGATTGGTTTTCGGATGCACAATACGACAAGGGGTGGCAGCAGGGTATCCGCTATGCAAACGACTGTTTGGGAACAAACATAGAAATAAATCAAGAAAATATTGTATACAGAAACGATTATCCGGATATCCAAGAACGCTATATTGCACAAACCTTGTATGAGCGAGGCGTAAACGTAATTTTCAGCTGTTATGATTTTGTTATCAATGAGGCAAAAACAAACAATCGTGCGGGGAAAACGGCGTGGACGGTCGGATTTTATTACGATAAGTACTTTGCAGGAAGTGTTTCGGAAAATTCGTCAGTTATATTGACTTCGGCAATTACGGATTTTACCCGCGTTTGTTTTGATATCATTCAGGGTGAACTGCGAGGTATCTTTAAAGGCGGAGATATTTTTTATTTAGGCGTACCTTATACGGGGTTGCCGGAAAATAATCCGAACCTTTCACTTGAAATTCAAAAACAAGTATATGAAATTGCACGTAAAATCAAAGCGGAAGAAATTGTAATAGATTACGAATAATTTTTTGCCCAATAACGTTTATCCGTTTTTTAATAAGTTGAATAAGCGTTCGGCTTCTTTATTGTCAAAGGCTCCGTGACAGGCAATACCGCCTTTTTCCATAAGAACGACTTCATCGGCGACAAGGCTTAAAAATTCAAAGTCATGGCTGATAATTAAAATCAGGTTTTCAGGAGAACGTATGGAATTGATAAGACGGGCGGTTTCTTTCATATGGAAATAGTCCATCCCCGAAGTCGGCTCGTCCATAATGATAATATGTGCACCCGAACCGACAGCAGCGCCTATCGAAACGCGCTGTTTTTGTCCGCCGGATAAGCTTAACGGATGACGTTCCTTTACTTCGCTTAAATTCATTTTTTGTAAAATCTCTTCGGTTGTAAAAATCGGAGCGGTTTGCGTACTGCTGCGCGGTTTGTTTTTGCCCAGCTCTATTTCGTCTGCAACGCTTTCGGTAAAAAGCTGATAGCCGACATCCTGCAAAACCATATACGAAATTTTAAGGCGCTGTGCGGCCTTTGTTTTTTTTCCGTCGATAAAAACTTCATCGGTGCGGCTTTTTAACAAACCGGTAAGACATTGGGCAAGGGTGCTTTTGCCCTGTCCGTTTTTTCCCGTAAGCGCGATAATTTTACCGAAATCAAGCTGCAAATTACGGACATCTAAAAAATCCCGCTTATCTTTCGGGAAACGGTAAGACAATTGTTCGATATGTAAAGAAGACGATTTTACCGAAGAAAGAGGGGCCGTTGAAGGCGGACAAAGCGGGCGCATTCGTTCGTCGGCAGGACACTCAAACGTGCGTTCGTTTATACTGACGGGACGGAGCAAAAGCTCTTTGCGTTTTTTTCCGCTTAAAGCTGCAAATTCTTTACGGGTAAAGGATTGCGCAATTTTTCCGTCTTTAATTAAAAAAGCGCGGTCGATTATATCTTTAAGAAAATACAGGCGGTGCTCGCTGATAATAAGGGTTTTACCCGCTTCTTTTAAAAAACGCAGTACGTCCGCTATTTTTTCGATATAGTATAAATCCAAATTCGAAGTGGGCTCATCGAATAAAAGAATATCGGTATCGGATGCGAGGGCCGAGGCAATCGCTATCATTTGTTTTTCGCCGCCGGAGAGGTTAAAAATGTTGCGGTCGAGCAAGTGTTCTATATGTAAGAATTTCGACACAAAATCCAAGCGTTCGCGCATTTTTTCAAAAGCCGTACCCGTATTTTCGAGGGCAAATACAATTTCGGATGTCGTATCCAAATTAAAAAACTGGGATTTGGGATTTTGAAAAACGGTTGCAACCGTTTTTGAAATATCGTAGATCGGTTTTCCCGTGCTGTTTTCGCTAAAAAGCCTGATTTCGCCCGACAGTTTTCCTTCATAATAATTGGGAATCAAGCCGTTTACCGCCCGTAAAAGACTTGTTTTTCCGCAGCCCGATATGCCGGTAAGTAAAACGCATTCACCTTTTTGTACCGAAAGGGATATGCCGTCGATGGCACTGGATGTACCCGTCGCGGCGTCTAAAGCGGCGGTTTCACCGTTTGAGGCGGCGGAACGGACGGCGGAACCGTATGCAAAAAAAATGTTTTGAATATCGACGGCGGAGTTTACCATATATACATCCTTGTTCCCGCCGCAGCGACAAACACTGCGACAATATAGAAAAAAATAAAAACATCGGCAAGCATAAAGCGGGCGGTTTTATAGCGGACTTTTTTTCCGGGGGCATCGACCCCCTTTGTGTGTCCTGCCGCCGCAAGTTCGTCTCCTATGCGGGACGCCGAAGACAAAAGGGGTACCATAACGTATTCGAGGGTAAGCAGGGGCTTTCGCATAACGTTTGCCGCATTAAGGCCGATACCGCGCATTTTCATTGCGTTTTTTATATGTGCGAATTCTTCTTTTAAAGTGGGAAAAAAGCGGAACATAACCGCAACGGTTATAACAAGCGAATACGGCAGTTTTAATTTTTCAAGGGCGTTTATTAAAAGACCTACGGGAGTGGAATCGATAAGGTATTTTCCGGCGACAATGGGCATCATAAAGCGGCGTACCATAAAGCAAACCGGTAAGATAACGCTTGTAACGCCGGGAATGTTTTCAGGCAAATAAGTAAGGCCCGCAAGAAATAAAAAAAACAACATCAACTTCAGCGCGGTACGGGCCTGTCCGTTCGTTAAAAACAAAAAGGCTAACAGCAGGGCGCTTAAAACTTCCGCATACACGGGTACGGAAAGGGTTATCGATACGCCCATTGCCAGTACTAAAAAAATCTTTGTTCTGGGGTCAAGGGTAAGTTTTATATTTTGACTGTGCATTTTAATTTCCCGTTTTTTATCTTATGCGTGAGCGATTGGAGGGGGGAGGTATATTTTTTTCAAAAAATATACCTCAGCATTTTTGACGACGCATATCGGCGGAAAAAATGCCGGCAGCCCCGCAAAGCGCGGCCGGGTTGTCAAAAAGTCGGTTACTTTTTTGACAACCCGGCACGCCCGAAAAAACATCGTTTTTAATCTTTACACCAAGCCGGCTTTTTCAAAATGTTTTTTGAGAATCTTTTTACCCAAAAGTCCGCCGAGGATTCCGCCTGCAAAGGCGGTAGCGTAGAGAATAGGCATAATCCACCACGGAAGGTTTGTGAGTTCTTCGGCATAGGCGGTACCCATCATCTTTTCGGTGAGGGCAAAATATTGCTCTTTTAAGATAAAGATTTGCCAAAATGCGCCGCAAAGCCACAGGGACATTATCGAATAGCCTGCAATGCCGCCCTTTGCGGTGTTGTACCCGATTTGTTTACGAACGAATTCGGCAAGGGCGGCGACAATGAGCGTGTGTACGGCAACGACGGGGGTGTGTCCCATAAGGGTCATAAGACAGCCGGGTATGGCGGCGAAAATAAAGAGGCCGAAGGGTTTTTGTACCTTTGCAAGCAAAAACATCGCCGCAATGCCTAAAAGCAGGCTGACCGTAAAGGGAAAGGCCAAATAGGTAACAACTAAAAAGCCCAGCGGCATTCCGATGACAAAAAGTCCGGCAAAATAAATCACGGAGAAAATACCGATATTTATCAAATCCTTTAAAACCAATTTGTTGTTCATAC
>NZ_JACDIJ010000022.1:0-19570 GCF_050937815.1 Treponema sp. OMZ 840
TATGACCGCTTTTCAGCTGCCACAGAAACATTTTCGCTGTACCTTCCGTACAGCTGCCCTTTTCTTTTGTACCCGAACCATACTTGCGTTCTTTCTTCCCTTCCCTAGTATTTCAAGTTTCTCCGGTTTTACACGTCATACACGTTTCAACCGACCCCGCAAAGCACTGTGATTGTTGCCTTAGCGGCGAGTGAATTGAATATATCATATCTCACTATTTTATGTCAAGCGCATTATCGCTTTTTTTTACTTTTTTTCTCTTTTCTTTCAGTTCCCTTTTTAAGCTTCCTTTGCACGAATCTCCATTTCACGTTTTATATGTTCAATTTCATCAAGCAAGGCGGAAATTTCGGCATTCTTTATTGTAACCGAAGTTTTTTGTTTACAAATCAATATATCATATACCAATAAACCGAGTTTGGCAAAGCATTTTTCACTTTGACGTTCAAGGCGGTTCAATTCTATTTTTGTAATTCCCTTATCACCCAATTCTTGAATTTTAGCTCCCGCTTTTACAAGGGCTTGCTGGGAAACATCAACGCTTTTATCGACCATCGTTTTCATCTTTTCAAAAAAATCGTTCACATGCGCCTCCTTATGCACAGCATTTTACGCCATGAAATTAATATACTATTTTTTCTTTATTCCGACTAGCGTAAGGTCATCAAATTGTTCATCTTCTTCTACATGGGTATAAAACATATACTCATCCCGCAACCCCGGCTGAAAATGTTCGGCTTGATGTGAACAATAGACAGGATATTGTACAAAATGCTCTTTTAAAAACGCATCGATTTTTTTATCGACAACCGCATGATCGTAAGCATCGGCATGCGGATCTTTATACATACGGAAAATTTTTTCTACACAGACAAGAGCCATCACCCCTTCTTCCGGAGTTCCGCTGCAATCGGAAAAATCGAATTCGAACACGTCGTCTTTGGAAAAATTTTGCGGATCTCTTTTTTTTACCAAAGAATAAGTCCGACGTTTAAAAACCGCTTCTATGATATCATGTACGCGCTCGGCCGACATTTCTTCGCCGTCTACAATACTGGCCCCCTTTTGCCCCATGTAAACAATATAATCATACACTTCTTTTTTCATTTTTTTGATACAGTCTACAAATTCTTTTGAAACGGTAAGTTTATTGTATGATTTTATATATGAAAGAATCTTAGTTTTATGCAGCCGAGTTTCTGTTTGTTCCGCTTGAGCTTCATATAAAGATACCCAGTCTTTGGGGCGGCGTAAAGCGTGCATATATTTTTTCGGATCCGAGATGTCGCTTGATTTTTCTTGCAAAAATTTCAATAAGTCTTCAGGAATTGTTTTTTCGAAATTCAAATACGCTTTGCCTTCCTTTTTTTTCTGCTGTTCGGCATATAATTTTAAATACGCGGCATAACCGTCCTGTTCTTCACGAGTCACAAGAATATCGGTTTCGTCACGGAATTTTAAGGCAACCCCTTCCCTGTCACGGTACAAGCGCTTTGCTTCTTCGATACCGTCGGTGTATAAAAATAAAATATCGCCCGAATCCAAGTGAACTTTTTCTACCGGATAACCGCCGCGCATTTCAACAAGATCTGAAGGGAAAGCCCCCGCAGTCGGGGTTGCCGTCAGTGTGATTGTTTTTTTCTGCCCGACGGAAGCATCGTACACGTGAATCAGGTTATCGCCGGCATTGCAAAAATAAAAATCGCCGGCAACGGAATCAAAGATAGCTAATGTAAAAGCGGCAAATTTCCCGAACAAATTTCTGTTTACCAAGTGATCGTTAATTTTATATACCAAAGGTGAAAGATCGGTTCCGTTTTTGCGTATACTCCATCCGTTAAAATATTCGGTAAACAATGCCGCAACTTCCGCCATAATAAGAGCTGCAGGAGACCCCTTACCCGACACGTCAACCTTTATAACGGCAAAGTGCCGGTCGTCCAATTTTCTATAATCGAAGTAGTCGCCGGAAACACCCTTTGCACCTTCATAATAACCGAAAAACTGTACATAAGGCGTATCAAGCCGTCCGACCGACTGCTTTACCTTTTTTCCGCCGACAGACACTTCATCCAAAGGCAAAAAAGCACGCTGTACTTCTTTTCCACCGAGAAGCATATTTTCGTTAACGGCCGCTTCAACAAGGGCACGGGTCATGTCGTTGACGTTTTCACTTAAAAGTCCTATTTCGTCGCCGGCGGTTACGGGAATATCTTTGCCGGCAAGCTCTGCCTTATCACCCGTATCACGGATCATCACGACATGGGACGCCAAACGGCGTATCGGTTTAATGATAATTGAAGCTAAAACCAAGGAACCTGCAATTCCTATAATAATTGCAACAAGGGCAATAGCCGAAGCGGTAAAAACAACCGTTAAGGTTGCTTTATACACGGTTTTGATAAGCTCTTCGGTACTGAGTTTAAGTACAATAACGGATCGCACATAAATTTGTTCGGTTCCCCGCCGGTATAATACGGGTTTATAAAAAAGATATTCCGTTACATCGCGGGATAAACGGACATTGTTGAATTCAGGAAAAGAACCCGAACCCCTTTTCGACAAATCATTTAAAGCACGGTTAAGCGTTTGGGTAAGCTGAGTACTTACCGACTGAATATCGTTTCTTCGTTCGATAGACGCTTTATCGGTTTTTAAAGCCAACGACAAACCTTCCGCCGATAAAGAAACTATTTCAAAAGAAATACCGCCGATTTGTTTTTCGGCTTCTTCGTTTAAACGGGAAATTCTATCGCCTATAGAAACGGTTTCTTCATGGACAAAGCGGGAAGCACCGAGTATCAGTGTTTTGCTGTCTATTTTAGCTTCAATATCGGGGTCGTTAGAAGCCCAGACGTAATCTATATTTGTATTACGGCCGTCGGCGGGTAAGCCTAAAATAGTAACATACTGAATTTCAGGCATGGATTGACTTTGATTTAAAAGCAAACCCAATTCAAGCATGTTTTGTCCGGGCATGTAATTTTTTACACCGGATGCAAAACTTTCCATCAAAACGGCAACACGATCTTCCAATCCTTTAGCAAGCGTGCTTTCCTGGGTTCGGACGAATATAATGCCCAAGGGAATCGATACAAATAAGGTAAGCAGGAGTACCAAAATCGATGTAAAAAACATCATTTTATACTTTAAGCTCATTCCCCTTTGCTTTAATTCTTTTACCTTTTGTGTTCCTTCCGATAACATACTGTCTCCTAAAATAAGGGCGCGAACTTCACGTTTTACCGCAAGAGAATCCCGTATTGTTATAAACATGTGCCGCGACACAAAAAAGAATCCGGACGCAGCAAGGATAAACACGATCAACAGTAAAACATCGCTCATTTGAATTGTATAACGGTACTTCGAACTGTACTCTTTCCATGCCGGTTGAAAACGATATGCATAATCGCCGGTTTTTACGGTACCGAATTCGTTTACCGATAAAAGCGGTTCTGTCATATACAGTCCCCGCCGAGGATGTAACAGCCCGACCCGATATGTGCCGCTTTCCAAGCCGGCAAATTCTATACCGCTTATTTTTCTATCCGATAAAATTTTAAATCCGCCGCTTTTGTATTCGAACATTATATCATACGGAGCTTTTCCGTTCCTATCCAAATATACGGCAGAAATATTTCCGTCGGTACCGAAGCCCTTGCCGATTATAGTCAGCGAAGTATTTCCGTATACATCGGTTTGAGGATATACGGCGGACACAGCGGTATACGGGATATACCTATTCAAATAAACGGGAATGACGGCTTTTTTTCCGATATTGCCGGCTACATCGACGGCGGATACGGAAAACAAATACACACCGTTATCTTGGTTCGTCCATGACGCATGGGCGGCCGTACTGACAATTTTTGCCGGAAGTCCGGTTTTATATTCGGCAAGAGCATCCGCCGTATATTTTTGCGGATTGTTTTTATAATCCCGGACAGAAGCGACATACTGCAAAGAATAAGTATATCCGGCAATAAGGTCATCGTCGCCGGAAGCGTTTTTCCACGCAATCTTAAAAGTATTTGAATTCATATAACCGTCGTCACCGGCATCAAGCGCAAAAAACTCCGGCTTTTCAGGCGGCTTTGTATCTTTAAAGTAAGTAATTGACGTACTTTCGGACCAATTGCCGGCATGATCCATAATGCGCGCTTTCAAATACCACAAGCCGTCTTCTTCGACAAAGGCCGCAATGCTCGGCTTTGTAGGAAATTGCATAAATTCTTTGGGCGGTTCTTGTAAATTATCCTTGGTTAAAATCCATGAATACGCGGCAATGCCCGACGAATCTTCCGGTATTTCAAGCCGGGCGCTTATTTTTCCGCCGGCAGAACGTTCTCCGTCTTTAAATGATACTCCTTTTAATACCGGCCGTTTTACCGAACGGTCCGTAGACAGCCGGGTTACCCGATAATTTTTGGGATTTTTTTGCTCCCAAAAGATATGTAAATCTTTTCCGCCGCCGCTTACAAGGGGAGTTCCGAAAACGGAGGTTAAACCGGACGCCGATATACGATTTTCATCCCAAATTTTTCCTTTTTGCGAAGCAAAATAAATATTTTCAACACCGCGTCTGGTATCAACCCATAACGCACAAAGATTTTCGTTATATGTAAATAAAACCGGTTGAAAGGCTGCAACTTGGCGCGGCGAAAGCTGTTCTATAGGACCGCCGACGGCTCCTTGATCGGTTAAAGGCGCAATTACCACCGCAGATCTGTTTGATGAGGTTCGGGAACGTTCCCATGCCAAATAGAGCGTATCTTCAAATACATGCAAAAAAGGTCTTTGATTTGTATATGCGGTTATCGGTTCGGTACCCCGAAATTGCTCGGTGATAAGTACGGGCTCCGACCACTTTGCACCTTTATTGTCGGAATATGAAGAATATAACTGATAGGTAACGCGGTTGTTTGCAATATATGTTGATTGGAATACAACCACTTCACGACCGCTCGGCAAAACCGTAAAATCGGGAACAAAAGAATTGTTAAAATCCCGTGCAGGAGCAAAATCATTGAAGTTCGACCATGTTTTTCCGTCAGCCGAATGAGATAATTTAAGTGAAAAACTTTGGCTGCTTCCTTGTGTTGCAAAAAGCACAAAACCGCCGGCGATGCCGCGAAAAACACGAGGGGCCACAACCGAGCTTCCGGTTTGCGTCAATTTTACTTCATTAAAGGATAATCCGAAATTATCGGAGGTAAATACGGAAATTGTTTTCGGATCCGCAAGAACACAAATGCAAATGACGTTATTTGAAGAAACGGCAGCCGAAAACAAATGGGGAACTTCGCCCGAATAAGCAAAGGGTCCCGCCAGTTTTTTTTTGGTAAGCCAATAGCCTCCCGTACTCGGCGATAAAACTTGCGCCGAAATCCAAATATTGCCCTGCTGTTCGGATGTTTTTTCTATATCCTGCCATACGATAATAGACGTATCCTGATTATATGCGGCGGTAGGAAAGCGGCTTTCCGAATTTGTAAGCGGAACCGGTTTTTCCCAATAAAAATCTCCGGCGGACAATCCGTATAATAAAGTACAAAAGATGAAAATAAAAAAATATTTATACGATAGTACACGGCGCATCATAACAGTGAATCCACCTTATTTTTTAAATCTATAATTTTTGCGGAATTGCGGAGTTTGGGGTCTTGCCACAAAGAGGCTACGATGGCTGCAGCCGTAATAGTATTGCCTTTAGAAAGCTCTTGAACGGCTTGCTGATATAAAAGTTCTTTTTCCGCCGGCAAAACGACCAAAGACTTCCCGCCCAAACCGGTTTTTATACGATCCGCAAGTATCATAGCTTCCGCATTTTCCGGGTTAAGCAAAAGAGCTTCATCCAATTTGCCTAACGCATTGTTCAAATTCATTTCATCGCGAGTACTGGATTCATATAAACGCGCAGCTTCCTGTACCAATTGTTTCGAGCGGGCAATTTTTCGAGGATCCGGAGGAGGAACGATGACGCCGATTTCAACTTCTATATCATAAATAAGCTGTTTGAGGCCCGGATATTTGGGATTAATTTCGTACAAATCTTTTAAATCGGCATAGGCACGGCCTACGGTAGCGGGATTGCGGTATTCGTTTTTTGCGGCAGTATAGCGCTGTTTAAAAATTTCTTCGAAATCGGCAGGGTTTATCACCTTCGATATACGCAATGCAAGCAAATTCGCTTCTTGATTAAGAGGATATAATACTTGAACGTCCTTTATTTTTTCACGCGCAGTATTCAATATTTCAATTCCTTCGGCCCGTAATCCCGATTTGATTTTTTGCGTTCCCTGTTCGAAATATTGATAGGCGGCATTAAGTGTTTGACTTATTTCCGGATACAACGGATCCGTAACCGGTATCGAACGGCCGGTTCGAATGGACAGCGCATTGCCGATTAAGGCTTTTAGATTTACAACCTCCGTATTCGGATCTATATTTGTAACTGCCCACCGGTCTTCGGCTTGAAGTATAAGCCTTTCGGCTTGTTCAAAATCACTGTTATAATATAAATTGCGTGCATCTATAATAAGAAGACGTACATCGCGCACAACCTTATTGTTTTCAAGCCGCACAATATCGGCTCCCAAAGCATCGAGCCGTTCATCCGTTTGCGCACGTAACGACGGCGAATCTTGATACAATAAAGATTCATTGTATTTATTCCGCGCTTGCTGCAGCGATTCACGGCTGGCATCGAAATTCTCTTCCTGTAAAGCCGTACGCGCTTGCGTATATCTGAAGTCGGCTTCGTTTTTTGCCTGTTGAGCGGCCCTTATACGGCGTTGAGCAAGGGATGCCGAAGTATCGATACGGGTCAATAAATCTTTTAAAAAATCAAGATCCGACGATGCGCTTTTATAGTTTGAAACAAAGGTTTGCGATCCCGGCTGAGCACGCACGGGAGAATCGGGAGCCGTTGAAAGAAAATTAAAGCGTACATATAAAGAACTCATTTCTTCGTTCAAATCTTTTTTTAATTTTTGCAGTTCTGTAAGCGCTTCGGAAGGCAATGACGGACGGGCGGTATCCAAACTTTCATTTATGAGGTCCGTGTATTCTTCATAAGAAGAAGTATAGCGTTTTTTAACGGCACTCGAAGCATTTTTAACAAACGAACTTATATCTTCCCAAGCGTCTATTCCCGAAACAATGTTTTCTGCGGCAAAAGAATCCAAAAACACCGTAATAACCGTATAAAGAGGTTCCCAAGGCGGCAAAGAAAAAGACTGCAGCGCATGTGTCAATTCAGGCTCTAAAAAAGGACGGCGCGTATCGGTCAGTATTTTTATATCCTGCCGCACTTCCGCTGCGGCTTTAAATTTATTTTGACCGTATGTTTTCAGCGAATCGGAATACGATACAAATCCGAGATTTTCTTTTAGTCCCATATAGGAAGGAACCGATATGTTATCATATCTGTCTTTTTCCGCTGCGAACGTTTGCCTTTGCGAATACAGCTTTTGAACTGCCTGCATCAGTGTTTTATTATAATCCAAAGCGGCATTATATGCCGTATAAAAAGAAGGCATTGCAGGACCTTCGGGCTGTTCCAATAGCGAATATAAAAAAATAAAAGCTTTTCCCATATCCGCAACGGAAACAATTCGTCCGGCTTTGTCTTTTAAGGATAGGTTAGACCCCGAAACGGACGGCACGGCGGGTAATTCTTCGGCAAGGTCGTTGGAATATTTTTCCATAAAGGCGGTTAACAAAACACGGGATTCGGAACACAAAATATCCCACTGCATATCCATAGCCCGGACAATTCCGGTATCCGGATTCGATTCGCGTCCCAGAATAAGCCGATATGCAAACGGTAAAAAAGAAGCTTCGGTCAATTCGAGATTTTGTTTTTTTAATTCCCGGAAACTCTCTCTAAAATAATGTCCGCCGTGCACAAAGGTATTACGGATGTCCGCATATTCATGCAAAACCGAATCGATTGTTTTATAGGAATCAAGAGAAGCGTCGATATCATAAGCGGACAAAGAAGCGTTAAATCTTTTAAAAGCCGCAATGAGTTTGTTTTGCAGGGACTCGTAAGCGTTTACACTCTGTAACATATCCGACAAATATGTATCCGATTGAGTTAAAAGAGGGGTATCCGCAAACTCATAATAAAATTCGTCTTTATACAATACAAACCCGTCCGAAAGACGGCGCACGGCCGCACCAAAACGCCGCTGTTCCATGAGCCGGGAAGATTCGCTCATAATATTATCGAATACGGCACGGTAATAAGTAAACTGGGAAGCAACCTTTGTTTCGTCTATAAATTGAAGTTCGGTTTCGGTCGGATCGTTTTCGTAATTTTCCAGCCGCGCAATAAAGCGTAACTTTTTTTCATCATTTAGAGGTTCGTCTATAATGACATCGATCAACTCTTCCGCTGCCGCCGTATATCCGGAACGCAGTTTAAAAATCTTATCGATTCTTCGTTGAACATTATCGAATTCATGAGGATTACGCGTAACATATTTTTCAAGGAAAAAAAGAGCTTCATTGAGCTTTCCCCGGGCAATAAGCTCATCGGCACCGGCTAAATTTTTATCCTCGCGCCCTGCTGCATACAAACTTACAGCAATGAGAAAAATAAAAATCAAAGCCGGCAATTTTTTTCCGATAGTATACTCCTATGTACTATTACTGTAACACATATTCAGAATATTTAAAAGTATCCATTTTCGTTATTATTTTCGGTGTTTTAGTACTAAAAAATAATGAAAAAACTCCGAAAATAGAGTATACTTATAGTAATAATGAGAAGAAACCGATTAAAAAAACATATTTTTATTTTTCTCTGTTTTTGTATATGGGGACACACTTTTATGTTTGCCGCCGATACCGCCAAGCCCTATGAATTTTTTTTGCATACTTTTAATATTTTAAAAGATCCCAATGCCGGCCTTACATCCTTCCGCTCTTTATATATCCCCATAGGCGGCCGTTCCGAAGCTATGGGATCGGCTTTTACGGCCATGAGCGACGACGCGGCCGCTTTAGAATACAATCCCGCAGCCAGTTCTCTTTTAAAGCAAACCGAACTGGCTTTATTCCATAATTTTTGGATAGCCGACTCGTCGGTTGACAGTTTGATATTTACCCGCAGAACGGATGATTTGGGATACGGTGTCGCACTAAAAAGTTTTTATATACCCTTTACCGAATACAGTATTTTCGGAGAACGAACAACAAGCAGTTATTATTCGGAAACAACGGCAATCTTAAACCTTTCATATAACTTTCTTGCAGGTTACACATTTAAAGGTATTGCCGTCGGAACGAATTTAAAAACATCTTTTAGAAGCGTACCCGATTACAGCGATAACATTTCAGGTCAGCCGATAAAAAAAAGCGGACTGTCGCAATCCGGCTGTGCGGTAACCGGCGATTTAGGAATTTTATTGCGCTTTAATGCGGCAAAATTGTATACATCCCGCGATACCAATTTTAATGTCGGTTTTGCAGTACATAATGCGGGCTGGGCATGGACAGGATTCGGAAAACGAATTACGAACGACAACCCTCCTCCGGCCTATATATCCGCAGGGCTTTTTTATAAAATGATAAAACCTCTTACCTTTGTATGTGAAATTCAGCAGCCGCTGAACATTATAGAACCTGCAAAATCCGAACGTTTAAGCGCAGCCGTCGGTGCGGAAATAAATATAACGGAATTTTTTGCCCTGCAAACCGGTTTTTTACTCAGAGGTTTAAACCCTAAAATAAGTATCGGCTCGTCGGTTGAATGGAACAAAATGATTTTTAACATAAGCTATTCTTTTGATCTTACCTCTTCGTTAAACCCCGTAAATAAAATCAGCTTGGCGGCAAAACTGACTCTCGGCGACAGCGGAAGACAAAAAAAGTCCGATACGGCCGACAAGTTGTATATTGAAGGCATTCAACTGTACGCACAAGGAAAATTCGAAGAAGCGATTGAAAAATGGCGGCAAGTTTTGGAATTGTTTCCCCGCTTCGATCCGGCAAAAGCGGGAATAGAAACCGCACAGGGAACAATCGATTTACACAAAAGAATACGCGATATCCAAACCCTTTATTGATACAGGGCTGTCCAAAACCTTCAGTTTGGGAACAATCCCCTTTTAGACAATTCCGTTTTCAGCGTTTTTTGCCGAATATGCGGTAATTTATCCAGGGGAAAAGCGGAAAATCCTTTTCGGTACGGGTAAGCCATTCGGTACTGACACTGTTTGCCCCTAAAGAATCGTAAATTGTGGAAAACCCCTGTACGCTGTATTTAAAAATATCGCATGCATAATCGGATTTGATTCCGGCATGAAGCATACGCGGCCAATCGGAACTCTGTGCAATAAGAACTTGTTTTGCAGCCAAATTCAAACACCGCTCTTTTAAACCGCTGTCGCCGGAAAAACGGTCGGCAAGGTCAACCATACGTTCCGCCGCTTTAAGCGCATATCGAAGCATCCAACTGTTCGATTTATCCAATAAATTTTCGGCATACCCGGAACCTTCATTGGCGCTCATAAACGGCGATATTTCTTGTAAGTCGGGTTGTTTTCTCAAAACATCGGAATATGAAGTGCATGTAATGCCGCCGCTTTGTGCCGCCTGCCGAAACACCTGTTCCAGCCAATAAATTCCTTCATACCAGTTTTGTCCCAAATCGCGCGCATCAATCGCACAAACCAATGAAACCGATTTTCCGCCGAGTTCGCGTGAAGCCTTTTCGAGTCGTTCTTCCTTTGAAGCTAAAAATTTTGCAGCATCAAGGGCGGCTTGTTTGTCGGCAGCGCAATGGTTATAAATCGTTTTTGGGGATTTTTGCGCCCAATATTTAAAGCCGGTTACGCAGCGTTCTCTTTGCCCCTGCAAAAGCGGCTGCAAATCATCAAGCGGAAAATCAAAACCTATATCGCCGTTTTGATTACGGTATACGGCATTTTTTACAAAATTTTGATTGATATCTTCAGGCGTTTTCGGATCCCGGCCGAATACGGCAAGGCTGTTGCGGCAGCAGGCGGGAGAAAAAACACCGTTTTGCGGCATCGGTTCGGAAAACAAAAAACCGTGTGAATCCAGAACGGTATACGAAAAACCGTATTTACGGATATTTTTTTCAAGGCCTTCCATATACCCCATTGCCGGAAGCCAAAAGCCTTCCGGAATCGCACCGAAATAATTGCGGTGAGAAACAAGCCCCATTTCAATTTGTGCATCGATAGCTTCGTTTAATTTCCGGTAATGCGGCAAAAAACAAAATGAAGCGGCCGTTACCAAAAATTCGATATGCCCGACCGAAGCAAATTCGGCAAATTTCGGTAAAAGCATCCCCCCGCATAAAGTAAAAAAATTCTTTTTTTGTTTAAGCTGTTTAACGTAAAACTTCACCAAGGCCGCCAAATCGGGCATATTTTTCGTACGTTCGATTTCTTGTTCGCCTAAAGCTATCAAGCGTTCAAGCCAAAGGCTGTATTCTTCTTGTACAACCGGGTCATCCAAAAGGGCGCACAGCGTCGGACTTAAAACAAGCGACAAGGAAAAGGGAACTTCATCCTTTTGAAGATTTTCCATCATTTTTAAAAGCGGAATATACGTGTCGGTAATTGCCGGAAAAAGAGTGTTTTGCCAAATAGAGGGAATACTTTTTTCAATACAGCGTGTATAACCTTGGTGTGCAACTAAAGTTATAACAAGCTGCCGTTTTACATTTTTATGTTGCATATAATTACTCATCCAATAAAAAAGATTGTCTGTGTTCGTTATATTGCGAACGGATAAGCTCAGGCAAACCGGATAAAGTAAAAACAGGTGAAAAAGTTTTACGCAAAGAAATCGAACTTATATCGGGATGTTGTTGAGGAATCGGAATACAAGCGGATTGACACAGTTCTAAAGGACGTTTATCCGCAAATTCGGCAATTAAAGAAACACGAAGCATATGTGCATGGGACGAAAGCAATATATATTGATCGCGATCGGCATTTTCAACGGAAATATCAAAGATATCCGATGCATTTATATCATCCGATTTTCTAAAATATGAAATACGCAGTATAAATTTTATAAATGCTTTATCTTTCGTCGTCTTTGAAAAATCCGATTTTTTTATATCCCAATATACATAACACCAGGCGGGGTTTCTTAATACGGCTGTAATTTTATTTTCATTATATGAAAAAGGTAATTCCGGCCTTATGTCGGTTCCGTTTTCAGTGCCCTCCGTCCCCAGCTTTTCATACAAATCGGACGTTTTACTTTTTCTATGTTCGGCAGCCGCTTCCAATAATTCGGCAATAATAAAACGGCGGGTCAAATCTTCCGGTATATCAATACCGTATTCATCGGCCAAATCATTCAAATCGGCCGACGATAAGGTTTCAAGATACGATCTTGTAATGTCCTTTCTCTCCATAGTTTGTCTATGTTATATATTTTCTCCAATTCTATCAAGGGGCAAAACCCAAAACCGCAAGACTTTTGTTCATATAATCGGGAATCGGGATTTCTAAAACGGAAGGCAAGCCTGAAAAAACACCGTCCGGCGGCAAATGCACGGGCGGACTTTTGTGCACGGGCGGACTTTTAAAAGAATCCGGTGAAAAGCGCAAACATACGGCCGCAAGGTGCAGTTTTTTTATATCGAATTGTTTGCGTAATAAGCGGTTCAGCTTAAAGTCGCCGTATTTATCGTCGCCGGCAATGGGAGTGCCTTGACGCGCAAGATGTATTCGTATTTGATGCATACGCCCTGTTCCCAAACGCAGCCGGACAAAAGAAAAACGCAGAGAACCGCCGTTATCCGTTTGAAGCGCGGTACGGCTTTGTGTTTCGATTTTAAAAAATGTAAGAGCTTGTTTTGCGTTTCCCTTGCGCATAACGGGCTCTGAAATACAGCCTTCGGTGTTTGAAAATTCGCCGGTACACAAAGCGCAGTATTCTTTTTGTACGGCCGAAGAGGCAATAAGCCCGGTCCACAAGGCGGCGGCGCGGGCATTTTTTGCGGTTATTAAAAGACCTGAAGTATCCTTATCCAAGCGGTGTACAAGATGAATTTTGCAACCCAGCTGCTCGGATAAAACTCCGTCGACCGCCGACACCACGCCCGCGCCGCCTTGCACCGCGAGTCCCGACGGCTTATTTATAATGCATATATCATCGTCTTCGTATACAACGGGAATAGGAGTCATGCGCCATAGTATACGGAATAAGGGGCGTTAACGCAAGCAGGCTGTTTTTTGCTTATTGCTTTTTAAGCCGGTTTTACCGATAATAAACCTATGAAAACCGAATACGCAAAAAAAACACCGTATGTTTTTATTTTATGCATTTTTTTTCTGTGTACAGGAATTTTCGGCATCCATGCCGAACAAATGTATTCGCCCGCATGGGGCTATTTCCTTGATATTCCCGAAGGCTTTAGCCTCGCCTATAAACAAGCCGATACAAGCTATCAATTCGAACACGACTTTTTTCCCGTTACACTGATTATCCGCTCCTGGCCCGAATCGGTACCGACAGGCGAAAAAATGAAGGATGTTCTTAAAAAACTTAAAGCCGCAGGAGAAACCGAAGACCTTACATGGCGCGGTAGAACCTGTACGATTGCTCTTTTCGATATGAGCGCCAAAACCGGTGCCAATAAGGGCTGGGCTGTGTGTGTACCCATGGACGAAGAAAAAGGTGTAACGCTTGTACTGTGCTATGCCCCCGAAACACGCTTTGAACAATCGGAAGCCTTGATTATTTCGGCGCTCGATTCTTTTTCACCGCACATCGGCAACCCGAACGCAAACGGTATTATGACCGATTTCGCCTATCCGAAAAAGGGCGCGCTGCTCACAAGCATTAACATCGGGAAAACCGAAATCCCGGTTGAATTCGATATGTCGGACAGCGAAGCCCACAACGCGCTCATCGAACGCGAATACGCTATCCTCGCTTCATTTCTCGGCTCTCCCCTCTTGGAAAAAGCATGGCAGCGTTATTACCGTATGATTTACCGCGATGCATACAAGCGCCTCGAAAAAACGGCCTTTAGTATATACAACGTTTTGGAAGCGGAAGTCCGTGCCGAAAATGCGGGCACACAGGCCTATAAAGAGAGAGCTTTGGCACAAAAACTTTTATCATGGACACAGGCCCTCCCCTACGAAAGGCGGCGTAATTCAAGCGATTTTACCGGCCTTATCGATACTCTGCGGGGAACCGGATCAGACTGCGACAGCCGCGCCCTCTTATTGGCGGTTTTAATGTCGCATATGAATTATAAAACCATGCTTTTTATTTCGCCGCACTTCAGCCACGCCTTTTTCGGTATAGCGATTGAAGGAAAGGGAGCGCGCCTCGAGCAGGACGGCACGCAGTATCTGCTCGGCGAAACAACGGCGCAGGTAGACATAGGTCTTGTCCCTCAGGATATGAGCGACAGCACCAAATGGTTCGGGATAGAAGGATTGGGAAGGTAAAAGCGGCTGAATGCCGCCTTTACACGCCAGGTCAGTCTTCTTTTATAAGCGTCCGTATGCTCGGCGCCTGAAAATTACTGCCGCGGTCGTCCCACAGTTTTACGTCGTGCCGTTTTTTATGTCAAAGCCTTTCCCGCTCTTTAAAGCGCTCGCTTTGCCCCTATGTTTGTCAAGCTGTCCTTCCGCCGTCTTTTTTCCCGTTTCGTCAATCTTGCCGAATACTTTTTCGCTTTCAGCCTCCATATCGCGCTGTACTTGCCGCACGATAAGCTGTATGCCGTATTCGTTTAATCCTTCCAAATTTCCGCTTGCTATCTTCGATGATATGTCCGTCTTTATATATCTAAAGTTTTCGTATGTGTGTACATACTGCTCTTGTCGCGCCGCTTTCTGTCGAAAGCGGCGCTTACCGAGTTTTTATTCCGACTCAAAATCTCCGCCTCTATCGGTACCGTTCACTGTAGCCGCCCTTGTCCGCTTCCCCTTCGTTACATCTTCGCAATATAAAAAACTTTATTCAGCACTGATTTTTTCAGCGTGCTTAAGATATTCTCGTGCAAGGTCGGTATTTGCTGTTTTTAATATATCGGGGTTTACCCACAATCCCGATATCGCCATATCTTCCCATTTTTCTCCGTCGTACACATCCGTAACCGTCAGTTTTACTTTCGTTACTTGCTTGGGAAAATCAATCTGTGCAAAATGCACATAATCTTTAAAAGTATATTCAAAATCGAAACCGGCACCTTGCACCCGCACTGTTTTCATTCGAGCATTCATTTTATACAAATGCGGCCTATCCGTATCTACAAAACCGTTTAGAACTACCAGATTATCTGAGGGGATATGAAAATCAATGTCCAATACGACACCCTTTCCATTCCCTGCTGCCCCTTCTACCATTGGAGTCGAATCATTTACAAAAATACCTTCAAGCCAATGAAGACCATTACTAAACCAACGAAATCGCAGTATGTCATCATCATATACCACTCGTTGTCCCTTAACCGTTTCCGTTAAAAACGGAGCGGACATCTTAACACTCTTAACTACATTCGGCATTATCCATGTAACATCCAATAAACTATCATATTCATTAGGATAAGTAGGAAATATGCCTTTCAGCATATCCATTCTAAGAAATAAAGCTTTCTTATTTCTTTCCTTATAAAAATCAGCAACAACGGTACAGTATCCTCCTCCCTCAATAATTATACAAGAACTTCCGTTAACAACAGCCTTTTGATATAAATTGCCGTTAATAAATATATCCTTTCTAGCAAGCCTTACACATCCGTTCCCTCCTGTTCCTGTATAGATATATTTGTCATCACAGACAATATCAGGCACCATCACCTCGCTTCCGGTTAGTCCACACATGATATCCCATATTCCTTCATCGTCAAACGAAAAGGGCTGTAAGTAGTCTTCAAGCCTCTGATAATATGTAGAAGGAGGGAAAAACCACACGTTGTCAGCATACAAAAACGACACCGATAAACATATATAGAATATACAGATTTGTTTCAGTTTCATACAAATACTCCCATAAAAACTTTTGCAGGAAATATCAATTTCCGAAAAAGTTTTTAGCCGTGCGCACTAGCGCACACGTTCAATAATCGAGTTTGCAAAATAACATATATCGTATTCATTCGATTTTTATCGAAACGACACGTATACACGACTTCTGCAAACATCCGCACAAACTCGAGATAAAGAGTGTCGGCGATATTTCAGACGACACTTTTTATCATTCCTCCTTATCGGTATACCCATTCATAGGGGTTATATTTTTGATAAATTTTTCCGAAAAGAACCGTTCCTACCGGCAATCCGAGTGTCTTTGTTAAAAAGTTGGTATAGCTATAAAAATTTGTCATATTATTATCCCCTCCGGTTACCCCGCAGCCCGTGTTTCCATAATTTTCTGTCGGATGACCTAAATGCCTGCCCTCTGCATAACCTGCGTTACCGTCAGCTCCTACACGATAGCCTTTTGCTATAAGATTGCCCATAACGGCTTGCAAATAAATATCACCTTCGTAAATATATTGAGTTTTAAGATTGTCATTATGGCTCTTCACAATCTTATACGCGACAGCCCCTTCTGCGATAGTTTCAGGCCCCACCCTTATTGTGCGTTTCCCGCCATATAAATCCCTGACATTCATCGGTATAAAGGCCTTAGCTGTATACGGAATCTTTCCTTTACTGTCTTTTCCGGGCAGCATGCTTTGTACTGTTGTCCAGCCGCCAAAGGTTTTTGTCTGGTCACTGATAATATTTCCTTCCAAATCTCGCGAAATTATCGTATGAGAATCCAAGCCTCCATATTCCGACCGCGTTTCATTTTTTTCGGCATTGTATATATAATAACTTCTCGTATCACGGCCTATCCGCTCTTCTATCGTCCCATAGGTAAAGCTTCCGTCTTTATTCACTTTTGCTACTATTGAGCCTTCCAGAACTTTCCTATCCGTAAGGGAAGCATACTCACTCAGTTTTTCCAACCCTACCCAGTTTTTACCGTTCACTGTTGCCGCCCTTGTCCGCTTCCCCTTCGTTACCCTCTTCTATGTCTAGATACTTACCGTATACCCAGCCGTCGGGATAATCCGGATGATCAACTTTATACCAATACCAACTTTCACCGTCAATTTCATATTTCTCAGATGTTTTATCTTTGATTTTCACTTGTAGTCCTTTATTAAGTTTTGTCCATGTATCACAATTCAAATTCGGCTTTACTCTTAATCTTACATTTGAATCATTAACTACGGCATTGCTAATTGGAATTTTTGCCGGTCCGGAGATTCGATAAAAACGTGTTCCTTTTGGATATGAAAAATCATCAAAAATGATTTCCTCATTGTCAATAATTGTTATTCTTACTGTTTCCAAATCATTTTGATTTTGTTGAACAAATCTAACAATGTCATTTTCATAACCTATTTCAAAACGACAACATTTTAATTCTAAGATATTTCCAATCAAGTTTTTTTGTAAAACAAAATAAGGCATTGTTCCATCTTGAACAAAATATCCAAAATTATAATTCCGAAAATTATAAGCCAGTGAAATTGTAGAATAATCGACTATTTTATGTAGTCCATCATTTTTTATCATATAACCGCTTGTCTGAACATAATAGGATGGAATAAAACTCCCCTCATCTAAATAGTTTTCTCCATAAAAATTCAAAATTATGGAAACAAAAAATAAAAACATTAGATAGTTTTTTTTCATATTATTTTGTACCTAAATAAACGGAATTATAATCCAATAGTTTATCAGTAGTGCTACCCGGATTATAAGTGTAATTAAAATACCTATCCGACAATAACCAATGTTCTTTTGTAATCTCGAAAGGCACCTTTACTTTATAACCAATTATTGGATTATTTGAATTACCACCAAACTGTAATTTAAGATTGTTAATATTCATTCTTTCAAAAACCATATTAGTAATATAATCCGGTTGTCTCACGTAAGAATCATCAGAATCTACTAATGGTAACATCTCTCCAGTTTTCCACCATTTAATTTTTTTAGTTGTACTAGAATCCCAAATACTTTGAATTTGAGTGGCATTTAAAATATTACCTGTCAATAATTGTGGAAAAGCAATAGTTGTCATAAAATTACAACCAGATTTATTAATTACTGAATTCAGATTAGGATTAGTTTGTTTCAACACGTCATCCAAAAACGGATTATTTTTATCTATTTTGAATAATTCTACTTCCGTATCCTTACCGTAAGCAGTAAATTTATATTTATTCTTTAACCCTGTAGCATTATTTACTTCTCCTACATGCTTTAATATTAAATTAGAATACCTTCCCGCTAAAACTTCCGGTACTGCATGATTTCTTTCAAATCCTAAATCTACTCCCCATGCCTTTGCTAATTGGCTGTCTACAGTGTTATTATAATATGTATCAAATATCACATCTGGCGTCGCTATTCCTGCTGTACTCATAAAATCATACATATTAAGTCTTTTGCCTTTATTCGTATCTCTTTCGTTTTCATCTAAGGCATACCAATAACCGTTTTTATCCATTTGCATTTCGGCTTTACTCATAAGTTGTTGTGCAACGGCTTTTTCTTCGGGAGTAAATGCAGCATATGCTTTTCCGCTCGTTCCTCCAAGCAGGTTTAATAAACCTGTTTCTATTCCGCTTCCGCCAAGGGTTTCCCCTTCTATCGGCCTATCCGTCCGGGTACCGTCAATACTTATATACTTACCGTCTACATCTCTAAGCCAGCCTTGCCCGTCATTAACCAGTTGACCGCCGTGTGTCAGCAGCCAATAATCCTTACTCCAATCATAGTTGCCCGCTACATGATCAAGCATGGTCATCATATCGCCGCTCTTATAGGCGTCTATGTCTTTTTGTAAGATGGCACTGCCTCCTATAATGCTGTCCATGCTCTCGCTGTAACGTTGGTCTGCGTGCATCCTCAAGGCAAGTTCGGTATGCGTCGCACCGCTTTCTGTCGAAAGCGGATGCTTACCGAGTTTTTGCATAGGCAAAAACTCGCCGACAGTGAAGTTTGTATATGTATTTTTAAGCTTCCGTTTTACATACATCTTTAGCCGTCTTTTCATATGTTCAGTTTAAGTAAGCTCGCACGGCTCCCTTACGGGAGCTCGTGCTTACCGGGTTTTTACTGCGTAAAAACCCGCGGATTTGAAAGTTTGTATATGTATTTTTACACTTCCGTTTTACATACATCTTTAGCCGTCTTTCCTATGTATATTTTAAGCGGGGATGATTAAACAAAGAACGCACTGCATATTCTTTCTTCATAACATATGAGTTTCAGGCCCATAGTAATATGAAACATGATACCAATTTTTGTATTTTGTTTTCTCTATATAATCATACCCCATAAAGAGAAGCTCTTTTTCCGTTAGACTTCCGAGATCTAACTCGGAGCAATAAATAGTACCTCCTTCTAAAAGGCTGTGCCCAAGTAAAAAATCATATGTCTTACCAGTAAAAGAAACAACTGTAATTTCATTCGAAAGCATATTATATTTTTCTTTAATCTGAAAGGGTATGTTTTTTCGGTCAAAATCAATACCTCCTACAAAT
>NZ_JACDIJ010000023.1:0-13215 GCF_050937815.1 Treponema sp. OMZ 840
CACAGTATAACACGAAAGGAGCGATTCGGCAATTGTTTGAAAACGGAACATCCTGTTCCGTTTTCAACTTGAGATTTGGATGCGGCGAAACGCCGCATCCAAATCTCATTATCTAGAGCTTTTTTCCGCCGTCCATGGCGGAACATAAAAGATTTAAAATAACGTCGGCTCCGTCGCACATCCTGTCCCGTTTTTAACTTGAGTTTTGGGCTTTGCCCAAAACTCATTACTAACGGCTTTCTGCACATCCGTGTGCAGGATTTAAAACAAATGGAAAGCTGTTTTGAAGACTGCACAAGTTTAACTAAAGCTCCCGCCATTCCTGCAAACGTTACGGATATGCGCTGGTGTTTTTCCGGCTGTACCGCTTTAAAAGGGGTACAGCTTCTGTGTAATTATGACGGTACGGGGGACGAGTTTGTGGAAGTCTTTAAAAACTGCACCTCTTTGGAAGAAGGCGGCATAAAGGTAAAAAATGAGCAGTACGGCGATTACACCGCCGCTGCCGCTCTTGATAATATGAAGGTTCCCGGCGATGACGAGGCGGCTAAAAAAGCAAAGTTCAGCACGTTTTAGGGTTTAAAAACGGGACATCCTGTCCCGTTTTTATGCCGATTAAAGCATTTCCGCACATGGCATACAATCGGACGTCCTGTCCGATTGTATGCAACGAGTTTGCCTACGGCAAACGGTTTGCTCAAGGCAAACTCGCGGTATCTATGGCTGTTCCGGCATCCGTGCCGGGACTATGGAAAGAAATTTTCCGCTTTTCCTACGGAACAGCGGGAATGGCGGGTACAGGGGCGGTGCTATGGTCGTAGCATATAAATATACTGTGGTGTGCGACGGGGTTTCGCGCCCGCAAAATAATCTGCACAAGTGAGGGCGTGCGCGCCCGAACGCGGAAGCCTTTTTGCGGGTCGAGTTCACGTCGCACGCATTCAGTATTGTTTATACAACCTTTTGCACCCGCCCCGATGTGCCCGCCGATTAAAGCAATTTGACCGTTTTCAGTGTACTTTTATTTAAAATATTGATATAATCATCTTCGTGGTAAAAGCTCCGTTTTTCGGTAAAAAACAACATACGCGCTTTTTCTCATTGTATACCGTTGCGGCGGTGATTATTTTTGTACTCCTTGCCGCCCTTATCGAATACGCTGTGCTGTATCGTTCAATCCGCTCTAAAAAAAATGCCTATCAAAATGCCGTTATGCAGGCGGGCGACAGGCTCAATTTTACCATGCGCGAAATGCAGCGTTTGTCGCACATGCTTATGATAAACGCCGATGTGCAGGGCTTTGTAACGCAGGGAACGGTTGAACAAGGCTCGCCGGACATACAAAAAATCATAGATGCCCAACGGCAGCTGTCCTATGTAAAACCCGTTCACCCGGTTATCGAAGACATATTCATCTATTCCAAAACAAGCGATTATCTTTTGGAAGCGGACAACGCCTTTTTCGATATAGATGCGATGTACAGCTCTCTTTTTGAATTTAAAGATTTGAACAGCGGTCAGTGGCGCTCCGAGTACTTGCGTCCCGTCTATATGAATAAATGGATGGCTGAAACCTCCATTACGACAAACGGGGTGAGCCGCAATGTACTCATCTTTTCTCAAACCTTCCCCCTGCAAAATTCGAGCGCCAATACGGGTAAGCTTATGATGCTTTTAAAATCAAGCCATTTCGATTCCGTTATCGAGCCTCTTTTTATATATCCGAAAACGCAGGTTTTTATTGCCGATTCTCAAAAACAGGTTCTCTTTATGCGTGCTCCGAAAGACGCTTCATATGCGCAGTCCGTTATGGAAAGCGTTTTTTTTGACCGAACCGAAACGGATTCTTTTGCTTCATTTACTCATAAAATAAACGGAAAAAAATATCTTGCCTTTGTACGGCCCCTAAAAGCGTCAAATACCTTTTGTATCGTCCTTGTTCCCCTTGCCGATATGCTGAAAGCCGTTGAAGTCCGGCGCTTTGTCCTTCCTCCGCTTATACTTGTGCTGCTTTTTGCCTGCGCATTTTATTTTGTAAAGCTTCCGGCCGGCCGGCTGCGTTTTATGCCTCAACGGGAAGGTTCTTTTTTACAACACGGCGAAGAATCGTTTAAGCCTGTGCAGGATACGGAACCTGAAGCATGCACGGTACAGGAGGCCGACTCTAAAACGGTCGGCCGCATCTTGTCTTACATTGAAGCTAATTATTCAAATCCGCTTTTAAACCTTTCGCAAATGGCCGAGGACTTTAGCATAAAAGAAAACTTTTTGTATTATTTTTTCCGCAGCCGCATTCACAAAAGTTTTGCCCAATATCTTGAAGATTTCCGCCTCGAAAAAGCAAAAAGCATTATAGAAGCCGATATAAAAGAGCCCGTACACACGCTTGCCGAAAAATGCGGCTATGCCAATTCGCAAACCTTCCGCCGCGCATTCAAAAAAAAGTACGGTCTTACCCCCTCCGAATTCAAACAAAGGGTGTTTGCAGAGAGCGGCGAACTGTGATATACTCGCTTTCGAGGTTATTATGTCATTAAAAAACATACGCAATATCGGAATTATCGCCCACATCGACGCGGGCAAAACCACTACCACCGAACGGATTTTATACTATACCGGAAAGATTCACCGTATAGGAGAGATAGACGACGGCGCCGCCACTATGGACTGGATGAGCCAGGAACAGGAGCGCGGCATTACTATTCAGAGTGCCGCAACCACCACCTATTGGCGCGACCGCCAAATCAACATTATCGACACGCCCGGCCACGTCGATTTTACCGCCGAAGTCGAGCGTTCCCTTCGCGTCCTTGACGGGGCGGTTGCCGTTATCTGTGCCGTAGGCGGAGTTCAGCCCCAAACCGAAACCGTATGGCGCCAAGCCGACGAATACCGCGTACCGCGGTTGTGCTTTGTCAATAAAATGGACAGAACGGGGGCGGATTTTTTCGCCGCAATGGAAGACGTAAAGCAAAAGTTCGGCGCAAAACCGCTAGCCCTCCAGCTTCCCGTCGGCTCGGAAAGCAATTTTGAAGGCGTCGTAGACTTACTGCGCATGAAAGAATACCGCTTTGACCCTGCCGATGAAGGTGAAACGGTTATCGAAAGCGATATAGCCGCCGAACGCCTTGAAGAAGCAAAACGCTGGCGCGAAAAAATCATCGATGAAACCTCTTCATACAACGACGAAATAGCCGAATTGTTTTTGTCGGGCGAAGAAGTTCCCCTCGAACTTTTACAAAAAGAAATCAGGCGCGGCACTGTCGAGCGCTTTTTTATACCCTTTTTATGCGGTTCGGCCCGCAAAAACTGCGCCGTTCAGCCCCTTATAGACGCAATAGTCGATTATCTTCCCGCTCCGGACGAAGTTCCCGCCGCCGTCGGTACTCAGGTAAAAAAACAGGAACGCATCGAAATTCCCTGCTGCGAATCGGGAAGCTTGAGCGCCCTTGTCTTTAAAATTCAGTATGAGCGTGAAGCCGGAAGCCTGTGCTATGCGCGCATTTATTCGGGAAAAATCAAAACAGGCGAGCAGGTGTTTAACGTCGGCAAAAAAAAGCGCGAACGCGTAAACCGCATTTTGCGTATGCACTCGAATAAAAGCGAAGCCGTGGACAGCATAGGTGCGGGCGATATAGCCGTTCTTATCGGCTTAAAGCTTGCCCAAACCGGCGACACCCTCGGAAACGAGGGCGCTCCCGTCCTTCTCGAAAACGTGAGCTTTCCTCAGCCGGTTATTTCGGTTGCCTTGGAACCGGAAACCCTGTCCGACCGCGATAAGTTAAAAGAAACCCTCGACATCTTATCCAAAGAAGACCCGACCTTTACCTTCCGCGAAGACGCGGAAACCGGCCAGCTTCTTATTTCCGGCATGGGAGAGCTGCACCTTGAAGTCCTTGTTACGCGCATGAAAGAAGACTTTAAAGTGGCCGCCCGCGTGGGGAACCCCCAAGTTACCTACCGCGAATCGGTGGGCTGCGAAATGTCTCACAGCGAAGTGTATTCAAAAGTATTGGGCGGAAAAGAGCAAACGGCCGGCATTACCCTCCGTGTCGCCCCCGCTTCCGAATCGGATGCGGCAGGACAGAATTCTTCGGAAGATAATACCTATATCTGTACCGCCGATACGGACGGCATCCCCGAAGAAATCGTCGAAGCCGTCAAAAACGGCATATGCAACTCTTTCGGCGCGGGCATACGTTACGGTTATCCCTGTACGGGTATATGCGTTACCGTAACAGGACTCGACTATAATGAGCTTACTTCAACCCCCTTTGCCTTTGAAGCATGCGCCGCGGCCGCCTTTGAAGCCGCCTGCGAAAAAGCCGACCCGCAGGTATTGGAGCCGGTTATGAATGTCGATATCGTCTGTCCGAAAGAATTTGTCGGAGATGCAATGAGCCTTCTTACCCAAAGGGGCGGCCTTATTCAAAGCTTGGAATCCAAACCTTCTGCGGAAATCGTCCACGCCCAAGCGCCCATGGAAAAGATGTTCGGCTTTTCGACGGGCTTGCGCTCGGTAACGCAGGGCAGGGCATCGTTTAGTATGGAATTCTGCCGCTTTCAGGTAAAGGCGGGCGGTTTGGGTTATTAGGGATAATCGGGGCCGCCGAGCTTGAAAACTGCGGGCGGTTTGGGTTATTAGCTGCGCGGTCAGTCAATCCGTACGCCGCTAAGCTCTGCGGTGCATAAAAAAAAAGGACTGTTCATAAACCGACGTTTTAGAACAGTCCTCTTTTATGCGGGAGACCAGACTTGAACTGGCACAGCTCGCGCCACTAGCACCTCAAGCTAGCGTGTCTACCAATTCCACCACCCCCGCGGGTGTGCTGCATTATAACGCAACGAAAATTACTATATCAAAAACGGGATTTTCTGTCAATCCCGTTACAAGGTTGTTTTATGAATATGATGATACCTTCTTTTTTTCTTTTTTCGATGTATGCATGCGTAAACGTATGGCTTCCGCTTTTTTTGCGCAATATGAATTATTCGGTTACGCAAGTAGGCTTACTGCTTTCAATCTTTGAAATCTTCGGTGTCATCATCCCCTTTTTTACGGGAAACATTCCGGCAAAAAGCGGAAAATACGGTTTGTTTTTATGCGTCAGCGGTCTTATCCTCGCTCTGATTCCGGTTCCTCTCTTTTCGATACCGCTTTTCGGCATTACCGCCCTGTGTTTAGGCCTTTATGCCGCATTTATCAAAGGAGCGGTTCCCGTTTCAGATACCTTTATTCATGTACTGCTCGGTACAAAAAGCGATTTATACGGCCGCATCCGCGCGGTAGGCTCTTTGGGCTTTGTGTGCGCCAATATGATTATGCAGCGCTTTATGCGTATCGACAGCATAAATACCCTTGAAACGATTTTATGGATGAGCGTTCCGGCTATTATTTTTGCCTTGTCACTCGTTTTTATCCCCGGTCTTTTAAAGCCCGTTTTCGTATCCGCTGTCCACAGCAAAGGCAAACGCAAAACATTCGGCAGCAGACGCGGCGGCTTTTTTAATCAATTTTCTTCACGCTATTGGCTCGTTTTAGCGCTGATTTTTTTAACGATATTCGGACAAGTTCCTACCTCGCGATTTCTTTCCATGTATGTAAAAGAATATCTTCACAGCGATGCTGCCGGCCTTTTATGGATTGTCAGCGCATTGAGCGAAATTCCCTTTATGTTTTTTTCGAGCCGCTTTATACGGCGTTGGGGAAGTTTACGCCTTATTTTGTGTGCAGCCTTTGTTTCATCCGTGCGTAATGTTATGTATGTGCTTTTTCCCACCGTATGGGGTGCCGCCGCCGCTCAAATGTGCAACAGTATTACCTTCGGCTTATTTCATCCGGCAGCCGTTATGTTTGCCGCCGCTCAAGTCCGCCGCGCCGAAGATACCGTATTAAGCCAGCTTTTGTATTCGGTCGGTACCATAGGCATTGCAAGCGTTTTGGCAAGCGCGCTCGGCGGCTTTGTTATAGACCGTTTCGGGTATCCCTTTTTGTTTATCTCGTATTCGGCCTTTCCCCTTGCGGGCATTCTCCTGTTCGTTATTTTTAATAAAAGAACCAAGCCGGCGGCATAAAAGAACGGATAGGGAGCCCGATAGAGGAGGGGGAGCGGCCCTATCCGCTTGCAGCTCCCCCTCGCTTCAGCTGCGATTTAAGCTCCCTTTTCGCGCATCTTCCGCTGCCCCCTCGCCCCGGATTTCAGCGGCAAGCCGTTTTGCCCGTTCTTCGTTTTCCGGACGCACGTACAAATACCGGATATACGGACTGTAATCGGGGTTTATAACTTGGCACATATTGATTTTATCTCCGCAGGTGCAGGCAACCTCCGTTTACACCCAGCTTGAATCGTATTTGATACCGTTTTTTTTAAGCAGCTTTTTCAGTTTGAAATCTTTGTTTTTAAGCTTGTATAAACTCACATAGGCTTATCTACTTTTTTATGATATAATATTCGATGTAATGAGGAGGATATTTTATGAAAATAAAAGACATCTTACCCATAGTTGAACAAGAATTACGTGATGAATATGGTTTTAAAATCGATGACTTTCGTCTGGAAGAACTATATCCTCTTGAAGGCCTTATATTCAGCCTATGACAGTTTCATTTTTAATACCTGAAGAAAAACCTAAAAATTTATTTACTGCAACGGCTTTAAATTTACCATATACCCGCATTTATAAGAAAATTGATTTTAATATGAATGCAGGAAAAATAGCTCAAATGAGGATGTTTACAGAATATATGGATATTCCTCTTTTAGATTTTAAAGGTATTATAAATCAACATCCTTATTTTAAGATAAAATGATACATCTCCACCCCAATTTAGCCCTTGCACTTTCTCGGCGCACACAGTATACTGTCTAAATGCCGACGGTAGAACATCCGCAATGCCGTGAGCCTCAAAACTGTCTTAAAACGGCTCAAATAAGCTCTGAAGAAACAAAACGCCTTAAACTCATACGCCTTGCAGGTATTATCGCCCTTGCAGGAAATTTGATTTTATGTTCCGCCAAGCTCTGTGTCGGTTTTATAAGCGGAAGTCTTGCCGTTTTGGCGGACGGTTTGGATTCGGCAGGCGATGTCGCCATTGCCTGTATGACATTGATTGTCAGTGTCGTTATATCGCGCCCCTGTGATAAAGATCATCCTTGGGGACACGGACGGGCCGAAACAACCGCTACGATGGCCTTATCCTTTATTATCTTTTTTGCAGGTTCGCAATTAAGCATTTCCGCCGCAAAAAAACTGTATGAAATTATCCGCTACGGAGTGCAGGTTCCCGTTCCCTCTCTTCCGGCCATTGTTGTAACCTGTATTTCCATTGCGGGGAAAATACTGCTTTCATATTCCCAGTGTGTTATCGGAAAAAAAGCGGACAGCCCTATTATATGTGCAAATGCGCAAAATATGCTTTCGGATGTGATTATCTCCGCCTCCGTTTTAATCGGCATCGGATGCGCCGTCTTTTTTAAGCAGCCCGTCTTGGACCCGCTCGTTGCTCTTTTTGTCGGCTTGTGGATTATAAAAAATGCCGTATTTTTATTTCGGGAAATCAATATCGAACTTATGGACGGCAATACCGACGAAGAACTCTACCGCAAGCTTTTTGAAGCAATCCGCTCGGTTGAGGGAGTCACAAACCCCCACCGCGCGCGTATTCGGAAAATGGCCGCATATTGGGATGTCGATTTTGATATAGAAGTTTCGCCCGATATGAGCGTCCGCGAAGCTCATGAAAAGGCCGAAGCCGTTTCCGCGGCCGTAAAAGCGGTTATCCCGAATATTTACGACATTATGATTCACGTAGAGCCTGCCGGCCTTATATGCGAGTATGAACAAGAAGGGTTCGGTTTATGCGAAGCGGATATAGACTGTCCTTGTAAATCGAACGCCGGGCCGCATAAAAAATAGGATTAAAAAAATATTGAAAATTTGAAAATCATATGCTATTATTTTGATTACAAAATAATAGTTTTTTTTTAGCTTGTTCTGTAGTACATCGGAGTTTATATGAAAAAGTTTTTTAGCAGCGTTCTAACCCTTGTATGCCTTATGTTTTTTATGCACATCGGCTATGCACAAACGCCGTCCGTACAAAACGGCCGTATCGATTTGCGAAAATGGAACTTCAGCGCCAATGCAGCGATTGAATTAAAGGGAGACTGGGGCTTTTTTTGGAACGAATTTTTGCAAACTTCAAAACAAGCTTCGGATTTTATGCATGTGCCGGGCGTATGGACGGCTGAAAGCAAAAACGGAAAAAAATATCCGGATTTCGGTTATGCAACCTATAGTTTAAAAGTTTTATTGCCTCCGGATGCATCAAACCTTTCTTTATATATCGAGCAGCCCATGACGGCCGTTACGGTTTTTGTAAACGGCAAAGAATTGGGAAAAATAGGAAAAACGGGAAATACAAAAAATACCTATACGGCTGCGGCCAAAAACCGGAATTTTCCCCTGCCCGACGATTCTCCGGAGCTGGACATTGTAATTCATGCTTCAAACTTTGATTATTCCAGATCGGGTTTATATAATTCGGTAAAAATCGGAAAAGAACACGTATTAACTTCGCGTATTTTGTCTGCGGCCGTTATCGAATCTATCTTATTCGGCTTTGCCTGTGCCCTCGGTATATATCATTTAATTTTATTTTTGTTCCGCAAAACGGAAGTCAGCTTATTGGCTTTTTCGCTTTTTATATTTATCGTCGCCGCACGAATGCTTGTAACCGGTTCTTTAATCGGAACCGAGCTTTTCGGATTTTCATGGCAAACCAATATTCGTATCGAATATTTTACCTTTGCGGTTATGATTGCGCCGGTTTTGTTTTATTTGCGTGTTTTATATAAAAATGAAGTGAATACAGTAATTATGGGTATTTGTATCGGAGAAGCCCTTTTGTACGGTTTAATTTCTCTTATTACGCCGCCGATTTTTTTTACCTCGTTTATCTTATTTCATCAAATTATTTGTCTTGCCGAAGCTTTGTACATTATCGTTATTATTGTCCTTTTGATAAAAAGAAAGCGGGAAGGAATACGCTTTATCGTATTCGGTTTTTGTGCATTGATTATTGCCGGTGTCTTGGATGTGCTTTCCGGTATGATGATTATACGGCTCACCAATATGCTGCCCTTCGGGTTAACTTTATTTTTAATCGTACAAGCGATTGCCCTTGCATGGAAATTCAATATTGAAAAACGTCAGAGCGACAAAACGAGTGCAAAACTTGTCGATTATTCGGGAAAGCTAAAAGTTTTATTCGATGAAATTAAAAATGCCGCCTCCGATTTAACCGAGGGCGACAAAATCCTAACCGAAAATATGGAAAGAGCGGCCGGATCTTTTGAAAAAATATCCGATTATGTTGAATTTGTTTTAAGCGAAATCTCGGTTCAGCAAAAAACACTCGGTGAAAGCGAGCGGACGACCGGACAATTAAACGATTTTTTAAATAATTTGAATATGCAAATATCCGAACAAAGCGCAAAATCCAAACATGCGGTAAGCAATTTATCGGATTTAGTGGAAAACACGAAAATTCTTACTGAAAAGTTCGGCTTGATTGAAGATAATTTTAAAAATATTTCCGATGCGAGTGAAAAAGGCAAATCAAACTTAAGTAAAATGGCACAAATCATCGATGAAGTAACTACCGGTTCAACTTTATTGCTTGAAACGAATTCGCTTATTACACAAATAGCCGAGCAAACAAACCTTCTTGCAATGAATGCGGCAATCGAAGCGGCTCATGCAGGAGATGCCGGTAAGGGCTTTGCGGTTGTAGCCGAAGAAATCCGCAATTTAGCCGAAAAATCTTCGGAAGAAGCGGACTCGACGGGAAAAATCATAAAAAAGATAACCGCCGCCATTGCCGATTCGGCTTCCGCTTCAAATATTTTGGAAGAAAGTTTTGCAAATATAACCGAAAAGGTTGACGGTTTTAGAGCGGTGCTTGCCGAAATATCGAATTTTATTGTGCAAACAAATACGCAAAGCGCAAGTATGGAAGGTTCGCTTAAAACCGTATTGGCCGAAATGGATAATTTGCAAAATGAAAACAATACGTTGGCGCAAACCCGTCAGCAGTCGGTAAGCGGTTTTAGACAGTTAACTGTTGCTACGGAAAAAGTAAACGGCGAAATAGATGCTATGATTAAAAGTATAACGGAGCTTATACATGTTTTTGAGCAAACAAAGTCCGCTCAAGACAGAACCAGAGAAACCGTTTCGCGTTTAAAAAAGCTTACAACCGAAAGCGAAGGCGGGATATAAAAATCTCCTTATTTCGGCAGCCCCGTTTTGATGTTTTGCTGTTCATCTTTTGCGCTGCCCGATAATAAGTCGCCTATACCGGGCATATTAAACCGCACGGCTTTTAAAAACAGCTTAAAAATGCGGAATATATTATCCTTTGTTTGTGCGTCCATATTATGCAGCATTTTGATTGAAGCTGCCGACGTTTGAAGCCATCGATTTTTTAATTCGGTAAGCGTCAAAGCTCCCGCCGAACCGGCCGCTTTAAATAGGAGGTTTATAAATTCGGCACGGGAATCTTTCGGTACTTCTTTAAGCCATGAGGCAACGGTGTTTTCGGCAAACAAACTTTCATCGCTGCGTTTTTCAAGCGTTGCAAAGTTTTTTCCGTGAAGCTGCCATGAAAAAACATCATGCTGGCTTACGCCGTTTGTTTCGGTACTTTGGACGACTCTATGGCTTTGCGAATGCTGCAGGAGAATGCCTACTACGGATGACTGGGGAACAAAGCATTCGGCTTTTTTAAATGCACGTTCCATATCGCCGCGCTTGCAGGTGTCAGAATTGAACCCCGGCCCGTCAAAGCAAAAAATCTTTTCAATTTTTTTAAAGATTTGTTTCGAGCAAAAAGCCGCCGCATAAACGGCTAAATTTCCTCCCTTTGAGTGTCCGGCCGTATACAGTTTTCCCCTGCACTGTGTGTGTGCCCGTTCCAAATAGTCCAATGCCGCCTGTTGGGCGGGAACCGGATCGTAGACGGCCATATTAAAATCTTCTTTCCAGCCGATAAGGGTATCGTCGGTTCCGCGGTACACAATGCAGTGTAATCGGGGCGATACGGAAGCGGTAAAGGCCGCAAATTGCTTTTCTTCTTTTATATCGATATCGTTTACAAAACCTTTAAGCATAATATCGCCGAAACGTATCGAAGCTCCCGCCGCTTCCAATAAATCGGCGGAACGCGGATTTATAAAAACGCCTAAATCTTTTGAATCGTCGTTTATATGGCGCAAAGCATATTTTTTCGCCGCCTCTTTTATTGTAATACCCGATTTAAAATCTTCGGGAACTATTCGGTCAAAATCGATGTATAAAAGCTGGCACAAAATCAATGCGTCAATTTCGTTAAAAGGAGACACTTTAAAAGGAATATCCGCCCGCCATAAAATGTAATCGCTTATATCGGCCATAAAGCAAATATAACAAAAAAAGAATGAAAATACAATCGAATACTTGACTTTTTCCTCCAAGGGCGGTATCTTTATGCCGATTGGGGATGCACCGGTTTCGACGGGTGTGTTTGAGGTCTCGAACTGCAGGTGAGGACGTCTTTCCTCCGAACAGACAAAAACTATAATTGCCGATTTCGACAATTCTTACGACTACGCCTTAGCTGCGTAATCGCGGGATACGGGCTGCGCCGCTCTGAGCGGTTCGATATCCTGACGCTGATCAGAGCTTGCTTTGCAGGGTTTCCGGTACCTGCACGGGACTTTTATCGGAATACGGAAACGACGCTTGCGGTGCTGCTACCGTTTCCCGACAAATACCTCGCACCGATAAACCTGTAGATGTTCCCGATCCGCTCATTCGGACGGGGGTTCAATTCCCCCCATCTCCAACCTTTGGATAAAATAGGGCTTGTAATTTTTTGTGGTATAAGTAATTGCAAGAACTTAAAAACGACTTTAAGCCCGTGTATACTAAACGTCCGCAAAAAGGTTATGGGACGATACAGGGAAAATTTTACTCTCTACTTCCGTCGCCGAAAAAACGGCGAGAAAATCTGGTACTACAAATTTTTTATCATAAAGTGTTTGCACCTTTGACACATCGAAACTCTGCGAGAAACCCTCAATGCTTCTACTTGTTTCTATGCGCCCATCTGCGGCTTTATTCCGTTCGGCTTCGTACAAGGTTTCTGCAACCATACACGCCGCCTTGTCGAACCCGTTTTCTTCACGAACGGCAATAAACGGAAGCTTTGAGCGCACAAAGGCGCAGGCTTCCGTCTTGTGCCGGTTAAAAGTGTTTTCGTCGGGAATGACGGCACGCCCCATAGCGTCCGAGTAAAAACTATATGTAACGTGTTCAAACATTCCCGACCCCCTGTTATGCCGTTTCTTTAATTTGAACGGCGACCGCCTTGGTTACCTTGTGTGCGTAAACGATACGTCCTTGTACGGCCGAAGCGCCGATGTAATCACCGGAACCGCTCAAATCCTGCACCTTTACCGGGACCGCCCATTCTTTTATACGAGTACACCAGTCGGGGTGCCCCGCAATAAACTCTGTTTTGTTCGGTAAGGTAACATCTTCAAACACGGTAAAACCTGCGATTCGTCCGACCGCGCCGGTCTGTACCACATCGTCTCCTAACGAAGTGGCCCGCACAAATTCGGGACACAACAGTAAAAGCGCGTATGTTTCGGGCGATACAAGCGCATAGCGGCCGGTACTCGGAATGTTCGCCTTTGACATAATTGTTCGGGTTTTTACAAAAGCCTCGTAAACGTTGTTTTTTGTTAATGCCGTTTTATCGGTCATTTCCGTACCGCCTGCGACAAGGGCGGCCGTGCTATCCGAGTTCACCTGTAAGGCAAGCGAATAACCTGCGCTATCGAGCCTGTCGGCTACGAGGTTATCGGGAACCGCCGCCGCGTCGAATCCGTCAATCAATTCGTTGACGGCGTAATCTTTGTCAATGGGAACCTTCAAATAGGTCGTGGCTCCGTGCGTTTTGTTTACGCCCGTTTGCTTATTATAAGCGGCGACCGTTACTTCGGTGTCGCGCACGGGCACGTTTACCGATCCCGCTTTCGGGTCTCCCTCGTAGCGGTTATTCCAGACAATACCGTCTTTTTGCACCAATGTCGCCCGCAACTTTAAGTCAACAAGCGAGCTGTACCGTTCCTGTGCTGTATGTGCCATAAAAGCACCCCCTAATCA
>NZ_JACDIJ010000024.1:0-12187 GCF_050937815.1 Treponema sp. OMZ 840
CAGATGTGCCGGTATTACCGTGCATAACGCCCCTCGTAAAAAGTTAATATAAAGCACAGCACAGATGTAGATAAGCGGATTATCCGCAATGTTTCAAATCCCGCCATGGACGGCGGAAAGGCCGATTATCCGCGATGTTTTGCAACGCAAAACTCGTCGCATAAAACCGAGCAGGAAGCACGGTTTTATGCCATGTTCCCGCCCGGTTCACCGTTTTCCATACGCTTTCCGACCCGTACACGGACGTACGGAAAAGCTATAGGTAACCAGTTTTACGCAAAGCGTAAAACTGAAGTTAAAAAGGGAACAGGACGTTCCCTTTTTAAACATTGTAACACAAAATTCCTAAAAAAACAAAGTTTTTGGGAACGTTTTTTTAATGTGTTTTAAGGGCGGGAAGAATACCGAATGCGAACGGGGGAAGTGCGAGGGGCGAACTTTGAACTTCGGCATTTGAAGTTTGAAGTTTGACATTCACACTTTGAACTTCGACATTTGTACTTTAAACTTCGACATTAGCAGTCGGTGTCGTAGTCATATTCGGCTATTAACATATTGATTACCTCCCATGATTGGACGAGGATGTATACCGAAAACTTAAAAAAAGGTGAAGTGTATACAAAACCGTCTAAGTGTATTACAATAAACATAGTCGGTGAAGGTTTTAAGTTAAATGAACTTTGCGAGGAAAGTGCGTGTAATGCTTGCGGATAATTCTCCTGTAATGGAACAGACAAATAAAACGATAGACGCAATGTTCCAAAACCCGAAAGAGCGGCGGCTCTATAAAAACCGTATGAAGTATAAACACGACAAAGCTTCTTGGGGACATTTCGGTTATACCAAGGGTGTGCAAGCGGGTATTACCGAAGGCATTACTCAAGGTGCCCGGCAAAAAGCTCTTGAAACGGCACGACTTATGAGGGTTGAAAAGCTCGGTGTTGACTTGATTTCAAAAGTTACCGGTCTTTCGGAAGCGGAAATTGCAAAGCTCTAAGTTTTTTATAAAAAAACACTCCCTTCTCGCCGTCCTTTTTACAGCCGTACTCACCGTCCTGAACACCCTTAATTTTTTATTTTCATCCGAGCCGCTTTTTCCCTTTGTTATTTGGGGTGCGGGGGCGGTTTTTCTTATCTGTAGCGCGGTGTTTTATAGTAAAAGCTGCAAAAACGTTAAGCGCATGATAGATTTGTTGAATAAGGCGGGCACTTATAAAGACATAGCCGACGCGCTTTTTACCGGGTTTTTGCACTTCGGAACCTCCATGCCCCGCGGCTATTCAAAAGAATTCCGCATGTATGCAAAAGGTTTTAAAGATTTTGCCCGCACGGAACTCGAACAAAACGGCAGCTTAACCGAAGAGGAGTTTTCCGAATTGATACGCTTACAAAAAATTGTCCGCACAAAAAATCTCTTTGAAAGTCTGCTTATAGCGGCTGCGGCGGCATGGTTTTTAATACTTCCGGCTGCCGTGATTCTCATGTTAAAAGAATTGATGTAAAACCCGTGCTTATCTTACGGCAGAACATGTCATTCGTATCGGGCGGTACTAATATCTCGTATCGAGCGATACTAACGCCTCGTATCGCTCGGATCAGGGGTGCCCGCTCGCTTGGATCAGGGGTGCCCACCCGCCCGAATCGGGGGTGCGTTATTTATTCCGGCACGGTAATCGTTACGGTGTTTTCGGTGTGCGTAACACCCGCTAAAGCGGCATGTAAAAACCGCACAATTTGTTTTTTAACTGCCAATCGGAGAAACTTGAACTCCTCTACGTTCCCGCGCCCTTTGCGGTTACATCCCTCTCTAAACCCCTTGCGTCCCCTGCGCTCCTTGCGTTTTTTTCAACTCCGTGCGAAATATTGACTTTTATATACCGCTTAGCTATTATATAGTATATGACAGCAAATGAATTACGTTTTAAATATATAGAATTTTTTAAAACAAAGGGTCATACGGAAATATCGGGTAAGTCGGTTATCCCCGAAAACGACCCAACCGTTTTATTTACCACTGCGGGAATGCATCCGCTGGTGCCCTATTTAATGGGAGAGCCCCATCCTTCGGGAACGCGGCTGTGCGATTATCAAAAATGTATACGCACGGGAGACATCGATTCGGTAGGGGATTCAAGCCATCTTACCTGTTTTGAAATGCTGGGCAACTGGTCGCTCGGCGATTACTTTAAAAAAGAATCCATAAGCTGGAGCTTTGAGTTTTTAACGGGTAAAGAATGGCTGAATATTCCCGTCGATAAATTATCGGTTACCGTTTTTGAAGGCGAAGAAGGCATTCCCCGCGACGAAGAGTCCGCTTCAATATGGATGTCGCTCGGCATCCCCAAAGAACGGGTACACTTTTTGCCGCGAAGCGACAACTGGTGGGGCCCCGCAGGCGAAACCGGTCCCTGCGGTCCCGATACCGAAATCTTTTACGATACCGGAAAAGCATCATGCGGCGATAACTGCAAGCCCGGCTGTTCATGCGGTAAATACATCGAAATGTGGAACAACGTCTTTATGGAATACAATAAAGACAAGGACGGAAACTACACCAAGTTAAGCCGCCGCTGCGTCGATACCGGTATGGGAATCGAGCGAACATCGGCCATGCTCCAAGGTAAAAAATCCGTATACGACACGGAAGTGTTTCAGCCGATTATCAAGTCGCTGGAAAACTTAACCGGCAAAAAATACGGCGAAAACGAAGCCGACGATACGTCAATCCGCATTATCTGCGACCACGTACGCGCGGCCGTCTTTATTATCGGAGACCCCAAGGGCGTACTTCCCTCGAATGTGGGAGCGGGCTATGTGCTGCGCCGCCTGATACGCCGCTCGGTGCGCCACGGGAAAAAACTCGGCTTGGAAAAAGCCTTTTTAGGAGTTCCCGCTCAGGTTGTTATCGAAAACTTTAAAGCCGCCTACCCGGAACTTGAAGAAAAGAAGGCCGTTATCCTGGAAGAACTTTTGCGCGAAGAAGAAAAGTTCCTCGAAACTTTAAAAAAGGGCGAAGCCGAGTTTGAAAAGCTTTTGCCCAATTTGATGAAAAACCCTGCAAAAATCATTCCCGGCCGCGTCGCCTTCCGCCTCTACGATACCTTCGGCTTCCCCGTTGAATTAACCGAAGAGCTTGCAGGCGAGCACGGCATGAAGGTAAACCGCGCCGAATTCGACGAAGCTTTTAAAAAGCATCAGGAATTGTCGCGCGCCTCAAGCAATCAGGTTTTTAAAGGCGGTTTGGCCGACCATTCGGAAATTACGACAAAGTACCACACCTGCACCCACTTGTTGCAGGAAGCTTTGGCCCGCGTTTTGGGCGAGCACATTGCGCAAAAAGGCTCGAATATCACCGCCGAGCGCATGCGGTTCGACTTTTCGCATCCCTCCCCGATGACAAAAGAAGAAATCGCGCAGGTTGAAGCGATGGTCAACGAGCAGATAAAGCGCGACCTTCCCGTTACGGTTGAAGTGATGGATTTGGAAGAAGCAAAAAAAACGGGTGCGCGTGCCCTGTTCGGCGAAAAATACGAACAAAAGGTAAAGGTATATTCAATCGGCGATTTTTCAAAAGAAGTGTGCGGCGGCCCCCACGTGGAACACACGGGAACCATCGGCACGTTCAAAATACAAAAAGAGCAGTCGTCGTCAGCGGGTGTGCGCCGTATACGGGCGGTGATTCAAGCGTAACGGGCGCTGTCGGAACGGTCGGAAAGCAATCGGCTTTTTAGACAAGCCCGAAAATTAAAACAAAGTCGGTTTTATGCGGTGATTTTTTTGGATAATATATTCGAATGTGCCGATTGAACACATTCGCTTTAGGTTGTAACGCAGGGGCGTGCAAGTTGTTGTATTTTTATATAAGTCATACGGGCTTTTAGCATAAAATAAAAATCGCCCGAAAATGTTTTGTAAAAAGGATAGGATATGAAACGTTTGTTTGCAGTATTGTTTGTGTTTTCGGTTACAGTGTTTTTTGCATCGGCGCAAAACGATTTGCAGCCGCTGGTTACGATAAAGTTAAACAAAACCGAATCGATTACGCTTAAGCAGCTTAAAAACAGGGTGGCCGTTTACCAAAAACAAACGGGAATGCCGTCTTTTACCGTCGAGCAAAAAAAAGAAATACTCGACGCTATGATTGACGAAAAATTGGCGCTTCAAGCGGCGCAAAAAGCGGGACTTTCCATTACGGATGCTGCCGTTAACGACTATTTTTTGAATTCCATTGCCGCACAAGTCGGTCAGCCTATAAGCGAGCAGGAATTCGCCGCTTTAATAAAAAGTCAAAGCGGAATGTCGCTGGACGATTATTTTTCGGCGCAGATAGGTATGAATCTGTCCGAATACAAGAATTTTCTTAAAAATCAACTCATTGCCCAGCAGTATGTTATGTCCCTTAAACGGAATGAACTGCAAAGCACCTCCGTTTCCGATGCCGAGATTCGTTCGTTTTTTGAAATCAACAAATCAAACTTTGTGCAAAACGATATTCTAAAACTTTTTTTGGTTGTTATTCCCAAAGGGAAAGATGCCGAGTCTGCAAAAAAAACGGCCGATTCTTTGAGAACCGATTTAAAAAATAAAAAAACAACCTATGCTCAGCTTAAAGTAAAGGGCAAACTTGAGAATTCGGGTTTTCAAGCCGGCGATATGTATGTCAGTAAGGGGACACTTGCCGCTCAACAGCTGGGAATGGATTATGACGCATTGCTTAAACTTTTTTCACAAAATGTCGGTTTTATGTCCGATGTAACCGAAACTCCTTCGGATTTTCAGTTTTACACCGTTCAGGAAAAATACGCTGCAAAGATACTTGCTTTGGATGATGAAGTCCAGCCCGATACGGCCATTACCGTATACGAATATATTAAACAACAAATAGGCCGGCAAAAAGAAGCTGCCGCCTTTGCCTCTGCCGTTGAAGACGTTATGCGTTCTTTGCGGACCCCCGAAAATTACCATATGCTTAAAACGGGCGACGCTTTGAACAAGCTTTTGGACTGGTAAAAGAGAGCCGCTGAGGGCGGCTTGCCTTTTTTAACAGAGTCTTAACCGAATAGGAGAAAAAATGGCCAGGCGAAAAAGCCGGATTTTGGCGTTTCAGGCATTGTATGCATGGGATTCCGGCACAAAGGATGAAAAAACGCTGCTTGATTTTTCTTGGGCATCCGAAGCACAGCTTGAGCGTATCGGTGAAGACGGCAAAACCTTTGCACGTCTTATAATCGGCGGTACCCTTGAAGCTATAGACCGCATAGATGCCGTAATTTCACGCCATTTGGTTAACTGGGAAATCGGCCGGCTCAACAAGGTTGACTTGGCCGTTTTGCGTATGAGCGTGTATTCCCTTTTGTTTCAAAAAGATATTCATCCGTCCATCGTTATAAATGAGGCGGTCGATATTTCGCGCGAATACGGTTCGGACGACGCTTTTCGTTTTGTCAACGGTGTTTTGGCTTCCGTTAAGTCGACGCTCGAAACGGAAAACCGAAAGCTATGAAACCTTGTACGGCGTTTTTTTTTGCAGTTTTTGTAATCTTTGCTTTTTTAGGTTTTGCTTCTTGTTCGTCGGGATCTTCTTCTTCCGCCTTTATAGAACAGCTTGATATTGCAGACGGTTTTATTGCAGCCGAAGATTACGGGGGAGCATGGCGCCTGCTTAAAAAAAATGCAAAACATGCACATACGTCGTGGGATTATATAGGCCTTATTCGGCGTGCCCTGTTATTAAGCAAAAACGATTTTGCCGAAAAACAAATGCGTAAAGCGTTGTCGCTTTTTCCCGACAATCAAGAGCTTTTAGCGGTGTATACGCATTTTTTAATATCTTCAAATCGGACGGATGAAGCCCGTCCCTATGCGGTAAAATTGGAGGGCGGTAAATACGGATCCCTATATGCGGAACTTCGATTTCGTACCGCCGGTGCCGCCGGCACCGAATCGGAAAGCACACATTTTTTATCATCCGCATATACTCAAGCATATATCGACGCGGCG
The DNA here is from genome assembly GCF_050937815.1 of Treponema sp. OMZ 840. Lineage (NCBI taxonomy): Bacteria > Pseudomonadati > Spirochaetota > Spirochaetia > Treponematales > Treponemataceae > Treponema > Treponema sp. OMZ 840. The sequence goes on from NZ_JACDIJ010000024.1 coordinate 6,001, forward strand.
GCGACTACCGGAAACAGCGCATATGTACGCAACGCCGCTTTAACCTATGCTTTGTCGGGACGCATGCGGGATGCCTTTTCCCTGCACCCTGCGGCGATGTCGGTATATGATATGCCGGAGTTTTGGGCGCGCCTTTCATATGATTCCGGTAATTTTATCCAATGTGCCGAAGATTTGCAGTTCGTACAGCCGAGCGCCGAAGCGGCCGCATTGTCGGCCGATGCTTTTTTGCGTTCCGGCGATGAACAAGCGGCCATTAAAGCATGGATTCATTCTATCGACCGTTTTCCGCTTGCGAATCCGGCTTCGTGGTACAATGCCGCCCGTGCCGCCCTGCATGGCGGGAATATGGGGTATGCATACTTTTTTTTATCGTCGCTTACACGGAATTTTCCCGACTATATTCCCGGTTTGAGCGCATACGGAAAATTATCCGTGTATGATGCGCCGCAAACCGGCGAACATCTTTTTTCGGCTGTTTTAAAAGAAAAAGGTATTAAAACCTTAAGTATGGAGCTTGACGATGTTGTGCCGCGTGCGGATCCGAGGGAAGCGCTGCTGCGTATGGAAAAAAGCTTAAACCGCAAAAAAGATGCGGCCCTTGCACTGGAACATTTAAAGTTGCAATGGATGCTTTCGGACTTACAGACGGGAACCGCCGCCGCTTCGGGTGAACGGCAAAAAGCCGCGGATATTTGGCGGCTGCTTGAAAAAAATATCGACGCTCCGTATGAAAACGACTCGCTTATTATCCGCTTTGCCCTGTGGTATTTTTGTAATAACAATATGATAGCGGAAGCATCGGAATTGTTTAATAATTGGACTGCCGTGCGGTATAATCTTGAGTCTGATGCTGCCGGCAAAAAACAAGATAAAGAAAAAAACAAAAAAGAAGATAAAGAAGAAAGCGGCGTTGTATTTAAAGATGCGTGGGAATATGAAATCGCCGCATACATCGCTTTTAGACAGGAAGATTATTCCCTCGCCGAAAAAATTCTTGCAGCGGCGCAGCACAACAAAAACGTTGCTATATCGCCGAATGCCCTTCTTAATCTTGCCCTGTTGTATAACGGATCGAGCCGGCGCATACAAGCGCTTGCGCTGTACAAACAAATATTGGATACGGATATAGATAAAAAGTTAAAAGCCGAAATTTATTATAAAATTGCCCTTATTCAGCGCGAAAAAAAAGAAAACCGCAACGCGGTTTTGTCGCTGAATCAGGCATTGTCTTTGGATCCGGCTCACAGCAGATCCCGGCTTATGCTTAAACAATTGGATGCTTCGGCTCAGTAAATGCCGAATTATGCCGTTTATCATAAAAAAAAGACTGCTCAATCCCCTTGGGACGGCAGCCTTTTTAGTTTTTATTCGATAACCGCAATTATATCTTCGGCTTTTAAGATAAGGTGCTCTTCGCCGTCGATTTTGATTTGGGTTCCGGCGTATTTATCATACATAACCCGCTGTTTGGGTTGGACGGTAATCTTTTCTTTATCCGTACCGATTGCAATTACACAGGCTATTTGAGTTTTTTCTTGAGCCGTGTCCGGAATAATAATTCCGCCGGCTGTTTTTGATTCGGTTTTTTCCATTTTTACCAGAACTCTGTCCGCTAAAGGTTTAACCTTCATTCTAATCCTCCAAATACAAAGATAATCTTGTTAAACATAAATATACAAAAAAAAAGGCGCTTCCGTCAACTTAAAAAGAAATTAAGAATATGTACTTTTTTTTAAAAAAAGATAAATTAACGTTGTATTTATTGAAAAAATATTGTATCATCTTTATTATTGAGGCATTTTGTTTCAGTTTAGTCCGATTCTTTCTTGGCTGTAAAAATCGCTGCGGTTTCGGCTTTATGGTGCTTTAATATGCCGCTGGTGCGGACTTCTATAAAACCAGGAGGATTGTATGAAAAAATGGATAGTTCCCGGCTTATGCCTATACTGCCTTTTTACCTTGTTTTTCTTCGGCTGTAAAACTCCGCCGAAGGATACGACGCCTGCAGAACAACCCGATTCTACAGGTCAAGCCGTCGTTGAAACAACCGATAATACGGGAGTTGTGCAGCCGGCCGGTTCCGATTTAACTGCAGCCAATGCAAAATTGCTCGAACAAGCTGCCGCGGCTCGTAAAAAAGCCGTCGATGCCGGCGCTCAGCGCAACTTGCCCAAAGAACTTGCGGCAATCGATAAAGAGTCCCGCGACCTTCAATCGGCATATAAAGCCGGCGGCGATCCTGCCGAATTTAACAAAAAAATGTCGGATATTGTGTACCGGTATAAGGCTTTGGAACAAGCGTCTTATGCGTATGCGGATCGGAAAAAAATTACCGATATGGATTTTGTAAAATATGCCAAAAAAGAATATGACGAAGCGGACAAAGATTTTCGCAAAGCCGAATCTATGTTAAAATCCGGTGCAAGCGGAAAGGACTTGTATGACATTTCAAAAAAATCCGCAGACGGTTATCGTTCCGTAATAAAAGCGGGTTACAAGGTATTGGCTGAAACCGAGCGGGATAAAGTTGCCGCCCTTAAGCAAAAAGCCGATGAGGTAAAGTCATCCGTTGCGGATAAAAACGGTTATACCGGTGCCGTTGCATTTTATACAAGGGCGAATCAGGAATTGCAATCCGGTCAAACCGAAAAAGCCTATAATAACTATGTTACTTGTTATGGTATGTTGGACAAAGTGTATCAGGGAGTTTTGAAAAAACGTGCGGCCGCTGAAGAGGCTATGGCGCGCGCAAAACGCCGTGTGGAAGAATCCGATGCCGTAGCTGTCAAAGCCGATGCTATCGCTCCTGTTGAACAGGTAGAGGCGCTTGACGCTTTGGACAATACTAAATCCGGACAGGGGGCCCAATAATGAAAAAAAACGTATTAATTGTTTTATGCCTGCTTGGAATTTTTGTGTGTGCTCTTTCGGCTGCAAGTTATATAGATAATCCGTATCAAAAACTGGCCAGAGAGTATAAGGCAAAATCGGAAAAAGCCTTTGATGCCGGCGATTATGATAAAGCGGTTGAATATTCTCTTTTAGCTGAAGAAAATGCCGAGTTGTCGGAAGCATATGTTGCCGAAATGCTTGCAAAATATGAAGCCAATACCCGTATTATTTACGCGCGAAACAGAGTGTTGTATGCTAAAAATTTAAAGGCGGATGTAAATTATCCTATGGCATTTGCGGCAGGACAAAAAGCTTTGGATAATGCCGTTTTGGCATACGGTATGGAAAACTGGGCGACGGCAACTTTATATGCCGAAGAGTGTTTGACGGCGCTTCAGGGTATAAAAGAAATATTGCCGCTTCCGAAATATTATATTGTAACGCCTTGGGCAAAATCAAAGGATTGCTATTGGAATATTTCGGCAAAACCTTATGTATATAACAATCCGCTTTTGTGGGAAAATCTGTATCAGGCAAATAAATCTTCCATGCCGGATCCTTCCAATGCGGATCTTATTCATCCCGGTATGAAAATTACAATTCCCAGTTTAAATGGAGAGTTCCGCGACGGTGTATATTCTCCTTCCGTAAAATATGATGTTTACGGTGCTCAAAAAACGGGTACGGAAAATTCACCCGGCATCTACGGTCAACAAACTCCGAAACCTTAAGTATCGGATTGTCCGTATAAATACAGGGCGGCCGCCATAAGTGCATGAATGTACGGCGGGCGCCCCATTTTTTTATATACCTCGCCGATCGGAACGACAAGCGGCTGTAGAAATTCATCCTCATCCGGCTCCGGTTTTCCGATGTCTGAAAGGGCGGTTGCTGTAAAAAAGTAAACAGTGTTGCAAAACAAAGCGGGGTTTGGATTCATAGTTCCGAGCAGGGTGCAGTTTTCGGCTTTAAATCCGGTTTCTTCACGCAGTTCCCGCAATGCGGCATCTTCGGGGGCTTCTCCTTCGTTTATAACGCCGCCCGGAAATTCTATGCTGAGTTTATTTTCTCCAGCGCGCCATTGCTTTACAAGTAAAAAACACGGCTCGCTGATACCGGCGCTTTTTTGCATGTCGTTTGCAGACAATACGGGTACCGTTATCACCCAATCGGGTGCGTTAACCGTAATAAAGCTTTTTTTTTCGCCTGCGGGTGAAACGGCTTGCTGATCGTTTATTGTAAATACCGGTGTTTTGTATATGCCCGTTTTTGTGTTTACTTCCCAAATTAAATTGTTGTTCATGCCTTTTGTTTTAGTATCGTCATTCATAAAACTGTAAAATCCCCTTTGACAAGTTTTGGTTTTCGCCTTATTCTATATATGCATAAAAGATGTACAAAGTACGCTGTGTTTTTATAGAATAAAGAATCCGCTTGCTAAAGTAAAGAGGCGGTTTTATTGCCGCGGATGCGGTTGGATTGTAAAAAACGGCGTACGTTCCCGATGTGTATTATAGTGGGGGTGTGTTATGGCTGTTATTGCGATTTCACGGCAGGTTGCGGCTTGCGGCGATGAAATAGCTGCGGAATTGGCGACTTTATTGGGATATACGTTTATAGACCGCAAGGATATTGAAGATAAAATCATATCCTTAGGTTTTCCTGCGGAAAAACTTGAAAAATACGATGAAAAAAAACCCGGATTTTTTGCCTCTCTTGCTAAAAATAGAGATGAATATTTGGATTATCTTCAAACGGCGATATTAGAGGCGGCCGCTTTAGGAAACTGTATTTTGATAGGACGCGGTGCTTTTGCCGTTTTGGAAAAAGTGCCGAATCTTTTGGCCGTACGCTTTGTTGCATCGGATTCCGTGCGTACAAAACGCCTTATGGATGAGTTTGCATGGGATGAAAAACAAGCGCTGCAGCGCATGGAAGAAAGCGATTCGAATCGCATAGGCTTTCATAAAAGTTTTTTTAACATATCGGTAGAAGATCCCGCCCATTTTCATGTGGTTTTAAATACCGGTTTGTTCAGTGCCCATAACGCGGCCCTTGTGCTTGCTGAAATGTGCAAAAAATTGATTACCAAAGAGCTTGAGCAAAGCGGCAAACAAAAAATCGAAGATTTACTGACAGCCCAGCATTTGGTTAATACGCTTGTTTTTGAGTATAAGTTAAGTATCAATTTTTTGCGGGCGATTATAAACGGCAAAACGCTTACATTGCAAGGAATTGCCGAATCTCCCGTTGTTGCAGAAAAAGCGGTGAAAATTGCATCCGACATTATAAAAGACAAAGAAGTCCTTTCGGCTATCAGTATTGTACAGGACTTTAAATCTTATCCTTAAAAGACCGTCTATATCGGTTGTTTACAGCCGCTGTTTTTTGTGCTATAGTTAAACCATGAAAACGGCGGATATGCTCAGCGCGGTGCGTATTTTTTTTGCGCCCGTATTTTTTTTCCTATACTTTATTCCTTTATGGACCCAAAGTTTTTTTCATGTATCGGCATACCTTTTGCTTCCTCTGCTTGTTTTAGCTGAATTTACCGATTTTTTAGACGGGTTTTATGCGCGGAAGCATAACGAAGTAAGCGATTTCGGAAAACTGTTTGATCCCTTTGCCGATGTGTTTTTGCATGTGACGACTTTTTTTTGTTATGCGTTCAGCGGATATATGCCCTTGTGGACGCTCGTTTTGATTATTCACCGCGAATTGGGAATGCTTTTTGTACGGCTGATTGCCGTAAAACACGGCATTACGATTGGGGCCAAGATGGGCGGGAAGATTAAAACCGTTTTATATATAGCGGCGGGTATGTTTTCCCTTGTTTTGGAAAGCGCTACAAGGCTTGATTTTACTGAAAATCTTCCCATGCAGGCATTGCGTGCAATAGGAATTTTATTGTATGTGCTTTGTGTCGTATTCGCTTACGCCTCGTTTATTCATTATATAATTTCATTTAAATCAGCTATACACGATAAAACAAGATAAAATGCTAAGATAGCGTAAGGGAACTGAAAGAAAAGAGAAAAAAAGTAAAAAAAAAGCGATAATGCGCTTGACATAAAATAGTGAGATATGATATATTCAATTCACTCGCCGCTAAGGCAACAATCACAGTGCTTTGCGGGGTCGGTTGAAACGTGTATGGCGTGTAAAACCGGAGAAACTTGAAATACTAGGGAAGGGAAGAAAGAACGCAAGTATGGTTCGAGTACAAAAGAAAAGGGCAGCTGTACGGAAGGTACAGCGAAAATGTTTCTGTGGCAGCTGAAAAGCGGTCATG
>NZ_JACDIJ010000025.1:0-6016 GCF_050937815.1 Treponema sp. OMZ 840
GCTCAAGGGGTGAAGCTTTTTCATCGCTGCCGGCTTCTTCAAGTTCTTCTACTTCTTCGAGCGGCTCAACGGTTTTCAACCGAACAGCCGGTTGAACGGATGCAAGGGGGGCAGCCGCCGGGAAATGAGCTTGTGAAATGATTTTTTCCATCATTTCTTTTAGTTCAGCCGTAATCGTATCGAGCTGCAGCTTTTCTTTGGCCCCGCTTTGCCGATGCAAGGCAGCGATAATTTCATCCCAGCTTTTATCCAAAAGAAGGTCAACTTCTTCGCTATGACGTTTTGCCCGCCTTCCCAAGCTCTTTTTTATTGCAGCATTGAGTTCCCGCTTTCGCCGCTTCATATCGGCATAGACGGCATTCCAATCAACTTCTTCCTTTGTTGTCAAGTAATCGTTTATAACTGCAAACTGAAAACGTTTTATCCTGTCCCGAATAAGCAACATGTCATCTTGTTTTATGTTAAAAATCAAAAAAACAATGAGAAACGATGTAACAAAAACGCTTATTAAAAGCAGAGTCTTTATCATGTCGGAAAATACAAAAAGATTTTCCTCATATAGACGGGATACATATATTTTTGATTCTCCGATTTGCGAAAAAAGCAGCCATACGCCTGTTTGTTCCGTTTCGATAAGTTTTTCCGCCGAAGAAACTTCATCGGAAAATTTTTTTATGAGTATATTTTGCAATATTTCACGTCCGGTATTCGGAAAGCTCAATACAAATACGGGACGTTCTTTTGTACCGGTAAAGATAACGGTATCGGTTACGGCAATAAGATTTTTCTTTACCAATTCCTGTGCAAAAGCGGAGGAAGCCGTATAAAAAACGATTGTACCGCGGTACATCGAATATGCATCATAAAACGGAAAGCTGTACAAAATACGATCTCTGTCGGGGTCGCATAGAATACGTCCGCTTTCGCCCTGCGGGCTTTCAATTTCCTCATAGGGTAAATCGCCTATATCCTTATAAAGCCGATAAGAAACGAGCTTATCGGTACGCTGCAAAATATCTCCGGCAATGGTACTGTAATGTATTTTTTTCCCGCCGCTTTCTATAATACGTATACCGGTTAAAGAAGGAATCGTTGAAAACAGATTCCCGGAAGCATCTTCGCGGCCTTTAATGTCTTGTGAATCCTGCTCAAAGGAAAAACTTTTTTTTACATATTCGTTTTCCGCAAATTCGGTATAAAATGCGGTTTTTGATGCGCTAAGGTAATCGTCTAAAATATGTGAAACCGATGCAAGCTGTTTATGTATTCCCCGAACGAGGGCAGGCTGATAAAACCGGGTTTCCATAGCGGAAAACAAGCCTAAAAAAGCTGCAACCGTAAATGCGGCAAAAATGAGAACGGAAGTTAATAAACTGACTGCAACTTTTTGACCGGAAGTCAATTTCTACCTCAAAGTCTTAATATAACAAAATGCTTAAAAGAGATTTGCATCCGAATAAAAAATATTCATTGTTACTTGTATCGGCATAAATTTGCATACTCTTGAACACATATTTATAACAGTATACAATCTATCTATGAATAAAATCCAGAGGATATGTCTGTTTTGTTCGGCTATTTTACTTTCAGTCCTCATTTTCGGAACGGCGGCAGCCTTTGTTTCGGGGAAGGCAAAACCCGGAACCGATTTGCGCCGCAAAGATCCGGAGCCGCAGGTTTTCGAAAAAAAAATACAAGCGGATAAAGCCGTTTTTTCTCATATCGGTTCTCTGCGATGCGCCACAGCCGATAATCCGCCCATTCCCTTGGTAATTACGGTTTATTTTCCCTATACGGCCGCCGACAAAGCTTTTTATGAAGAATTGTCTCAAAAAACAAGAAAAATTCGTTTTGTAATTACAAACTATATGGAGCAATATACGCGAACGGAATTATCGGATAAGGGCGAACAAAAATTAAAAGCGGATTTAACCGATTTAATAAACCGCGAACTGGTACTCGGCAAAATTACGGAATTGTATTTTTCCGATTATATTTTTTTGGAATAATGCAACTCTATGCGATTAAATGTGTCGAAAATACGGTGATCATTTTATTAGGGGAAGAATATGAACGAAATAGCTTTAACGCCGGCAGCACAGGTAATTGTTTCCGTTATTCCGATAGTGGGAATCGTTATAGGCGGAATTGTCGTGTTTTTTTATCTTTTATGGAGAAATACGCAAATTAAGCTGCTTATAAAATCGGGAGCTTACAAACCGGTGCGTTTCGACATAAAGCTTTTTGCCCTGCTTACGGGTATTTTACTGACCGGAGTCGGTCTTGTTTTAACGGTTTTAATATGGATTATTGAAGGTTTCAGCTACCCTCTTTTGGGAGGCCTTATTCCGCTCATTATGGGAATAGGCCTTATCGTATTTTATACCGTATATAAACACCCGTAAGGGGGAGCGATATAAAACACGGCGAAAAATCCGAAGAAAAATTGCAGGATTTTATACTCGCACAAAAAGCTTGCAAGGGTAATCGAGAAGCATTTAAAACCCTTGTACGGCTGTATGAAAAAAGAGTGCGCATATTGGGCTGCGGTTTTTTCCGAAATGCATCCGATATCGAAGATTTTGTACAGGATGTTTTTATCAAAGCATATACGAATTTACACACCTTCCGTTTTAAATCGCGCTTTTCAACATGGCTTATGAGCATAGCCTATAATACGGCAATAAATACCGTAAACCGGCGTAAAGAGTATGTGCCGCTGGTTGAAAGCGGTTCGATTTTCGACACCGATTACGGTCCGGAAGAACAGGTCTTGCGTTCGGCGCTTGCCGAAGCGATACGGGCTGCCGTAAAAGAATTGCCGTATAATTTTGCCGTCTGCCTCGATTTATATTTTTTTTATGATTTTCCGTATAACGAAATCGCCGTTATAACAGGATGGCCGATAAACACGGTAAAATCCCACATTTTTAGAGCAAAAAAGCTTTTAAAGCACAAACTTGAACCCTTAATTCAGCCGTAAGGAGGGCTGCCCTATGAACATTGACATATGCGATACCGTTATAAACCGTTTTCTACACTTGGATAAACCGAACGCCGTACCGTTTTCGATACGGCTGCATTGCATACGCTGTAAAAAATGCCGGTCGCTTATACAAGCTTTAAGTACAGTCGAAAACCGTGCGTCAGCCCCCCTGCGCACGGTTACACCCGCCGACGATCCGTGCATTACGCGTATAATGGAACACATAGATCCGGATTTCGCACAAAAAACCGAAGACCCCGTACAAATTATATCGTTTAAACGCTGGATAAGTTCCGGCTGTATCCTTATAGCGGCAATACTTTTGTTCGGTTTGTTCAGCGCCGCCGATATAAAATCCGAAATGCAGATTTTATTATACCTATGCTTTGCCCTTTTTATCAGCGGGTACTGCGCATTTTTTGTCGGCAGCAATTTAAACTTTTTTATAAAAAAGATACAAGCAATCCGCCCGGTATAAAAAAAACATACCCGTACAAGAGGTACGGAATACCGCACATAAAACATCCTGTTTCAAATCCCGGCACGGATGCCGGTAAAAGCCTGATATACCGCGAGTTTGCCAAAAGGCAAACTCGTTGCATAAAATCGGACAGGAAGTCCGATTTTATGCCATGTGCCGAAAAGCCGTTAGTAATCGGTTTCGGGCTTCGCCCGAAACCGGGATTCAAACATTAAAATGCACTGAACTTCTTTTTTTGCTCGGCGGTATTGCCGGCAGGAGGGACTGCCATTACATTAAGGGCCGCCGCGTCGGTGTAATTATTGTAGAATGCGGCACGCACTTTTATCCCGCCTGCTTCCAAAGAGGTGCAGCCGTTAAAAAGCCCCAAAAAGGCTTTTTCTGCGTTGATAATTGCCGGATTATAATTGCAGTGGAGTTTTACCCTTTTAAGAGAGATACAGCCGTCAAAGCACCGCCACATATCTTTAACGCCTGCAGGAATGTCCGGGGCTTGCGTTAAACTTGTGCAGTTGGAAAAACACTCTGCAACCGACTCAACATTTTTCGGTATATGCGGGGCTTCCGTCAAACTTGTACAATTATCAAAGCAAGAGTCAATAACTTTAATATTTTTAGGCAGGGCGGGAGCTTTTTTTAAAGCGGTGCACCAATAAAAACAGCGGGTTATATTGTTCACGCTTTGCGGAATGACAGGTGCTTGAGCCAAGCCCGTACAGCCGAAAAAGCAGCTGCCCATACTCGTAACGCCTTCGGGTATGTTTTCAACTGACACAAGGTTTTCACATTTATAAAAACATCTTGACATATCGGTAAGACCCGGAACCGTTGCCGGCAGTTTAAGGGCAACCTTTTTAGGAGCGGCAGCCTTTATTTTTTGCCCCAAGACTGAGGGAAGGGTGCTGCCGCCGCTTCCCTTAAAGTCCTCAGGCTGTATGGTGCCCGTTACCTCGATGTAGTTTATTTCGGTGCTTGAGGCGGTATCTCTAAGGTAGGCGTCAAGCTCGGCGTAAGAAACTTTGACGTATTCGATAGGGATTTTTGCAAACTTCTTTTTTTGCTCGGCAGGGTTGCCGACAGGAGGGACTGCCATTACATCAAGGGCTTCTGCGGCGGTGTAATTACCTAAGAATGCGGCGCGCACTTTTACCCCGCCTGCTTCCAAAGAGGTGCAGTTTTTAAAAAGCCCCTTAAAGGCTTTTTCTCCGTTGATATTTGCCGGATTATAATCGCAGTGGAGTTTTACCCTTTTAAGAGCGGTGCAGCCTGAAAAGCACCATCTCATATCCTCAACGCTTGAGGGAATATCGGGTATTTCGGTTAAACCCGTACAGCCTGAAAAGCAGTAGCTCATATCGGTAACGCCGGAAGGAATGTCGGGTACTTTAGTTAAACTTGTACAGCTGGAAAAACAGCCTCTCATCTCCGTAACGTTTGCAGGAATAACGGGAGCTTCAGTTAAACTTGTGCAGTTCTCAAAACACCAGCTCATATTCGTAACGCTTGCAGGAATGGCGGGAGCTTCAGTTAAACTTGTGCAGCCCCTAAAACAGTTTGACATATTCGTAACGCTTGAAGGGATACCGGCAAGCGACACAAGGTTGGTACAGCCGTTAAAGCACAAGAACATACTGTCAAGACCTTCAACTTCGCTGGGCAGTTTAAGGGCAATTTTTTTGGCAGGGTGAGTCTTTATTTTTTGCCCCAAGGCGGAAGTGTTGCCGCCGCTTCCTTTAAAGTCATCAGCGGGTATGATGCCGGTTACTTCTATATAGTTTACCTTTGTGCTTAAAGCGGTGTTTGCAAGGTAGGTTTCAAGCTCGGCGTAGGGAACCTTTACATAGGCAGGGCCTGCGGACGAACCTCCGCCCGTGTTACCTCCGCCGCCTCCGGCCGCGTTGGGGCAGGCGGTACACAGTATGGTGCAAAGCACCGCCATACCAAAGAGCACCGTCAGTGCCGAACCTTTTAAAGGTTTTATTCTTTTCATAAAAATCTCCTTATTGAGGGGAGGGAAGACACTTTTTCGGATAAAAGTTTTCTTCCCTCCCCTATAACCCCTCCCATCTTCAAAAGAACCGCTTAGGGACTCTGCCCCTAAGAACCCCGTCTTTACCGAACAGGATGTTCGGGGGTATTTTTGTGAGTTGAAGTAAAAGGCGAAAGAGCTTTAATCTTCAACGTCCGTTTTTTATGCCGTGTGCGGCATCGTTCAGACTGTCCGATATTATGCTATCGGGGTGTCCGATATTACGTTATCGGAGTGTCCGATATTACGTTATCGGAGTGTCCGATATTACGCTATCGCAGTGTCCGATATTGACTATACGACTGCTTTGAGCGTTTTGTAGTAGCCTCCTTTTTTTAGTGTTTTGGACTTTTGACTGCCGTTGCCTGTCAGCTTCGTTCTTACCTCAAGGGTAAACTCTCCTGCCGGGACTGCCGCGTCCAAGATGACGATGAGCCGTGCAGGTTTGTTTTCCACTACCGATGAACAGCGCACCGTCTTTGTGTCCGTTACGGCAAATACGCCCTGCTCCGGGTCTTTA
>NZ_JACDIJ010000026.1:0-4634 GCF_050937815.1 Treponema sp. OMZ 840
ACCTTTGTCAAGGGCGATTCTGTTTTTTTACCGGCATTTCGGACGAATGCTGCTGGGCTTCCCACAGCGTTTTATACGCGCCGTTTTTCTTCAATAGGGTTTTATGCGTTCCCGATTCGACAAGCTTTCCGGCTTCGAATACGAATATCTTATCGCAATCTACAATAGTCGATAACCGATGTGCAATAACAATGCGTGTAATTCCTTCCGTAAGATAATCGACCGTTTTCATAATTGCGCGTTCGGTTACCGAATCCAGACTTGCAGTCGCTTCATCCAATATCAATATACGCGGCTGCCTTAATAATATACGCGCCAATGCTATTCGTTGCCGTTCTCCGCCCGAAAGAGTCGTTCCTCTTTCGCCGACAAGGGTATTGTACCGGTCGGGCAATTTCGATATAAAGTCGTCGGCCATAGCTGCCTTTGCCGCCTGATACACCGCTTCGTCGGGAAGATGAAGCATACCGAAGCGGATATTGTCTTTAATAGTACCCGAAAACAATAATATGTCTTGAGGAACGTAACCTATCATTTTGCGGTACGATTGAGTGTCAAAATCTTTTATGTTTATTCCGTCAACCGAAATTTCTCCCGTACCGAAATTATAAAATTTCATAAGCAATTTTGCCAGCGTTGTCTTACCCGAACCCGATGTTCCCACAAAAGCGACTTTTTGTCCCGCCTTAACGGAAAGCGTTATGTTTTCGAGAGTATTTCCCCGCGTTCCGTAAGCAAAGGTCAGGTTTTTAATTTCTATATCTCCGTTTAAACTCTCTTTTTTTAAGCCGCCGCTGTCAATATCTTCTTCCGGTATATCAAGTATTTCCGCCAGCCGTACCGCGGCAACAAAGGCTTCTTGCAGCGACGGCTGTAAAGTTAAAAGACGTCCTAAGGGCCCTAAAAAATAACCCGACAACAGCACAAACGAAATAAGCCTGCCCAAACTCATGCTTCCGGCTAAAATATGTAAACTGCCTATCCAATAAACGGCTAAGGTTCCGCTTTGCGATAAAAACGTATGCAAGGTATTTTCGATATTTCCCATCGTGCCGAGCGTAATACCTTTTTTTATCGAATCGACGATTTTCACTTCCGTGCGTTCAAACGCAAGTTTTTCGCTCGACAAAGCTTTAAGCGTCGCTATACCGTTAATATTTTCCACCATTACCGATTGTTTTTCCGCATCGATAACCGCTTTTATTTTAAGCATATTTTTATACGGATTAAAAAACAGCCACGCCAAAATTGCCGATAAAATGACGGGAATAATCGCGGCGATAAGCAAACTGCCGCCGAATATAAATAAAAAAACGCCGCCTATAACAAGCATAAGCGAATCCAGCACAACCGACAAAGACGTAGACGATATTGCATGGCGGATGGTAGCCGTATCGTTTATACGCGATAAAATTTCTCCGGTTTTTCTGGACGTAAAAAAATCCATAGGTAATTTTAATATATGCCTAAAATACTCAAACATTAAAGCCGCATCGATTTTATTGCTCATATACATCATAAGTTGATTTCTGCAAAAAATTAAAAGTGCTTGGAACAGTATAACAAGAGCATAGCCGACTGAAAAAAGCGTTAAAGTTATTTTTACGCCCGTATATAATACTTCATCGATTAAAAATCTAAAGTAAAATGCGGTGGCTATTCCCAACAAACTTAAAAGAATGCTTGCAACCAATACTTCGACAAGTATTTTTTTGTGTTTGCCTAAAATTTTAATAAAACGGGTTAATTTGGTATCCGTATCCTTATTTTTTTTGAATTTTTCTACAGGCATTACAACAAAAAACACCCCCGTCCATTCGTTTTTAAAAGCTTCCGCCTTTAAAACTCTTACACCGCAAGCGGGATCCCCTATATACACCTTAGCGTTTTTATATCTATAGACAATAACATAATGGTCTAAATCGTCGCGTTTAACATGGGCTATAAACGGATACACCATATGAGCCGAAAGCGTTTTATCGTAACTGACACCGCCTTTGCAAGAAAAGCCGAGTTCTTCCGCTCCCCGAATAATTCCGAAGCCCGATGTGCCGTCTCTATCCGTACCGGCAAATCGTCTGATTACGGTAAGAGGTATTCGTTTTCCGTAATATTTACATATAGAAGCCAAACATGCCGGAGCACAATCAAATTCATCGTGCTGCAGCACTACAGGATAACGATTCACCGGTCCGAAAAACATACACGCCTCCTCAGCCTAATATCCGTTCAGTACGGCGGCAATATAGCGTAAACGAACTTCTTTATATGTGTTATCGACAATTTCTGCATTTAAAAGCTGGTATTCAAAGTTCAGCTGATTAAGATGTCCTTGCTCGAGTAAGGCCCTTGCCGTAACGATTTTATTATCCGCATCCGTTTTATCCAATAATGCTTTTTCCGACAATTTTTTTAATAAACCGATATTTGTTTGATATTGCTTTTCTTTTATTTGCTGATTTTTGAATAATTGTTTTCCCGTTATATCATATATACGGTAAGCGGTAAACATCGAATCGTTTAAACGATACTCGGAGGCTAAAGGAGAAAGAGCAAAACGCATTCCTATACTGAAATTCCAATTCCAATAGTCGGTATTTTTCCAATATCCCAAAACGGAATCTTTAAAAGTATGTGAAGAAACTTGCGAAGAAACGGGTTCCGCTTCCGCCGAAAATTGCAGTTTAGGTAACATATCGAGCCTTCTTTCGGCTTGTTCATAAAAATTCCGTGCAAGCTGTTTGGTTTCAAGCGTATAGACAAGGCCGTTTTCAATGTATTTTTCGGCCGTATATTGCTCCCAATATGACAGCCACGAATGTATATCCTGCGGCATATCCTTTTCTTCCAAACCGAACACATATAAATTTTCAATAAGATTTGCAAAGGTTTGCTTCATTTGCAATATATTTAAGTACGATTCATAGCGTTTGGTATTGCGTTCGGTTAATTCAAAAGAAGAAAGCCTGCCTAAACTCCACAATTGCTCGTCCGCTTCGGCTTCTTTTTTGTGTAAGTCTTGACGGCGTTCTTCCAACGCAATGCGTTCTTTGAGCAACAGATACCGGCTCGCAGTAAAAACGGCTTCGGCAATCAATTGTTTTTTTTCGATTTTCAATTGAATGTCCGCTATGGTTTTATGTATCTTCCAAGCCGAATTTTGTCCTTCCCATACAAACGGCAACAGATCCGGAGCGGCCGCATATAGGGGAACGGTCAATGCACAGGAAGCGGAAAACTCGTATGCGTTGGAATCGGAAGTATCGTTATTATATGCAAAAAATTGAGATGCCTGAGTTTGCATTGCAATACCGCCCGGAACATCCTGAAACAACACAAATGCCGTTTTTAACATATGAGCTTGTAAGCGGCCGGTCGGTTTTTTGTCCGTCAACGCAGTATACCCGACATCTAAAAAAGGGCGCGGCAGCCAGCGATATTTATAGGGAATAAGCGATATTTCGGTGTTTTTGCGTTCCAAAAGCGCATTTTGATATACAGGGCTTAAAGTAAGAACCTTACGGATAAAATTCGAATAATCTTCGGAATATGCAACAAAGAAACAAGTTATAAACAAACAAACTGTAATTGTTTTTTTTACCACACCATATCCATTTTTTTTAGAATATACCACAAAATCGTTTGTTCTTTAAGAATTATGCGGCTTTCCACTTCCAAGCCGCTTTTAACCGGATATGTTTTTTCTTTTTTATCCTTTAAAAAAGATTTATCTATATCCGCTAAAACCGTAAAATATAAAATGCCCTGACTGTCTGCCGAAGCGTCGGGGTCAATCGCGGTTATAAGGCCTTCGGCTCCGCCGAATTCATGAAAAGGAAAAGCCGGAAAACGCAATTTGACCTTCATACCTTTTTCCAATTTTCCGCTCATTTTCGCCGGAATTTTTAATTCCGCCTTATACACATCCGTATCGTCCGGAACGATGTTTAAAATTTTTTGGTCGGCAAAAAGATAATCGTTTGTGTTAAGCGACGATATTTCCTGTACAACACCGGCGATGGGCGCATATACCGAAGTATTTTTTATGTTTTGACGTACCTGTTCGATTTGGCTTTTTAATTCTTCCAATTCAATAACACTCTTTACATATTCATCGCTTATTTCTTTTATAAACGTTGAGTTATGTGTTTCTAAATTAAGAAGATATATATTTTTTTCATATTCAAGTTCGCGCAATTTTACCGGCGTTATCGCTTCTTTGGGCATACGCAGCGCTTCCTGCCACGTTTTTTCGGCAAGCAAAAAACGTTTTTCCAACAATTCTTTTTGATATGCATAGGCTTGAAAACGTGTTAATGCAACGGTATTATTTTTGTCTATATCCGCCGTTCCCGTATAAAAGCTGCTTTCCATTTGCCGCAAACCGTCTATTTTTATTTTAAGCTTTTCAAACCCGGTTTTTAATGCGGCCTCTTTTGCCTGCGCAACCTGCGAATTTATTTTTAACAACAGCGCGCCCTTTTCGACCCGTTCTCCCGGACGATAATACAAGCCGGTAATCTCTCCCGAAACCGCATTTTTTACCTGTGAAATATTCGATACGGGCCGCACAACCCCGCGCGCCCGCACCGTTTCTTCCATTTTACCGAATACAATCCAGCATATAAGCGCAA
>NZ_JACDIJ010000027.1:0-3295 GCF_050937815.1 Treponema sp. OMZ 840
GCAACCTACTTTCCCGCGAATGCAGTATCATCGGCGTAAGAGAGCTTGACTTCCGTGTTCGGGATGGGAACGGGTATTACCTCTCCACTATGGCCACCGGGCAATAAATACCAAGTTAAAATAAGGGGGAAACGTCTTACATTTCAAACAAAAAAGATAATATGGTCAAGCCTCACGACTGATTAGTACTGCTCGGCTGAATACATTGCTGTACTTATACCTGCAGCCTATCGACCGGATAGTGTCTCCGGAGTCTTTAGGAGGGTTATACCCTCAGGGATGATTTATCTTGAGGTGGGCTTCCCGCTTAGATGCTTTCAGCGGTTATCCCTTCCGAACGTAGCTACTCTGCACTTACTCTTGGCAGAATAACAGATACACCAGAGGTTCGTCCACATCGGTCCTCTCGTACTAAATGCAGCTCCTCTCAATCATCCAACGCCCACAGCAGATAGGGACCGAACTGTCTCGCGACGTTCTGAACCCAGCTCACGTACCGCTTTAATTGGCGAACAGCCAAACCCTTGGGACCTGCTCCAGCCCCAGGATGCGATGAGCCGACATCGAGGTGCCAAACCTTCCCGTCGATGTGAACTCTTGGGGAAGATCAGCCTGTTATCCCCGGAGTACCTTTTATCCGTTAAGTGACGGCGCTTCCACTCGCTACCGCCAGATCACTAAGACCTACTTTCGTACCTGCTCGACCTGTCAGTCTCGCAGTCAAGCCACCTTGTGCCTTTACACTCGCGCTCTGATTTCCAACCAGAGTGAGGTGACCTTCGCGCACCTCCGTTACTCTTTAGGAGGCGACCGCCCCAGTCAAACCGCCTGCCTACCATTGTCCCCATACCGGCTTCACGGCACGGGTTAGAAATTTCATTCATCAAGAGTGGTATTTCACCGTGCGACTCCGCGCAGCCTAACGACCACGCTTCATAGTCTCCCACCTATTCTACACATGATAAATAAAATCCCAATAGTAAGTTACGGTGAAGGTTCACGGGGTCTTTCCGTCTAACTGTGGGTAACCGGCTTCTTTACCGGTATATAAATTTCACCGAGTCTCGCGTTGAGACAGTGCCCAGAATCGTTACACCATTCGTGCGGGTCGGAACTTACCCGACAAGGAATTTCGCTACCTTAGGACCGTTATAGTTACGGCCGCCGTTTACCGGGGCTTCAATTCAATGCTTCAGGGCTCCCTTCACATCTCCTCTTAACCTTCCGGCACCGGGCAGGTGTCACCACCTATACGTTTCATTACTGATTAGCAGATGGCTGTGTTTTTGATAAACAGTCGCCTGGGCCTGCTCTGTGCCACCCTCTTCTTTTACCAAATCGGGCCACACTTCTTCCGAAGTTACGTGTGCATTTTGCCGAGTTCCTTAACGCGAGTTCTCTCGTGCGCCTTAGATTTCTCATCCTTCCTACCTGTGTCGGTTTACGGTACGGTCTTTACCAGCCTAGCCTTAGACAATATTTCCCGGCACCGTGATTACACCCGCTTCGCTTCGACTTTCTCTTAGCTCGCTGTCACAACTTACCTCAAACGACGGATTTGCCTATCGCTCTCAACAGCTTGTTGCTTCGACCGGAACTACCGTTCTCCGGCCGGGTTTCACCTCATGCGTCTTGCCCTCGAAACTGATAAAGGTATCGGATTTTGAACCGATTTCCCATCGACTACGACTTTCGTCCTCGCCTTAGGGGCCGACTTACCCTGGGCAGATTGCCTTTACCCAGGAAACCTTAGGTTTTCGGCGGACGGGGATCTCACCCGTCTTTGCGTTACTTATGCCTGCATTCTCTCTTCCACTACCTCCAGCACCCCTCACAGGTATACCTTCATCGGCACATGGAATGCTCCCCTACCACCTAATGCTTAATGCATTAGATCCAAAACTTCGGTATACCGCTTAGCCCCGTTACATTATCTGCGCTTGCATGCTCGACCAGTGAGCTATTACGCACTCTTTTAAGGAATGGCTGCTTCTAAGCCAACCTCCTGGCTGTCTGTGCATTCAAACTTCATTTTACACTTAGCGGTATTTCGGGACCTTAGTTGTTGGTCTGGGCTGTTTCCCTTTCGACTACGAACCTTGTCGCACGCAGTCTCACTCCCATACGTTGTTTAGCGGCATTCAGAGTTTGATTGGGTTTGGTAGGCAGTGACGCCCCCTAGTCCATCCAGTGCTTTACCTCCGCTAAATTTGTATAAGGCTGTCCCTAAAGGCATTTCGGGGAGAACCAGCTATTTCCAGGTTTGTTTAGCCTTTCACTCCGAGTCACAAGTCATCCATACCTTTTTTAACAGATTATAGTTCGGTCCTCCACAAGGCTTTACCCTTGCTTCAACCTGCTCATGACTAGATCACCTTGGCTTCGGGTCTACCTCATGCAACTCTTATCGCCCTATTAAGACTCGGTTTCCCTGCGGCTCCGGAACTACCATTCCTTAACCTCGCTGCATAAGATAACTCGCAGGCTCATTCTACAAAAGGCACGCTACTACCCTTATAGGGCTGTAACATCTTGTCGGTTTATGGTTTCAGGTTCTATTTCACTCCCCTTACTGGGGTTCTTTTCGCCTTTCCCTCACGGTACTGCTGCACTATCGGTAGCTGTGGAGTATTTAGCCTTGGATCGTGGTCGACCCTGCTTCCGGCAAGGTTCCTCGTGCCCCGCCGTACTCAGGTACCGCATCAAAGAGACATATACATGTCGCGTACGGGGATTTCACCCTCTGTGTCAGGCTTTCCCAAACCTTTCCGCTATATATATGTTTTCTCAAAACTCTTCGGGTCATCCCCATGCGGCCCTACAACCCCCGTTAAACGGGTTTGGGCTCCTCCGATTTCGCTCGCCGCTACTTTCGGAATCTCCGGAGGATCGCTCCTCTTCTTGATTTCTGTTCCCGAGTTACTTAGATGGTTCACTTCACTCAGTTTGGCTCTGCTAGACTATTTTATTCATCTATCCAGTAATGGAATCGCTCCCATTGGGTTACCCCATTCGGCTATCCGGGGATCACCGAATATGTGCTTCTCCCCCCGGCTTTTCGCAGCTTATCACGGCCTTCTTCGCCTCACAGCTCCTAGGCATCCGCCATAAACCTCTATTCGCTTGACCATATTATCTTTTTCGCTTTATCCGTAAACTTCTCCGACTCACAATGCCCGTCAAGCCGGCCGGCAAACCTTTGAAAATACTCAACTTTCTTCAAACCGACCCTTTTTAAGCACTCAAGCCTCCGTTTACGTGCGTTTCCCTTCCCTATACTTGTCAAGTTCCTCTG
>NZ_JACDIJ010000028.1:0-2985 GCF_050937815.1 Treponema sp. OMZ 840
ACAGTCCCGAACAGGATGTTCGGGAAAGTTCCATATAAACAAGTTTGCCTTGAGGCAAACTTGAAGCATACAATCGGACAGGACGTCCGATTGTATGCACCGCCCCTAAGAACCCGGCCTATACAGCTGACAGCTGTATGTTCGATGTAACTTCACAGTCCCGGCACGGATGCCGGAAAAGCCGTTAGTAATCGGTTTCGGGCTTGCCTGAAACCGGAGTTCAAAACCGAGCAGGAGGCTCGGTTTTGAAACAAACTCAAGTTAAAAACCGCACACGCCGCTTGATTTTAGGCATACTGTTTTTAAGTGTGAGCAATTCTTCAGAATTGCGAACTTAAAGCCGGTTATCCGCGATGTTTATGACGGGCATAAGCCCGTCATAAACTCGACGTTGAAGCGGGCGGCGCTATGTAAGCCGCCCGCTTCAACCCTACTCCATCGTTACAACAATGCCCAGGGCTTCGCTGTCGGCGGCGGTAAGGACGGTTATGTCGGCATCGGCGGCAGATGAAATGGCGGAAGTGAATTTCCAATAGGCGGCTTTTTTTACACCGCTTTCCAGGATATAGCCTGCCGCATAGATGTCGGTGCCGAAAGCGTAGAGGGCATTCACCGTGCCGGCCTCGGTGCTTAACTTTATGGCTGTAAAGGAGCTGTCCTTTCCCTTCCATACACAGGGATTGCCGCTGTTTCGTCCGCCTATAAAAACACGGCCGTCTTTTGTGCAAGCGGCGTTTGCTTCGGAGCCGTAGATTCCAAGTTCCGTCGGCGTTACATCTGCGCTTGAGCCCGTGCCCGTAACCTTCCATACCGCAGCTTTCTGTGCCGCATTCCGTCCTGCAGCGTAGACTGCGCCGTCCAAAAAGCATACCGCCTTGGGCCAGACATAACTTCCCGTAGCCAGTACCGTTTCGGTACGCGAGGCTTCGTTAAGAGCTTTGTTTATTGTCCATAAGGCACCTTTTTTTTGGGAGGAGTTGCTGTTGTTTATTTTTCCTACGGCATACAAGGCGGAAGGAGAGGAGCACAAAGCGTAAGCTTCCGAACCTTCCTCCGTTCCCGTGCTTGTACGCAGATGAGCGATGCGCACCGCGTTTTTGTCCGTTATGTCGGCAACGGAGGCTTCCCTCGCTCCGTCTTTTTCGAGCCTTCCCGCTATGTAGAGGGAAGCGCCTTCGCTTAAAATTGCTTGTGCAACGGTTCCCGCATCCTGACTCCAGTACAGGGTGTTTCCCTCCCATACACGGGCACGAGGTTGCCCGGATCTTTGTTGCTCCCCTGCACTGTAGGCTTTTCCGCCTTTAAGGGTAAGGGAACGTGCTAATCCGCTAGTCATTTCCGAGTCCATAGGCAGCTCGTGCTTGGTGCCGTCTTTCCAATAATGGGGCTTTTCATTCCCGATTGTTCCTATGGTGCCTGCAAGGTAGACGGTGTTCGGACGCGGCACAAAAAAAGCCTTTACACTTGCATTTTGCGTAACTTTTAGCTTGTAGGTAGGAGCGGCGCCGTTTACCGCCTGCCCGTTCAGTTCCCATTTTTGAAGCTTGTAACCTGCATGCGGGGAAGCGGTAAAGGTGATTTCCGTGTTTTCCGCTACCATGCCGTCAGAAGGAAGGGCGGGGTTTACCGTTACGGTGCCGTCTGAGGCGGGCTCAAGCGTTACCTTGTACTTGGGTGCTTCTCCTCCTATGACTGCAAATTTCGCCTTTCGTTCTTCGTAAGTATTGCCGGGAACCGCCATTGCATTAAGGGCCGCTGCATCGGCGTAATTACCGAAGTATGCACCCGGTATCTGTATACCGCCTGTTTCCAAAGCGGTGCAGCCTTCAAAGACTTTCTCAAACTCGTTCCACGTATCCTCATAATTACAGAGAAGCTTTACCCCTTTTAAAGCGGAACAACCCGAAAAACAGTAGCGCATATCCGTAACGCTTTCAGGAATGTCCGGCACTTGGGTTAAACTTGTGCAGCCTGAAAAACAGAAGCTCATATCCGTAACGCTTGCAAGAATGCCGGGAGCTTGAGTTAAACTTGTGCAGTCTCTAAAACAGCTTTCCATAGTTATAACGCTTGTAGGAATAACGGGATTTTGAGTTAAACTTGTGCAGGCTCTAAAACAGTTTTTCATACCTATAACACTTGAAGGAATGTCGGGAGCTTGAGTTAAACTTATGCAGCCGTTAAAACAGTCTGTCATATCCTTAACGCTTGCGGGGATACCGGCAAGCGACACAAGATTGGTACAGCCGTAAAAGCAAAACTTCATATTGTCAAGATCTGCAACTTCGCCGGGCAGTTTAAGGGCAACTTTTTTGGCAGGGTGAGCCTTTATTTTTTGCCCCAAGGCGGAAGGGCTGCCGCCGCTTCCTCTAAAGTTATCAGCGGGTATGGTGCCGGTTACTTCTATATAGTTTACCTTTGTGCTTAAAGCGGTGTTTGCAAGGTAGGTGTCAAGCTCGGCGTAGGCTACCTTTACATAGGCGGGGCCGCTTCCCCCTCCTGACGAACCGCCGCCCGTGTTACCGCCTCCTGCGGCGTTGGGGCAGGCGGTAAAGAGCCCCATAATCACGAGCGATGCGGCAAGTGTGAAGACTGCCGCCCGATTTGTAAAAATCCTGTTTTTTGTGTGTTTCATAAGAAACCTCCTAAATGTTAGGGGGAGAGAGTACTTGCTTAAAAGCATACGTCCTGTATGCTTTTAAGCTCGAGTTTTTTGCAAGCAAAAAACTCGCCGAACTTACACGGGCGGACATCCTGTCCGCAGTTCCTCTCTCCCCTCATTCGCAGTCCCGAACAGGATGTTCGGGAAAGCTTTATATCGGCATAAAATCGCACATGGATGTGCGATTTTATGCCTCCCGGCACGGATGCCGGTAAAGCCGTAAATAATGAGTTTTACGCCAAGCGTAAAACTCATTATTTACGGGGGTTTGTGTCTAAAAAAAGAGGGTACGGGCTTTACCCTACGCTCTTTTATATGCGAAT
>NZ_JACDIJ010000029.1:0-2606 GCF_050937815.1 Treponema sp. OMZ 840
AGAATAGCCGTACATAATCAGTTTTGGGCAAAGCCCAAAACTGGAGTTGAAAACCGAGCAGGATGTGCGACGGAGCCGACGTTATTTTAAATCTTTTATGTTCCGCCACGGACGGCGGAAAAAAGCCGCATCCAAATCTCAAGTTGAAAACGGAACAGGACGTGCAAAATGCTGCACATAAAAAATCCTGTTTCAAATCCTGCACACGGATGTGCAGAATAGCCGTACATAATCAGTTTTGAGCTATGCTCAAAACTGGAGTTCAAAACCGCACAGGATGTGCGACGGAGCCGACGTTATTTTAAATCTTTTATGTTCCGCCACGGACGGCGGAAAAAAGCCGTAGATAATGAGATTTGGATGCGGCAGAACGCCGCATCCAAATCTCAAGTTGAAAACGGGACACGAAGTCCCGTTTTCAAACGTTTACGGCAGCGCCGTTATGGTGCCGAACTTTTTCCAGCCATTGGCGGCTTGGTAGGCGGCTTCCGAGCCTGCAGGTACTTTTAAGGTTACGCCGGATAAGTTTACGCCAGTAAAAAAACTGGAGCTGGATGTTACCGGCGGGGCTGCCGCCTTACAGGTAACACTCTCAATAGCCGTACAGTATCTGCAAAAATAGGATGCCTTTATGTCAGTAAGGGTAGAAGGAAGTTCAAGCGTTTTAAGCTTTTCGCAATCGTTAAGGAAATACTGCCCCAACAATCCACTAATGCCTTCGGGGATTGTTACAGCTTCCACAGCAGCGCCGGCAAGGAAGTGTGAGCCTATAGAGGTAAGCGAAGAGGGAAGATTGACCGTTGCTAATTTCTCGCAGTATAGAAAACTTCTGTTTTCTATTGTTGTAAGACCGTCGGGCAAGATAACGGAAGTAAGATTCTCACAGTAGTAAAAAGAGCTATTACCCAGTACCCTAACGCTTTCGGGAACCGTATAAGAGGTGCCCGCTTTTTTCATAGGATAGCGAATCAGCTTTGTTTGAGCCTTATCGAATAAAACACCGCCGGCTACACTTAAAAAGTCGCTTTCTCCGCTTAAGGCAAAGGCACTTAGATAACCGAACGATATATCTTTGTCGAAACCGGTTAGGGTGTAGGTAATACCTTCATATTCAACAGCCGTACTGAGGGTGTATACACCGCTCTGGCTTGTGCTCGCCTCTGTCATTATCACGTGTTTTTTAACCTTGTCGGTTACTTTGTACTTTTCTCCGTTGGTAAGGGTAAACTCATTGGGAATGGCTACCGAAGAAACAAAAGAAACCGTTATCTGTGCCGCCTTTGTTACCCTGTGCTCATAGGTGTTTGCGGTGTTGCCCGCTACGGTTTCATTGTTTACCGTCCATTTTTCAACCTTGAAGCCTGCATCGGGGGCTGCCGTAAAGACTAAAAGTGTGTTTTCGGGAACCTGAGTGCCTGAGGTAAAAACAGCCCCTCCTTCTTTGTAGACGGCACTGAGGCTTCCGTTAGGGGGAGTACCTGCAACGCCGAAATCTACTTTAAAGGTTTTTACCTTAAAAGTTACCTGAACCGTTACGGGACCCGTTATTTTTACCATTGCCGTGCCGCTTCCCTCCGTTCCGCCGGAAAGGACTTGCCCGCCCGTAATGTTCCACTTGTCTACCGCATAATCCGAATCGGGGCTTGCGGTAAAGACGATTTTTTTGCCTTCTTCTACCATGCCGTCGGAAGGAAGAGCGGGGTCGGCACTTATGCTGCCGTGTGCTCCTGCCGTCATGGTTACAAGGTGTTTTGGGGTAAGGGTTTTTTCTTTAAAGACAACCTTTACGGTAAGGGGGGCTTTAAGGATTACGCAGGCGGTGTTGTTTTGAGTCGTGCCTGTGCCCTCCTCAAAGGTCATTCCCGCCCCGGTGATTTTCCACTCTTTTACCTCGTAACCGGGGTTAGGAGCTGCGGTAAAGGTTACGGCTTTGCCTTCCTGTACCGTATTGCCTGAGGTAAGAGGAGCTCCGTCCGCTTTTGCGCTAAGAGTTCCGTTTACGCCTTCCACGCTGAAGGTTACGGCGTGTTGGGGAAGCGGAGTGCTGTCATCTTCAAAGCTCACCTTTACCGTTACCGCCTTGGTAATATTAAGCGAATAGGTACTGTTATTGCCGTTTACTGCCGACCCGTCAAGCGTCCAGCCCTTTACCCGGTACCCGCTTGCAGGCGCTGCGGTAAAGGTTACGGTTTTGCCTTTTTCTACGCTTATGGGACTTGTCTCCGTTTCCGCTATACCGTCCGATTTTGCCTTAAGTGTGCCGTTTGCACCGTCCACACCGAATTTTACCTCGTACTTGGGAACAGGTGTTGTACCTCCGCCGCCTCCTCCTGCGGCGTTGGGGCAGGCGGTTAAAAGCCCCATAATTACTAACGATGCGGCAAGTGCAAGTACTGCCGCCCAACTTGTAAAGCGCTTTGCGCTTTTGTTTTTGTTTGAGTTTTTCATATCAAACCTCCTCTATTAGGGGGAGAGAGAACCCCGTTCAGGGCAGGGTTCTCTCTCCCCCTAGAACCCCCTCTCTCTCCCGCACTGCCAAAGGGCTCTGCCCTTTGGAATCCCGAACATACAGCTAAAACTGTATGTTCAATGTTACCTTTAAGTGT
>NZ_JACDIJ010000030.1:0-2191 GCF_050937815.1 Treponema sp. OMZ 840
CGGCGGCGAACAATATCGCTCAATGTATCTTTTTCTTGTACCGTATAAGACGAACCGGTAATAACAGACGAACCGCCCGTACTGCCGGAACCGTGCGAATCGCCGCTGTCCGACGAGCTTTCATCCGACGACGAACTTGAACCGCCCGGAGAATGGCCGCCGTTGGCTATAGTATCCGAAACATTATCCGTTCTCGGATCGTCTATAACGTGACGTCCCCCGTTTACCGCAAGCAATTCTTCAAAGCTTAATTCACGCGCTCCCCATAACGCAAATTCTTCCGCTGTCGGCATATCTCTTGTTGCTAATTCTCTTGTGCGATTAACCATACTATACTCCTCTTTGCAAATAAAATATGCTGCCTGCTTTTGCCGGAAGTTCAGATCGGAGGATAAAAAGAAATCAGCGTCAATTTACCTTCGGAAAAAATTAAATATAATGAATGTCCGCCTGTTGCCCGATAAGAACAAGCCGTATTACCGTCAGCCATAGTACGGCAGCCGGCAGGCTCTCCCAACACCGCACGTACTTCATCTCCACTCATACCCGGCGTTATACCTAAAAACGGCATAGCCGGTTTTTCCGGCGAGAAAAAAAGATACTCATGATCCTGTTCAGGAGAACTGTCGATTCGTATCGACACGCAATCATCCTTATATGTATATTGATATATGCTGTTTCCTATCTTTTTAAAGGTGATAGTCCCTTCTTGTGCCGTACTGTACTGAAGCAAGCGCGTAAGCATGGAAAGTTTATACTGTGATTTTTCAAAACCGACTTCCCTACCCGGTAATTCGTTTTTTTCCGGTGCTCGCAAAACTGCACTGTCCGAAACTTCGCTTTGATTTACAGTGCTTTGTGTATTCGGCTCTGCTACTGTTTTATCACAGCCGGCGAAAAAAAAACATCCCGAACACACATACCGCCAATAAGCATTTCACCCTAATACCTCCTTTTATGCGGCCTTTTCAAGGAAAAGAGTTACCTTCAAAAATCTTTTTAATATTTTTTGTTCCCGCTTACTCAATTTATCGCGTGTTATCGGTTGACTGTACATCCGCAGCCAAACCTTTTTAGACGATACTTTTATATCCGGTATAAAATCAAAACGTTCTTTTAAAGGTTCTAAAACAAACAATTCCAAATCCGGACAAAAGGAAAAATCCAAGCCTTCGGACCGTATCTTTTCAATAGTTTCTTTCGGCATATAACCGTGATACTCACATACTTTCAATTTTGTCATACCGGATAAAACGGAAAAATCTGAAAAATGTACCGAACCGAAATATAATTCTTCTACAGTCGATACTTCTTTAAGGAAGTCATAATTTTTAAGAAAAGCTAATTTTTGAAAATCCAAAACTTTTAAGTTTTTCAGATTTTCCAAACCGCGAATATCCAGTGTCCTATACCCGTTACTGGCCGAATCAAATATTGTCAGCGTTTCAGTATCGGCCGGGTAGTATTCTGCAACTTCCCTACCGTCGGTCATTACCCTTATTATTTTTACATCCTCAGCAAATGACCACATTGTCATCATAAGTAAAAATAGCAATACTCTGTTTTTTTTCATATAGCGCTCCTATTATTGCTCATTAAGCGGTACAAAGATTGCCGTCACACCTGCTCTTCCACTCCCATTAGTGTCAACCCTAGAATCATATGGAGTAGCAGAGGGATTATCTCTACCGTTAGTTTGCCAAACGGTATAATTGGTTCCGCTTCCGGCTTCATAATGTTCCATATGATCAAATACATTATCATTATGCCAGTCGTAAAACACATAACCTCTGGTATTTGCCACAGGAGCATTGCTTCTGTTATCAGGATAATAATCGAGTATTTGATTTACGGTAAGATTATTTGCATCCCATGCCTCACCATTTTGTCCTCGCGGATCTAAATTATTATCAAGCGCGGAATTCCATGCAATTACATCACAATGGAAGTCATTGTTTGCCGCTGTTTGATACTGAATTCTATTATTTGCTGTATTACTTGCCTCAGGGGGCATTCCGGTATTTTGGGCAGTATTAGCCGTCATTAACACCGCACCGTCTTTTTTACCGTTTTGTACCTTTCCTATTCCCGTCAATTCGCTAAACATTCTCAGCCGGGAATTCGTTACGTTAGTCATACTGGCTACAATCCCTTGTCCTATGCTGTCCAGCTTCCGTTTTCCCCAATCCCA
>NZ_JACDIJ010000032.1:0-1199 GCF_050937815.1 Treponema sp. OMZ 840
GCTTTAAACATTATAGGTTTGATATGAAAAAAAAGAGACTTTTTCCGAAAAAAACAACTTTATTTTATGAGTACAAGAGCGTATAGAACAGCGGGAATGAAAAAAGAACAGCACAAATCGGACAGGGAAGATGTTTTACCCTTTGCTTTAAATACACCGTCGGCTTAGGCCTTAGTTATTTTTGTGTTTTCTTGCGCTAGGGGGCCGATGTAAAAAAGCGCAAGACGTTACAGTTTTTCTATTTCCGCCTCGGAAAGCCCGGTGATTTTGTGAATATCATCCAAAGGGTAATTCATCGACTTCATTACAGCTGCCGTTTCCAATTTGTTTTGCCGGGCACCTTCTTCCAAGGCTATTTCACGTTCTTCTTCTCTTTGAACCGCTATATCGGTTGCGTAATCGTATTCACTTAATAACATATTCATTACCTCCCGCGATTTGCGTTCCAAGTACTCTTTAAGTATATCATTATTTATACATTCCTGTACAGCTTTTTCAAAGCCTTTTTCCCTGTCAAGCTTGAGGTGTTTTCGCACCGTTTCTACAAATAAACTGTACTGGGCAAGCGGTTTGCACTGTGCAAGGATTGTATGTGCTTTATCCTGATTGATATTCACCACCTCGACAATGAGTTCAAGGTTCGGTTGTGAGCCGGCCGTCATAAAAGCGTCGGAAAGTTTTAGCGTTTTATATTCCGGGAAATCTTCTTCTCCGTTGTAAAACACATAGAATTCGGGAGAAGGAATCTTAACCAAACGGCGCAAATACTTATCGCGCGGATTTTGTATCTGCTCATACAAGCGGACTACATACTCCAAAAAACGGAACGGCATATTCAAGTTGACGGTCGATTGATGTTCTGCAAGTACAATGATTTTATTATCTACAAGGAAAGACACATCGTTGTAAAAGTTCATATACAGGATTTGCTCCAGTCTGATGTGACGCAGCTCACAGTCAAGCGGCAGCTGTGTTCCGTGCAGTGCGTTGTACAAACTGATAAAGTTCGACTTCGCCGACTTGTCCGCTCCGAAAAGGTCGGCAAACACCGAGTCCTTATAGGTTCGCTTGGGCTTAGCCTTTGTCATACTTCACCTCCACCTATACTGTTTTACAAGTGAACCACACCGAAATAGCTCCATTTTATTTCATTTCCGTACACGGATGTACGAAAAAGCTGCAAATACTCAGTTTTGTGC
>NZ_JACDIJ010000033.1:0-1155 GCF_050937815.1 Treponema sp. OMZ 840
AATCTATGGCAAAAAAGAAAAGTGTTTGGGAAGTCTATCTTCGTCCCAACACCTTAACCAAGGAAAACGACCGCGACTGTATTGCGGACGTTCACGCTCACGCCGCAACTCAGCGTAACGAGGACATTGCAGAGCTCATCACAAAGGAGCGCACCGAGTTCCGAAAAGAAACCATCATCAACATCCTCAACATGCGCGACAAGGCGGTTAAAGACCTTATCCAAGAGGGCATCAGCTTTATGGACGGCTTGGTGCAAATAAGCCCGCGCGTGTCGGGGGTCTGGGCTACCGAAAACGCCCCCTACGACGAAAAGGTGCACAAACGTACGGTAGACCTCATCCCCACCGCCGACTTACGCACGGTGCTTGACGCAATCGGCGTAAAGGTAATGGGCGCAAAAGAAGAAAGCGCCCGCATAACCGCCGTAACCGACACCGCCACGGGCTTAAACGACGGTACCTTAACAATCGGAGACGACATCATCATCGAAGGCAACAAGCTTAAAATTGACGAAACCGACGCGGCACAAGGCGTCTTTTTCCGCCTTGCAGACAATAGTGAGCACAAAGTAACCCGCCGCCTTTCGGTAAACCTTCCGAGCCAAATTATCGCCCGCGTACCTGCGACGGTTCCTGCGGGAAAGGTAACGGTGGTGGTAAAAACAAAATATACGGGAGGTGCCATCAAACTTAAAGAACTGCGCGAAATTGCATACAAACTTGCATGCACGGCAAAAGCGTAACACAGGTTCGTATCGCTCGGAACGACACCTTAGTACCGTCCGATACGAGGTCATAGTATCGGGCGATACGAGGTCATAGTATCGGGCGATACGAGGCCTTAGTACCGAACGATACGGCACCTTCGTATCGGGCGATACGGGATTGTTTAAAAACGGAACATCCTGTTCCGTTTTTAACCCGAGTTTTGGGTATAGCTCAAAACCGATTACTAACGGCTGTTCCGGCATCCATGCCGGGACTGTGGAAATTGACTTCCGCTGTTCCTACGGAACAGCGGGAATGGCGGGTACAGGTTGAAGCTCACGGCTCACATAGCGCCGCTCGCTTCAACGTCGAGTTTATGACGGGCTTATGCCCGTCATAAACATCGCGGATAATCGGCTTTGAGTTCGCACATTTGAAAATGTGCTC
>NZ_JACDIJ010000034.1:0-1079 GCF_050937815.1 Treponema sp. OMZ 840
TTTCTCATTTTATCCAACATTTCCGCATTTATATTTGAAGAACAACCGTACCGTAACAGTTCTTTAAGCGTGTCATAATT
Organism: Treponema sp. OMZ 840; assembly: GCF_050937815.1. NCBI lineage: Bacteria > Pseudomonadati > Spirochaetota > Spirochaetia > Treponematales > Treponemataceae > Treponema > Treponema sp. OMZ 840. The sequence continues at coordinate 81 of NZ_JACDIJ010000034.1, forward strand.
TTTGCGGGTGTACGCAAACATATATCGGCGATAGTTTACAGTAACCGTCATAGGACGACTTATTTGCACATCGGATATATGTATAGTATCAAGGGGAATAAGAATTTCCTTATATGCAAAGCTCAATAGACAATTCTTGCCGTCTTCAAAAAAAAGATCGGCAATTTGAGAAGCCCATATACTTCTCCATATGCCGACAATCGTCAAAACAAGCCATATTTCGCCTCCTTTTCTGCACATAAACACATCATATAAAAAAAGACACAGAAAGAGAAAACTGAAACAGAAAGTCAATATCGTAACTTTATGAAACCGCTTGTTATAAACTTTCATATAAACGCCAACCCTCTTATGGGGTTTTACCTGTAAAAGAATACAGCTTCGTAACTCCTACTCGATAATGTGCTTCAAAAGTAAGAGGTTTACCGGTAAAACCTATTGATGTTGTATATCCGATTGTTTCATTCTCCAGATTCTTCACAGCGTCAATCCCGACTGAAAGACCGTCTTTTCCTATAGAGCCTCCTATTTCTTGATAGGGTCCTTGTGCATCCGCAACGCTTTTATATGAACCAACTGCCAGTCCTACAAAAGTAGATGGTGACAGCTCAGTGTTTGGAATATCAACAGCTCCACCCCCACCACCAGCAATAGCTACATAACAACCTATATCTTCAATATTAGCAGTAATAAGAGATATTCCTACAAATTTCGAAATTGTAGAAGGCGTACTTATAAATTTAGTTGCGACATTAAAAAGAGCTTCATTCTCTGGATTGATATACAAACCTATAGAGCCCGCTTTTGATGTCGGACCACCTGTTGTCCTGCTTGCAGCACCCCCTATCGTATGAATTGTTTTTGCACCGTCATTTTTAAAGAAGGTGTCGGCGATTTTATTCGTAAGTGTTTTTATCCCTTTTTTTTCTCCTTCTCCCGCTACTACGACCGGTTGCGGAACGGGGTTTTGTGCACTTGCCGCCTGTTGTGTAATGCCCG
>NZ_JACDIJ010000035.1:0-873 GCF_050937815.1 Treponema sp. OMZ 840
AAAGGTATCGGCTTTGACGCCGCCAAGATGGAATGGAAGGATATGATGGCAGCCGGTATTATCGACCCTGCAAAGGTTACCCGCTCGGCACTGCAAAACGCGGCTTCAATCGCCGGTTTGCTGCTGACCACCGAAGCGGCTATTACCGACATTCCCGAAAAGAATCCCCCCGCTCCGATGCCCGGCGGCGGAATGGGCGGTATGGACGGCATGTATTGATAAAGCCGCACGGCTTCCCTTGCGGGAGCCGGTGCTTACCGCCGGTTAAAAGTAAAAAGGGCTGTCCGAAAACTTCGGTTTTTAGGCAGCCTCTTTTTTTATGGAAAAACCGCCCGGGGAAAACCGCACGGCTCCCTTACGAAAGCTTGTGCCGGGCGGACTCACAGTCGTGCGATTTCCTCGCGGGATAAGCCCGTACCCGAAGCTATCGTATCGAGCTCAACGCCAAGCCGCTTAAGGGCTGCTGCCGTTTCGAGTGCTTTTTGCCGGGCACCTTTTTCAAGCCCGATAGCTTCGCCTTCTTCCAAGGCGATCTCGCGTTCTTCTTCTCTTTGAACCGCTATATCGGTTGCGTAATCATATTCTGCCAACAACATATTCATTACCTCCCGCGATTTGCGCTCCAAGTACTCTTTAAGTATATCATTATTTATACATTCCTGTACAGCTTCGTAATATCAAAAAGCAGATACGTTGTATATACGATTAACCGTCAGGGCAGTTTTGTATACAATTTCGCGCACTTCTTTAAGGGGTGAGGCTCCCGCCGAATACTTTGTTTTTACCGCAACCGTAAACTTGCCCGCAGGTATGCGGGCGATAAGCGGATGTCCGGCAAAACTATACAATTCCCCGATTTCGTGTTATACTTTA
>NZ_JACDIJ010000036.1:0-786 GCF_050937815.1 Treponema sp. OMZ 840
CTTCGCGACTACGCATATGTATATGAGCATTCCGGAGAAAAACTAAAAAGCGAATTGAGCGAACAAGCCTTTGAAGCATTTGTGTCGACATATTTTGACCGGAATGTAAAAAATATGTCGCTGCTGCACTGGGGATACAAAACCTTTAAATCGCTCAAATCCGGCGGTTTCAGCCGTTATGAGTTTGTCTACGAATACGAGTTTGAAAACAATCACTATGCGGTGGCGCAGATTGCACTTGAACGCAGCGAAAGCGGCTTGAGTGTCATCGGTGTTACGGTTACCAAAACCGGCGATTCGCAAAAAAACATCAACAAGTTTACGCTAAAAAATAAAACCTTCAAGCATTATGCCGTGTTGTTTTTTGCGCTGCTTATGCCCTTGTATTCGCTTTGCATGTTCGTCGTGTGTTTGTGTACACGCTTTGAGCGGAAGCACAAAATACTGTGGCTGCTTTTTATCTTATTCGGCTTCGGGGTTGTCGATATAAATTGGACGACAGGAGCGCTGCGTACCGGAATTTTATACATACATCTTTTATCCGGCGCAGCGATCGCAAAAGCCGGTACATGGCATGTGGTGTTCGGTATTCCGCTCGGGGCGATTTTGTTTTGGGTTAAGCGCAAAACGATTAGGGCGGCAGTGAAAAATAGTAATAATGAGGTTACATGAAAGAACCGGTAGTACTGTATACCTTAGACAGGCTTGAATACAGTCAGGAAGTATTGCTGTACAAAGAACCCAAAGAATTGTCGCTAACCGTATGGATTATCGTTATGCTGTTTG
>NZ_JACDIJ010000037.1:0-715 GCF_050937815.1 Treponema sp. OMZ 840
ACGAAGCTTTTCCAACACGTTTTGCGCAAATTCGGCTTCTTCTCCCGAAGAAAAATCAGCCCTTTTCCCTTGAGCGCACGAAGCGCACAACAACAATGCCGCACAGAAAATTTGTATAAAGCGCCGTGTATGCATGAACAACCTCCTTACCGGCTTAATTCAGCATCCGTTTATACCGGGGCAAAAAAAGCCTTTTTAACCATTGCCTCCAATTCTTCCACACTTATTTTTGAATATTTTACCGAGGGAATAATTTCCTTTAATGCGGCACAATTTGCCTTGGTGTAGGCAAAAATAAAACTTTTTATCGTTGTATAAACTCGAAAGCTCGAGTGTGCGCCGAAGCATTTGATGGACGTGATTTCAATATCATCAAATAAAAAATCTTTTTTTGAAAAAATCGATATTACCGTAAAACCCTTTTCAGTTACGGAAATATCACATATAGAAATAGATGCAAGAAGTCCTATTCCTCCCCATAAAAGAAACATATGAGAAATATCGCCCAACCGCCCTTTGTTTCCCGTAACAGCCGACACAATAAACCACACAAGCCACACGGCAATAAACAAAAAAGAACCGATGAGGTACGGCGTACTAGACGTTCTATTCATACTTCTATACCCTCGCTGCATAGAATGTTCACCTTCATACAAACCGAATATAAAAATTGTATCACCTGTTTTATTATCAATCTATGGGCCAACACGAACTC
>NZ_JACDIJ010000038.1:0-685 GCF_050937815.1 Treponema sp. OMZ 840
ACCGGCATAAAAGCTCTCTGCAGGGCAGCTCGCTTTTATGCAACGAGTTTCGGCGGCTCAGCCGGCGAAACTCGCGGATAGCCGGCTGTAAATTTACACTTTCGAAAAATCACACAAACAAGCATTCTCACACCCAAACGCGCAAAGCGGATTTTTCCGCTCTGTGCGTTTTTTTATATTACGCAGGTTCAAAACCGAACCTTGCATACAATCGGGCAGGATGTCCGATTGTATGCAAATATCAAGTTTTCCCGCACGTCCGTGGCGGGACTATGAAGGGGAGGAGAGAGTACCGCGGCATTAGATGAAAAAGGCGGTGAGGCATGGGCACCGCGCAAAAAATCTGCACATTGTGCAAACGGGCGGCACAAATGGCGCCGTCCGTTTGCACGACGAGTTTTGCTTCGCAAAACATCGCATAAAAAAACTTTAGGTTCGCAATTCTGAAGAATTGCTCACACTTAAAGATAATATCGAACATACAGCTGTCAGCTGTATAGGCCGGATTCCAAAGGCCGGCGAGGCCTTTGGCTGTGCGGGAGAGAGGAACTGCGGACAGGATGTCCGCCCGTGTAAGTTCGGCGAGTTTTTTGCTTGCAAAAAACTCGAGCTTAAAAGCATACAGGACGTATGCTTTTAAGCAAGTGCTCTCTTCCCCTAACATTTAGGAGGTTTCTTATGAAAC
>NZ_JACDIJ010000039.1:0-661 GCF_050937815.1 Treponema sp. OMZ 840
GAGCACATTTTCAAATGTGCGAACTCAAAGCCGATTATCCGCGATGTTTTGACGGGCATAATGCCGCACATAAAACATCCTGTTTTAAATCCTGCACACGGATGTGCAGAAAAGCCGTTAGTAATCAGTTTTGAGCTATGCTCAAAACTGGTGTTGCAAACGGAACACGAGGTTCCGTTTGCATACAAACTCGACGTTGAAGCGAGCGGCGCTATGTAAGCCGTGAGCTTCAACCTGTACCCGCCATTCCCGCTGTTCCGTAGGAAAAGCGGGAAATTTCTTTTCACAGTCCCGGCACGGATGCCGGAACAGTTCCATATAAACAAGATTGCCTGCGGCAAACCGTTTGCCGTAGGCAATCTTGAAGCATACAATCGGACAGGACGTCCGATTGTATGCACCGCCCCTAAGAACCCGGCCTATACAGCTGACAGCTGTACGTTCGATGTTATCTTTAAGTGTGAGCACATTTTCAAATGTGCGAACCTAAAGCTATTTTTATGCGAGTTTTGCTTCGCAAAACTCGTCGTGCAAACGGGCGGCGCCATTTGTGCCGCCCGTTTGCACCCGTACACGGAGGTACGGAAAAGCCGTTAGTAATCGGTTTTGAGCTATGCTCAAAACCGGAGTTCAAAACCGGGCAGGACGTGCGGTTTTGAAC
>NZ_JACDIJ010000040.1:0-660 GCF_050937815.1 Treponema sp. OMZ 840
TCTTTAAACAACATAAAGTCATCGGTGAATGTCAGTTCATCCACATCTTTAAATTAACCTTAGGGTACAAAGGGCGTAGAGGATTTAAAGGGTTTGTAAAATATCCTTTGTTATGCCCGTTATGCTGCAAATTTCATCGGGGTCATACCCTCTATTTTTCATTACAGCTGCCGTTTCCAAAGCTTTTTGCCGGGCGCCTTTTTCAAACCCGATAGCTTCGCTTTCTTCTCTTTGAACCGCTATATCGGTTGCGTAATCGTATTCTGCCAACAACATATTCATTACCTCCCGCGATTTGCGCTCCAAGTACTCCCTTAGTATATCATTATTTATACATTCCTGTACAGCTTTTTCAAAGCCTTTCTCCCTGTCAAGCTTGAGGTGTTTTCGCACTGTGTCTACAAATAAACTGTACTGGGCAAGCGGTTTACACTGCTCAAGAATTGTATGTGCTTTATCCTGATTGATATTCACCACTTCGACAATGAGTTCAAGGTTCGGCTGTGAGCCGGCCGTCATAAAAGCGTCGGAAAGTTTTAGTGTTTTATATTCCGGGAAATCTTCTTCACCGTTGTAAAAGACATAGAATTCGGGAGAAGGAATCTTAACCAAACGGCGCAAATACTTATCGCGCGGATTTTGTATCTGCTCATACAAGCG
>NZ_JACDIJ010000041.1:0-659 GCF_050937815.1 Treponema sp. OMZ 840
TTTTGGGACTGTGGTTGGCTGACACGGAAGGAGCGAAATTCTGGATACGCAGTCCGCGAAAAGCGGACATGTACAATCATTTCCTTGCAGTACAAGGCGAAAGCCTTATGAGTGTGCTGACGGACATAAAGAACCGGGGTACAAATGACATTCTCATAGCCTGCATGGACGGACTTACCGGATTTCCCGACGCGCTCAGAGCAGTTTTTCCGGATACGCACATCCGGCATTGTATAGTTCATATGATCCGAAGCTCGACGAAGTTTGTTTCCTACAAGGATTTGAAGCAAGTCTGCCGCGACTTGAAGGAAATCTACTGTGCAGTGAACGCAGACAGCGGACGTGAGGCGCTTGAGGATTTTGGAAAAAAATGGGACGGCAAGTACCCGATGATTTCGGCCTCATGGCAGCGTAACTGGAACGAGCTGACGGAGTTCTTCTCGTACCCGGACAGCATCCGCCTGAGTCATCTACACGACAAATGCAATTGAGAGCCTGAACTTTTCCCTGCGCAAAGTCACGCGCAATAAATCAAGTTTTCCCGATGACGATTCGATATATAAGGTGATGTACCTTGCGATTAAGAATGCGAGCGCAAAGTGGACTATGCCGATTAAGGAATGGGGACCGGCGGTCAACCAGTTCGCTATCCTTTTTGA
>NZ_JACDIJ010000042.1:0-658 GCF_050937815.1 Treponema sp. OMZ 840
TATAAGGGAGGTGTAAAATGCGCAAAAGTTTTGATAATTTAACTATTGCAGATGACTTCATGTTTTGCACCGTAATGGAAGACCCTATTTTGTGCAAAGAACTGTTGACAATGCTGCTCAAAGATAAGGTCGGTAGGATAACCAAGCTGTTTAAGCAAAAGCCGATAGAAACTCAAATTGCTTCCAAAGGGGTGCGTCTCGACATTATGATTGAGGACGAAGACGGTAAGCTCTATGATGTTGAAATGCAAACTACCGACCAAAAAAATCTGCCTGAACGTATGCGCTATTATCAGTGCGCTATCGATAACAGCGCAATAAACAAAGGCGGCGACTACAACGATTTACCCGATACCTTTATTATATTTTTATGTACCTTTGATTACTTACAAGAAGGATTACCCGTATATACGATAAACCCCTCGTGCAAAGAAACGGGGCAGACTTTTAATGACGGAACAACAAAGATCATCGTAAACAGCACCGCCTCGGAGAAAGCTGAAGAAAACCTCAAAGCATTTTTATCATACATGAACGGACAACCGCCGGAAACGGCATTTACTAAGCAGCTTGAAAAGCGGGTAAATGAAACCAAAGAAAACGAAGAAAAACGGAGGGAGTACATGTTATTAAAATCATTTGAAATGGACGCACGCAG
>NZ_JACDIJ010000043.1:0-641 GCF_050937815.1 Treponema sp. OMZ 840
TTATCAGCAAGCATTGCGCGCACCTCCTTATCGTCGGTTTCTATAAATCTTAACCAATTAACCAGCCGTTGTGCTTTCTCATTCGGTTCGGCTTTTACTGTTCGCTTTTCTTTCGCCTTGGCTAGGTTCAAAAAGTGAATCTCAAGTTCATCGGAAAGTTCAGTATGCAGATGTCTTTCAAGAACCCGATATTCACTGTGCAAAAGACCGTTTAACCTGAAACCTTCACCGACCAGATTTATTGTAATACACTTGGGCAGTTTTGTATACACTTCACCTTTCTGTAAATTCTCTGTATACATTTTAGCCCAATAAAAAACCGTACGCTGGGCGAACTCATCGTTCCACCGGTTTTGAATTTCGATGTCTATGACATATTTCTTGTCCGCAACATAAACATATACAACAATGACGGAAGCGTTGGAATGCCCCGCAAAAAGGCTTCCGCGCTTCGCTTGTGCAGAATTTTTTGCGTGTCATTCACGCTTCCGCCGTTACTATATCTGCGGACAAAAAACTGTACCGGTATAAAAAGAGGCATAAATGAGCAATTCTGAAGAATTGCTCACCGAAATTTGTTCATATGCGAGATTGCCGCTGGCAATCTCGAGTTAAAGAGAGCGGCGCTATTTCAGCCGCTC
>NZ_JACDIJ010000044.1:0-618 GCF_050937815.1 Treponema sp. OMZ 840
TACTACATACTCCAAAAAACGGAACGGCATATTCAAGTTGACGGTCGATTGATGTTCTGCAAGTACAATGATTTTATTATCTACAAGGAAGGAAACATCGTTATAAAAGTTCATATACAGGATTTGCTCCAGTCTGATATGACGCAGCTCACAGTCAAGTGACAGCTGTGTTCCGTGCAATGCGTTGTATAAACTGATAAAGTTTGATTTTGCCGACTTATCCGCCCCGAAAAAGTCGGCAAACACCGAGTCCTTATAGGTTCGTTTGGGCTTAGCCTTTGTCATACCTCACCTCCACCTATATATATAGGTGTCAGTTGACAAAAAAAGACACTTTTTCCGAAAAAATATTTTATGACCGGCACGGATGCCGGAAAAAGTCGATTATCCCCGACGTTTTAGGCGGTGTGTACACCGCCTAAAACTCGTAGCATAAAAACTCACACGGATGTGAGTTTTTATGCCCGCCACGGACGGTGGTAAAGGCTATATATCCAATACTGTCTTTACGTGTGAGCAATTCTTCAGAATTGCGAACCTAAAGCTATTTTTATGCGAGTTTTGCAAAGCAAAACTCGTCGTGCAAGTGAGCGGCGCTATGTGAGCCGCTCACTTGCA
>NZ_JACDIJ010000045.1:0-577 GCF_050937815.1 Treponema sp. OMZ 840
ACTGCCTATGGCTTCGGAAATGACTTCAGGAGAAGCACGTTCCCTTACCCTTAAAGACGGAACGCTTTACAGTGCAGGGGATCAACAAAAAGGAACCTCCTCCCGTGCCCGTGTATGGAAAGAAGACACCCTGTACTGGGGAGGCTCTATGCAATGGCTCGGAGCAAAGGCAATTTTAACCGACGGAACTTCCCTCTACATGGCGGGAAAGCTGAACAAAGGCGGAAAAGTGGAAGCTGCCATTGCCAATATAACGGACACGGCAACGGTGCCTAGTGCCCACCTGCATACAAGCGCGGCAGGGGAGAAAGGTTCGGAAGCTTTCGGCCTGTGCGCCTCGCCTTCCGCCTTTTATGCCGTAGGAACAATAGCCAACAGCAACTCCTCCCAAAAAAAAGGTGCCTTATGGACAATAAACAAAGCTCTTAACGAAGCTACCCGCACCGAAACGGAACTGGATACGGGAAGCTCTGTCTGGCTCAAAGCGGTTTGCCTTTTGAACGGTGATGCCTACGCTGCAGGACAGAATGCGGCAGATAAAGCTGCGGTATGGAAGGTTACGGGCACGGGCGCAGGT
>NZ_JACDIJ010000046.1:0-577 GCF_050937815.1 Treponema sp. OMZ 840
GCTGGAGATAGATGCGGAAAAGAAAGGCGCTGCATACGCTCTTACCCTTAAAGACGGAACGCTGTACAGTGCAGGGGATCATCAACAAGGCAGCTCCAGTCGTGCCCGTGTATGGAAGGGAGGCACCATGTACTTTGGAAACTTTCCACAATGGCTCGGAGCAAAGGCAATTTTAACCGACGGTACTTCCCTCTACATAGCGGGAAAGCTGAACAAAGACGGAAAAGCGGAAGCTACCATTGCCGATATAACGGACAAAACGCAAGTGCGCATTGCCCACCTGCATACAAGCGCGGTAGGGGAGAAAGGTTCGGAAGCTTTCGGCCTGTGCGCCTCGCCTTCGGCCTTTTATGCCGTAGGAACAATAGCCAACAACAATTCCTCCCAAAACAAGGCTGCCCTGTGGACAATAAGCAAAACACTTGACGGCACCGTAACCGAAACAAAGCTGGATACGGGAAGCTCTGTAAAGCCCAAGGCGGTATGCCTTTTGGACGGCGCAGTCTACGCTGCAGGAAAGAAAGCGGCGGATAAAGTTGTGGTATGGAAGGTTACGGGCACGGGACCAAGCGCAACG
>NZ_JACDIJ010000047.1:0-572 GCF_050937815.1 Treponema sp. OMZ 840
TGCCGGCGGGCTTCCGACCGGACTGTTGATAGATGCCCCCGGGTTACCGCAAATAAATGGATTGGAAAATAATTCCGACAATACACGTTTAGGATTTATTTTTACCAATTTTGACGACCCTGCAGATACTAAAAATATTTTACAGGGAATATCGGCATATAAGAGTTCAATGGGGAATAGTCTTTTAAGAGAAACTACGGACTGTTTGTATTATCTAACCGGTGCCGTTATTGTACTGAGAGGCTTTACGTTCTATAAGTATGTACAAACAAAACGGGAACTGCAGGAAAAACAACAATGAAATTTATTATATCTGTAGTGGCGGCTTTATATTTTTTTGTATTTTTTCTTCTTATTTCCTTTTTCCCTATACATAATAAGAAGCCTACTTTAAGCGAACAATTTGAAAATACTTTTCCCGAGTTTGAAGAAATGAGAGATTTAATACAGACAGATCCCGATATAAGAGCAATATCGTATTGGACTGATAAAAAATTTAACATATATTTTAAACCCGGAAAAGATGTATGTTCGAATTTTGAGCGGTATCAAGCTTTTTTTGAAAAAAATAA
>NZ_JACDIJ010000048.1:0-543 GCF_050937815.1 Treponema sp. OMZ 840
AAAAAACGGAGTGTAAGATATAAGTGTCATATACATACGGTGCCTGTTATCGGACTGTATACCTTTATAAATTGAGCTAAAATAACGTACGATTGAAAGCTTATCCTCTGTGTTGAACTTCCGGCAAAAGCAGGCAGCATATTTTATTTGCAAAGAGGAGTATAGTATGGTTAATCGCACAAGAGAATTAGCGGCAAGAGATATGCCGACAGCGGAAGAATTTGCGTTATGGGGAGCGCGTGAATTAAGCTTTGAAGAATTGCTTGCGGTAAACGGGGGCGGAAACGTAGAAGGAGCCGGCCCTGTTTGCGGAGCCGATCCGGACATTCCGGATAATCCGGGAGTTCCGAACGAAGCAGAAGAAACCTCTCCTACACAGGGCGGCGGAGCCCCCTCTGTAGATTGCACACCGCCTTCAAATACCGGTTCGTCTGACAGCGGCGATTCGCACGGTTCCGGCAGTACGGGCGGTTCGTCTGTTATTACCGGTTCGTCTTATACGGTACAAGAAAAAGATACATTGAGCGACATTGTTCGCCGCCG
>NZ_JACDIJ010000049.1:0-475 GCF_050937815.1 Treponema sp. OMZ 840
ACCCCTTTCAAAAAGCCGCTTATTGGAAGTTCACATCCGGCATTACCTCTGACTCCGATGCCCAAGTAACCGTCCTTACCGACGACAACTCTGAAGCACTCGGCATTGTTGTAACGATGGAGTAGGTTTAAAAACCGCACGTCCTGTGCGGTTTTTAACTTGAGTTTTGGGCTTTGCCCAAAACTCATTACTAACGGCTTTTCTGCACATCCGTGTGCAGGATTTAAAACAGGATGTTTTATGTGCGGCTTTCGGCGCGTCAAAACATCGCGGATATAAAGCTGTTCCGGCATCCGTGCCGGGACTGTGGAAATTGACTTCCGCTTTTCCTACGGAACAGCGGGAATGGCGGTACAGGTTGAGGCTCACGGCTTAAATAGCGCCGCACGCTTGCACGTCGAGTTTTGCGAAGCAAAACTCGCATAAAAGTAGCTTTAGGTTCGCAATTCTGAAGAATTGCTCACACTTAAAGATA
>NZ_JACDIJ010000050.1:0-442 GCF_050937815.1 Treponema sp. OMZ 840
CGTTCGATATTATCTTTAAGTGTGAGCACATTTTCAAATGTGCGAACCTAAAGCTATTTTTATGCGAGTTTTGCTTCGCAAAACTCGTCGTGCAAACGGAGGTACGGAAAAGCCGTTAGTAATCGGTTTTGAGCTATGCTCAAAACCGGAGTTCAAAACCGCACAGGACGTGCGGTTTTGAAACTGTGTATACAAAAAACGCACAGAGCGGAAAAATCCGCTTTGCGCGTTTGGGTATGAGAATGCTTGTGTGTGATTTTTCGAAAGTGTAAATTTACAGCGCGAGTTTGCAGTAAGAAAGTTAAAAGCTATATGTCCGCGAGTTTCGGCGGCCGCCGAAACTCGTTGCATAAAAGCGAGCTGCCGCAGCGCGCTTTTATGCTGAGTGCTGAGTGCTGAGTGCTGAGTGCTGAGTGCTGAGTGCTGAGTGCTGAGTGCTGAG
>NZ_JACDIJ010000051.1:0-440 GCF_050937815.1 Treponema sp. OMZ 840
GGGTCGAACTTAAGGCGGCTTCCGATTATTTCCATTACCGAGCCTATTTTGATTGTGTCTGTACCGCCGTTCAGTTTGTCGCAGGCTGCCGTGATATACGGGTTGGTACTTGCGGTTTCCGTTTTTGCCGCTTTGGTTTTGGTTAAGGCTCCTTTCAGTGCCGTACCCGCCGTTATATTCAGGTTTACCGTATGGCGTTTGGAATCGAAACTGTCGTCCGCCCCGTCAAATACGCCCGAAATGCTGTAGCTTGTGTTGATAAGCGGCGTGTTTAAGGTGCCGCCTTCTTCCACAATGTAGGTGCATTCCTGCGTATACAGCTGCATAAGGGCGGCAAGGTCGGTGCGCGTTACTGTCGTCCCGCGCTTTACCATGCGGTCTATGATGTCCTCAAGTGTGAACACTTGACTGTCCGTAACCTGCGCCATAAAGTCGTCAGG
>NZ_JACDIJ010000052.1:0-424 GCF_050937815.1 Treponema sp. OMZ 840
TCTCTTTTTTGCCTTCCCAATTTATCGCCAGAGCAACATACAGGGCTTTGTTGACGTTCTTGCCGTCCTGTCTTGAGTTTACTCGTAAGGCATCGAGGAAAACTATCGGGTAAGACTTCTCAAGCGGGCGATTGCGCCACTGGCGAACATCCTCAATGACCGATTCGGTCACTCGAGAAATTAATTCCGGTGAAACTTCCACCCCATAGACATTCTGCAGGTGCCGTTGTATGTCGTGGCAGCTCATCCCGAATGAGTACATCGAGATAATCTGGTCGTTGAACAAGGGGGCACGTCTGTCGTGTTTAGGGATTATCAGCGGCTCGAATGTGCTATTGCGGTCGCGCGGTACCTCGATTGCTACCGTACTGTTGTCGTTCATGATTACGGACTTGTCCGTGTAGCCGTTTCTACTGTTGCCTTA
>NZ_JACDIJ010000053.1:0-423 GCF_050937815.1 Treponema sp. OMZ 840
CGGGCAACAGTAGAAACGGCTACACGGACAAGTCAGTCATCATGGACGACAACAGCACGGTAGAAATCGAGGTACCGCGCGACCGTAATAGCACATTCGAGCCGCTGATAATCCCTAAACACGACAGACGTGCCCCCTTGTTCAACGACCAGATTATCTCGATGTACTCATTCGGGATGAGCTGCCGCGACATACAACGGCACCTGCAGAATGTCTATGGGGTGGAAGTTTCACCGGAATTAATTTCTCGAGGGAGCGAGTCAGTCATTGAGGATGTTCGCCAGTGGCGCAATCGCCCGCTTGAGAAGTCCTACCCGATACTTTTCCTCGATGCCTTACGAGTAAACTCAAGACAGGACGGCAAGAACGTCAACAAAGCCCTGTATGTTGCTCTGGCGATAAATTGGGAAGGCAAAAAAGAGG
>NZ_JACDIJ010000054.1:0-395 GCF_050937815.1 Treponema sp. OMZ 840
GGCAGGCCTCACCGAAGGTATACAGCAAGGTATACAGCAAGGCATACAACGCGGCATTACACAAGGCTCTTACCAAAAGGCGATTGAAACGGCAACAGCATTTAAACGGCTTGGTATTGATATTGAAAAAATAGCCGAAGGAACAGGGCTTTCCGTTGAAGAAATTGAAAAGCTTTAGCCCCTTCATTCACAATCTCGTACATGGACGGCGGCAAAAACTTCAGATTGCCCTAGTTTGCGCTCGCCGTAAACTAGAAGCTAATAATCGCACAGGATGTGTGATTTCTAGCCGTTCTCCTATACTGTTTTACAAGTGAACCACACCGAAATAGCTCCATTTTATTTCATTTCCGTACACGGATATACGAAAAAGCTGCAAATACTCAGTTTTGTGC
>NZ_JACDIJ010000055.1:0-291 GCF_050937815.1 Treponema sp. OMZ 840
TATTCAATGTAACTTCACAATTCCGGCACGGATGCCGGTAAAAGCCTGATATACCGCGAGTTTGCCAAAAGGCAAACTCGTTGCATAAAATCGGACAGGAAGTCCGATTTTATGCCATGTGCCGAAAAGCCGTTAGTAATCAGTTTTGAGCTATGCTCAAAACTGGTGTTGCAAACGGAACACGAGGTTCCGTTTGCATACAAACTCGTCGTGCAAGCGTGCGGCGCTATGTGAGCCGCACGCTTGCACCCGGACATCCTGCCCGATTGTATGCAAGGTTCGGTTTTGAAA
>NZ_JACDIJ010000056.1:0-286 GCF_050937815.1 Treponema sp. OMZ 840
AACGCCGCCCGTTCAACAGGGAGGCGCTAACATCGGCACAACGCCGGGCGGCACACAGGCAGGAAGCGGTTCGGGAGGAGCAGCTGACACTGTAGGACAGTCGGGAAACGAAAATGCGGCGCCTGTACAAAATCCGTCTTTGCCGAATACGGGCGGAGTACCGTCCGTTCCTCCCGTACAAAACGAATCGGACATTACACAACAGGCGGCAAGTGCACAAAATCCCGTTCCGCAAGTGCCCGCAACAGCGGAAAAGAAAAAAAGCGAGGGATTGTGGTCGGGATTG
>NZ_JACDIJ010000057.1:0-286 GCF_050937815.1 Treponema sp. OMZ 840
CAATCCCGACCACAATCCCTCGCTTTTTTTCTTTTCCGCTGTTGCGGGCACTTGCGGAACGGGGTTTTGTGCACTTGCCGCCTGTTGTGTAATGTCCGATTCGTTTTGTACGGGAGGAACGGATGCAACTCCGCCCGTATTCGGCGAAGACGGACCTTGTACAGGTGCCGCATTTTCGTTTCCCGACTGTCCTACAGTATCAGCCGTTCCTCCCGTACCGCTTCCTCCCTGTGTGCCGCCCGGTGAAAGACCGATGTTAGCGCCGCCCTGTTGAACGGGCGGCGTG
>NZ_JACDIJ010000058.1:0-279 GCF_050937815.1 Treponema sp. OMZ 840
TAAAAAAAAGCTTTGCATTTTTAACGGTCGATTTTCTTACGAAAATCGAGGCTATAGATGCACATAAGCAGATAAGTGTTAGATGTACAACACGGGTCCTTTTTGAGAACCGCTACTGTTCTTTCTTTCCTCCCTTTTATTTATATGGGACTGTAGCTCAGTCGGTTAGAGCACTTCTCTGATAAGGAAGGGGTCATAAGTTCAACTCTTATCAGTCCCATAACGCTTCTTATTTGAGAAGTGTCTTAATATGTCGAATGTTTTGAAAAAAACGGACGA
>NZ_JACDIJ010000059.1:0-267 GCF_050937815.1 Treponema sp. OMZ 840
AGACAGCCTTTTTAAATAAAATAGAGTTCTAGGGAACCGGCGCACACAGTGCGCTTTCAGTTTGCTCCCAGTGTATTGGAAAGCCCTGTTTCTTTCACAGGCAAACTGGGTAAGTGAGCAGCGGGTGCTAAAAACTTCAGCTTTTAGCACCGGTTATGTATGCGAGTTTGACGATAAGGCGCAAGCCTTACGCCAAACTCGACGCGCAAAGGCAAAAGTAACCGACTTTTGCCTTTGCGCAGGTTGCTGCCCGACGGGAGTCGGGTA
>NZ_JACDIJ010000060.1:0-252 GCF_050937815.1 Treponema sp. OMZ 840
CAAAAAAACACTGCGTGTTTTTTTGCAGCTCATTTGCCGATGGCAAATGAGGGTCGAAATACGCAGGTGTATAAAGTGTTAGATGTACAACACGGGCCCTTTTTGAGAACCGCTACTGTTCTTTCTTTCCTCCCTTTTATTTATATGGACGGGGATATAGCTCAGCTGGCTAGAGCGGCGGCTTTGCAAGCCGTAGGTCAGGGGTTCGAATCCCCTTATCTCCATACGCATAATGCCGTGCGCGGTGGAATG
>NZ_JACDIJ010000061.1:0-235 GCF_050937815.1 Treponema sp. OMZ 840
TCGTACTTGGTGCCGTTTTTCCAATAATGGGGCTTTTCATTCCCGATTGTTCCTATGGTGCCTGCAAGGTAGACAACCTTTGTAAGCGTTGTGCCCCCGCCCGTGTTACCGCCGGAACTTGTTCCGCCGCCTGCGGCGTTGGGGCAGGCGGTAAAGAGCCCCATAATCACTAACGATGCGGCAAGTGTGAGGACTGCCGCCCAATGTGTGAAGCGCTTTGCGCTTTTGTTTGTGT
>NZ_JACDIJ010000062.1:0-230 GCF_050937815.1 Treponema sp. OMZ 840
AACCTCCAAAAAAATTAGATGAGCAATTCATCATCGCTTAACCGCTCTGTTCTGCAAGGAAATGTATTATACATATCCGCTAAAGCGGATTGCGAATCAGAATTGCGAATGTAATTTTTTACGCACTTTCGTAATGCAATGAGAAAGTGCATACAATACGCGATGTTTCGCGCTTGCTGCGAAACTCGCCGTTGAAGCGGAAGACACCATTTGTGTCTGCAACTTCAACA
>NZ_JACDIJ010000063.1:0-226 GCF_050937815.1 Treponema sp. OMZ 840
CTTCCTTGATATAACCTGCCGCATAGATGTCGGTGCCGAAAACGTAGAGGGCATTAACCGCGCCGGCTTTGGTGCTTAACTCTGTGGCTATAAAAGAGCTGTCCGTTCCCTTCCAAATACAGGGATGAAGGCTGCCGTTTTTTCCGCCTATAAAGACAAGGCCGTCTTTTGTGCATGCGGCGTTTGCTTCGGAGAAGCTGCCCGTTTCAAGCTCCGTCGGCGTTAC
>NZ_JACDIJ010000064.1:0-219 GCF_050937815.1 Treponema sp. OMZ 840
CTCAAGGGGTGAAGCTTTTTCATCGCTGCCGGCCTCTTCAAGTTCTTCTACTTCTTCGAGCGGCTCAACGGTTTCCGCTTCCGCAAAAAGCGCAGATTCGGTACTTTCGGCTTCTTCAAGCTCTTCTACTTCTTCAAGTTCTCCAAGAGGTTCGGCGCTTTGTGCTTCCTCCGGAAGTTCGGCTTCCGCCGCTTCAAGAACTTCGGCATCCTCAAGGGA